>JAZLHH010000056.1:0-75933 GCA_045616745.1 Candidatus Limivicinus sp. | reverse complement strand
TCAATAGATCGGCGCAAACATTTTTGCGATGTTGATTCAGATACCGCAGGTGTCTTTGCCCCCATATTCCGATGGGACGTTCCTCCAGTTCGTCATCACCGGCAATGAGGTAATAATCTCCGACAAGCTCATATTTCAATCCAGTGCGTTCATCTGTTATGTACTGTTCCATTATGCTTCCTCCTTTATAACACGCAGTTTCTTTGAAGGTGCATCAATGATTTTTAGTATCAGCTCATTGACGTCTTCTATCGGCTTGTCCTCGTGAATATACTCGTTCCGAGCAGTCATAAGGCATCCAACCAGCAATCTGTGCTCAAAATCGTCCAGATAGAAATATTTCCGTGTTGTTTTCATAGTGTCTCGAGCTCCTGTTTTTGATTTCCCCTTTATTGTAGGGGAAACAATCGGATAAATCGAATGTGCGGATTACCAGACAAATAAAAACAGACATCGTGAAAAGCATTTCTGCAATTCACGATGTCTGTTTCACTTTGCTTTTGCCGTGCCACGTTATTTTGAAATTACTTCCTTATGTGGCTGTGGCATTCGAGCTTCCTTTTTTCATGCAGAAAACTACGTGATTGAAGCCGCAGATTCATTCCGCAAGGGTTACAACAAAAACCGTAACTTTTTGAAAACATATATACCAACGACATTTTTTATAATATAATAGTATTGAAACAAAGATATAAAAACACAATAAAATTTTGACAATAACAACAGTTAATAATTCATCTGACAACAGGAATCTGCTATGAAAAAGAAATGCCATACACAAGTCAACGACAGCACTAATAAAATGGCAACTATGCCTGTCGGAAAACTCGTTTTGCAAATGGCTCTGCCGATTATCGTGGCGATGGCGGTTCATGCGCTGTACAACATCATTGACAGTGTTTTCGTAAGCCGCATCAGTCTTGATGCCCTGAATGCCGTCTCACTCGCCATGCCGATACAGCGCTTCATAAGCGCTGTCGCCATAGGATGCGCAGTGGGCATAAATGCGCCGCTGTCCAATTCTCTCGGCAGAGAGGATACTGTTCTTGTCCGGAAAATCTCCGGGAACGGAATTTTTCTCGCTCTTGTCTGTTCGCTTTTCTTTTTCCTTTTCGGTTGGTTCGGACTGAAGCCGCTCATCGCCGCTCAGACACGAAACCCCTCAACAACGGAATATGCGATAAAGTATCTCAGAATAATCTGCATTTTCTCCTTTAGCGGTTTTTTAGAGGTTACTTTTGAAAGATTTCTGATTGCTGCCGGCCGGACTTCCTTGACTATGATTTCTCAGATTGCCGGAACTGCACTGAATGTATGCATGGACCCGCTCTTCATATTCGTCTTCAAACTGGGAGTTTCCGGAGCAGCGTTGGCAACAGTGCTTTCACAGTTCTTTGCTATGCTGTTATCCTTCTTTCTGAATGCCAGATTCAATCCGGAAATAATCCTGTCTGTAAAAGCTTTAAAGCCGGAAGCTGCTGTTCTTGCCGGTATCGGAAAGATTGCGGTTCCCTCCGTTATTACCAATCTTGCCGCTTCTTTTATGACATTCACTCTCAACATAATTCTGTATCGCTATACGTCAGGAAAAGAAATTGCTCAGAATGTCTTTGGCATTTATATAAAACTCAATGCGCTGATTTCTCTTCCGATTATGGGCATAGGGAACGGACTCATACCGATTATTGCCTACAATCTGGGAAAAAACAACACGGACCGCATTAAAGAATGCTTTAAGAAGAGTATGAAATTTTCCATTGTTATCGGTCTTTTTATGACGATGCTTTTCCAGATTGTGCCAAAGCCTCTTCTGGCTGTATTTATGGGAGGAGCAGCGGATGAAGAAGCGGCGCTGATGTATGCGGCAGGGATTCCGGCTTTGCGGATTATATCGCTGAGTCTTGTTTTTTCTGGTATTATCATGACTTTTTGCTCTTTTTTTCAAGGAATGGGAAACGGCGTTTTTTCGGCAATTCCCGCCCTTTTACGGCAGGTCTTTATTCTGCTCCCGGTTGCCTTCGTTCTTGCCAGAATCGGACTTTCCGGAGGAAACGATTTGGCCGTATGGTATTCTTTTCTCATAGCGGAAATTCTATCTGTGTTCCCGGCCTTTATGCTTTACAAAAAGGAATGCGAGAAAATGACGTTAACCGTGTCCGGTTCGATGGAGGATGCTGATGAATGAACTGCGATGTATTACAACAGATAACCTGAAAGAGCGTTTCCGCGGCGGCAGGTCTGTTGTTTATGCACTGCCGGAGTACCGTATCTTAAAAGTTTTTGAAGGTAGGGTATCAGCAGAGGAACTGCTGCGGATTGTACGTATATCTCATGAGGCGAAAGAAGCCGGTCTGCCTGTTGTGAGAATATACGAAGCCGTAAACGCATCGGGAAAACTCGGCCTGATTTCCGATTATTTGGACGGGGAAACTCTTTCCGATTATATGCACGGTCACACGGACCGTTTTGAAGAGTGCGCACATGCCCTTTCCTCTCTTTCCAAGCAGCTCGCCAATACCCGGCTTTCACCGAATTCTACTTTTTATACGAATGAATCTTACAAGGGTGCTCTCGATCGGCTTTTTGGGATTCTTTCCGAAGAGGAGATTAATGTGTATGAAAGTGCCGTCGATTCCATTCCGCGGCTCGACACTGTCGTTCACGGCGACTTTCATCTCCGCAATATAATCCGCTGCCGTGACAGCCGGCTGTGCATGATTGATCTGGACGACCTGAGCTGTGGTCATCCTATTTGGGACATTTCTTCCGTGGCAGCGGCGTACCGTTTGAATCCGGAAGTTGAAAGCGATGCGAAGTTGCTTCTTTTTTCGGGACTTGACCGCAGCGAATGCGAAACTATGTGGAATCTTTTCACGCAGAACTACTTCAGCGGTTTGCCGAAGGACGAAGCCGTATGCCGTGCAGAGGCAGCCTATACCTATTCTTTGGTAAGAGCGTTGCGGATGGCTGCGGATCTGTATCATCCGGGAGATGAAAACACCGGGCACCTCGGAGAAAGAAACATACGAAAAAACATCGCCGTGCTCAGGCAGAAACTCGACAGTGCAAAAGAAATATTCAAGACTTGGAGATAAAATCTATGCAAACTTTTATTGAAAAATTTATTGAAAATACAAAAACCTGCCCTGACAGTGCGGCTCTGGTTTCCTGCAGTGGGCATATTCTCTCTTATGCAGATGTTGACTACTGTTCTGCCAAGGTATATTCCTATCTGAAGGGAAAAGGAATCGGGAAAGAGAATTTTGTAATGCTCTGTCTTTCCCATGATACAGCGGCTATTGTGGCGATGCTTGGTGTGTGGAAGGCAGGTGCCGCTTTTACGATTGTAGAAAACACACGGGCTCCGGAACGCATTGCCTTCATACGCGAGGACTGTGACTGTACTGAAGTGATTGATGATGAATTATTCCAACAGATTCAGGAATGTCGTCCATTGCCCGATTACGAAAAAACAGACTCTCATGATGCTTGCTATGCTATTTATACGTCCGGCTCTACAGGAAAACCTAAGGGAATAGTCCACGAATACGGAAAACTTGAGCAGATGATTCTGGCTTCGGATGCCACGATGTCCGAATGTCCTGACAACGATCAGACCCGATTTGCACTTGTTACTCCTTTGGATTTTGCCGCTTCAGTGACCGAAATTGTGCCGAGATTGTACAGAAAACACTGCCTGTTCATTTCTCCGCTGGATACTATCAGGAATACCGAAGCCTTTGAGCAATTTTTCCTGGAAAACCGTATAACGGATACCGCTATGTCGGCGTCACTTTTGAAAACATACAAGCATATTTCGCCGTATCTGAAAACCATTCTCGTCACCGGAGAGGCATCCAACAGGCTGTATCTTGACAATGTCCGGCTCATAAATAAATACGCAATGAGCGAATCCATGTTTACTGTTGCCACTTTTGAAATTGACAGATTCTATGATGTGACGCCTGCCGGGAAGAAGAGTCTGGACAGTGCGGATATTCTTATTCTGGACGAAGACGGGAAACTGCTTCAGGACGGCATGATTGGCGAGATATGCTTTAAAAACGAATACTTCCGCGGTTATCTGAACATGCCTGAACAGACCGCCAGAGCCACTGACGGAGGTGTTTTTCACTCCGGCGATATGGGATTTATTGATCCCTCCGGCAACCTGGTGGTTTCCGGAAGGAAAGATGACATGATAAAAATTAACGGAAATCGCATCGAACCGGCCGAAATCGAAGCCGCTGTGAAAAATATTCTCGGCATTGAAACTGCTGTTGCCAAAGCTTTTTCTGACAGTGAGCGTGCTTATATTGCATTATACTATCTGAATTCAGAAGCCCGAAACATTTTTGACTCTATGGATATGGACTGTTTGCGGGCAGAGCTTTCAAAAAGTCTTCCTTCTTACATGATACCGACATATTTCATAGGGCTTGACGAACTGCCTCTGAATGCCAACGGAAAGTTGAGCAAGAAGGAGCTTCCTGAGCCTAACCTAAATGCCATGAGGACCGACTATGTGGCACCGGGCAGCGCTGTGGAACGACTCCTGTGTGAAAAGATGGAAAAAGTCCTCGGTTTAACTCAAATCGGCATAAATGACGATTTCTTTTTGCTTGGCGGTGACTCACTCCGTACGATTGATTTAATAAACGAATGTGCCGGACTCCGTCTCAAATCCGCAGATATCTATCGGCTGAGGACACCAGCAAAGATTGCGGAATTTTTCGGGCTGCTTTCCGAAGCACCTGAAGAGGATCTGGATGAGGCAAATAGTCGTGCCATGCAACGGGAACAGGATTTACTGCCTGAACAGATCAATATTATTGATCAGCAGTTTTTCAGAGCGAAGTCGGATATGTGGAATATCCCGATTCTCATAAAGCTCAAGCCGGAAACCGATGTTGAACGCTTTAAACAGGCGGTTATGCGCGCCCTATCCGGTCACCCCTCCTTCGGGACTAAAATACGGTTTACTGTTGAAGGACTGTTTAAGCAGTATTATGACCCGGCGTGCTATTACGATATTCCGGTCACAGAAGTTTCCGATGCGGATTTTAATGTGATTATCGAAAATGCCATTCAGCCTTTCGAGCTTTGTAATGCTCCGCTTTACAGGGCAGTCATTTATAAAACGCAAAGCTGTTCGTATCTTTTTATGGACATTCATCATCTGATCTGCGACGGTACCTCCGTTACAACCCTTATGAAGGATATACGCAGATGCTACGATGACGAAAACTTTGTTCTGCCGCCGGATCATTACTACCTTTATGTTCAAAGCTTTACGGAAAGACACGAAAAGCATCTCGACTTGGACGAGAAGCAGAAATATGATGCACTGTACTCAAAGTATTCCTGTCTGGATAATCAGCGCAGGCAGATCCGGACTGATCGACAGGGCGTAGAATATATCGCCGGAGATATAGGCTATGACATTGACATTAGAAAAAGTCCCAGCATTGGTAATCCCTTCTTCCTGACAGCTGCGGCATTGGCTACAGCAAAGTACAACGGAGAAAAACTTGCTGTTCTGAAGTGGACATACAACAACCGTGACTCTTCGGACAAATTCAACATGACCGGTCTTCTTTACTGCAATCTGCCGATCATCATGGAGATTCGCAATGACTCCACACCGGAAGAACTGCTCGCCGATGTACAGTCACAGGTTGACTTCAGCATTGCAAACAATAGTTATCCCTTTACTTTCAAGCACAACAAAGCATTCGAAACAGCCCCCTGCATTTTATATCAGCTTAATACAGCCTCTTTTGACAGTCTGAACGGTCTTATTGATGAAGGTCGCGTACTTTTCGGTAAAATCAAATATGCCGATGTCATGTTTGTACTGAATATCCTGGAAGATTCCAATTCCGACCGACTAAAAGCAGCGTACCATTATTCAGCCAGCCACTATGACCGGTCCTCTGTGGAAAGATTCCATAAGCTTTTTATGGAATCTGCTCATTATCTGCTCGGCGACAGATAAAAATGATTCAGGATAAAAATAAATAAAAAATTAAGCAGGAAGGGAAAACCTTCTTGCTTTTTTTATGTCTTCAGTTGTGTTATAATTCCGTTGCAAACCAACCGGCAGATTGTCGGCATTTGAAAAATACCGCTAATTTTGTTGATTTGGTGACACGAAGCGTTGACGCGTTTTTTGTTTTTCTTTTCTGCTTTTTTAGAAAACAAAAACAGCGCTGACCTAACTGCCAGTGCTGTTTCCGTGTGGTGGAGATAAGCGGGATCGAACCGCTGACCTCTTGAATGCCATTCAAGCGCTCTCCCAGCTGAGCTATACCCCCGTGAGCTTTGTTATATTACCAAACTTTTTGGAGAATGTCAATGAGAAAAAGAATATTTGAAATTATTGAAGTTGCAAGAGAAGATGACAAGGCCAGCAAGAGTTACGACCTGATGATGCTGTTCGTAATTCTGCTTTCCTTTATCCCGCTGATGGTCAAAGAAGACAATCTGGTTTTTGAAATCATTGATCTGACGGCAGCTGCCGTGTTTATTATCGATTATATTCTGCGATTTATCACCGCGGATTATAAAATCGGAAAAGGTGTGCAATCTTTCTTTGTATATCCTTTTACCTTGATGGCGCTGATTGATTTTCTTTGTATTCTGCCTTCCTTCATATATATCAGTGAAAGTCTGAAGGTGCTTCGCGTCCTGCGTGTATTTGTGGCCTTTCGCGCCTTCAAGATTTTTCGATACTCCCGGCCGCTTCGCATGGTGCTGAATGTAGTCCGTGCTCAGAAAAAGCCGCTGATTACCGTAGTCAATCTTGCTGTCGCCTATATTGTTGTTGCGGCACTTGTCATCTTCAACGTGGAACCGGATACTTTTGATACGTTTTTTGATGCACTCTACTGGGCCACAATCAGCCTCGCCACCATCGGATACGGGGACATCGCCCCGGTGACAGTTGCGGGCCGGCTGGTAACAATGATTTCCACTCTGGTAGGGATGGCAGTGATTGCTTTGCCCTCCGGCATTATTACGGCGGGCTATCTTAAGGAACTGGACGAGAACCACGACCCAAATCACGCACTGGACAATATCAACCAATACATGGTTTGAAAAAAGAACCGCTTTCGCGGTTCTTTTTTATGGCTCAGCGATGCTGCCGAAGAGATAATCGTAATAATCGTTATAGAGTACCGAGGCGGAGAATGAAATCTTGTTTGCGACGGTCTGATTGATAGAATCAATGTAACTCTGGTCAGCGGTCTGTCCCTCTGCCGGTGTAAATTCCTCTTTTCCGGTATCATAGAAGCCCCGATCCGTCAGCCAGCTGGCGTTGGACCACATGACGAGCGGTGCTGCTTCCGGGTCCAGCAGATCCCGGCCAACAAACAGGCGAGAATCATAATCGAGATCAAAGAGATTGGAAAGAGTAGGGAGGATATCCAGACTGCTGCAGGGTGTGGAAATGACCAATTTTTCTTCCAGCTCGTCCAGACACGGACTCCAGATCATAGCCGCATTGTGGTCACGCTGTGCACAGGTATCAGAATGATAGCCGTAGAGTTCTGCAAGATAGTCCGTCACGGTGTTGGTGGCCATGTTGGGAACCAGGTTGTAAGGGTAATGGTCCGGGCAGATGACGATAACCGTATCCTCCAGCTTTCCGACTTCTGCCAGCGAGTCCATAAGGTATTTTACGGCGTATTCCACTTCCAGATTTGCTGCAATATATGACCGGATAACTTCGGAATAGTCCAGATCTTTAACGGCATCCCAGTTTTTCCGGGTCATTTCATTGCCGTCTCTGGACCACATGGAATGGCCGCTGATTGTCATGTAATATACACTGAAAGGCTGTTCATCGAGATAGAGCGGTACCGTATATTCAAACATTTCCTGATCGCTCTGATGCTTCGCAGGTCCGCCCTGGTTCATCCTGTAGCTGATATGGTTTTCCATTCCGTTTCCAAGAGCAATGTACTCGTCATAACCGAGATTCGGATGCGTTTTGTCACGGTCATAATAGGTTACCGATCCGTTGTGATACGCATGACTGGCATATCCGGCCCGTCGCAGCTGATTTCCGATTGTAAAATACATGTTCTTTCCAATGGTTTTCAGCATTGCGTTCTGTTCCGGCGGAATCAGCCCGGTCAGAAGAGAATATTCACCGGTAGTCGTGCTGCCTCCCCAGAACGGATGATAGAAGTCTTCAAGAACAATTCCGTGATGCTGCAGAAAATACAGTGTCGGCGTAAGCTCTTCGCTGATAACTTCCTTGGTAAAGGATTCTGCACAGATAACGATCAGATTCTTTCCCTTCAGCAGACCGGTATAGGCATTTTTCTTGCTTGGGGCAACGGACTGAATGTAATTATTGATGGCCTGAATATTCTCATTAGCCTCTTTACTGAAAGGCAGGTCCATTATATGCGGCTCATATTCCGGTACTGTCGCCTGCTCTGCATCTGAATCTTCGGCTGCAGGCGGCGCGGAAATCTCCGATGTGTCCGGAACTGTATATTGGAAAGATGAGGCAGAAGTTTTATCGGATATAAACTCAAAAAACTGCTCCAGAGAGGTAATTACGCCGTATTTCCGGATGCTGTCATCGTAGTTATACCGCTTCATACGGGAATTGGAATAGGAAAACGCGCCAAACAGCAAGGAAAGGATGAGATAAATCATGGAAATCCAGATGCGAACCGAACCGGGAAGGAAGTATTTTCGGAAGACAATTCCAAGAATAACCGGAGCGTGGAACAGGAGAATCGTCCAGATACCGCCTTTGATGACATTGAGGAGCATGTCGGAAAAGTCTTCCACCACATTGCCGGCTGTTCCAAAGATGATATCAGGATCCATAAAGACGCTGTAGGTATCATTCGTGAAGTAAGCAATAAGGAACCAGACAACAGCTGCTTCGGCAAGTGCAATAAGAATAATGATTCGCCACGGTTTATTGGGAAGAAGCGACAAAAGAGCCGTCAGAATCGATCCAAGAGCAAATGCTGAGAGCATGCCATATACCGAAAAGGGGAGAGATGTGGTAACCCGGACACAGATTTCAAGAAACAGGAATGTGATCGGGAGGTAGAGACAAAACAAAACGGAAGACCTGGCGTTGTTTTTCAAAGACGAGTCCTTACTTTCTGTTTATAATAGTGAATGGATGGATAACTTAACATCCTGAATAGTTTTAATGATTCAGGAATGAAATGTCAACCGAATTACAAAAAAAATTAGGCAGAATTCCGAGAATTTCATACATGGACAATGTGTTGAAATGGCAGTTGGTCTATGTTATATTATCATTTATCAAAAATTGACATGGAGCATCTTTATGAAAAAAGCAAATATTCGTTTTTACATTTTGGGATTTCTGGCAGTGGTTGCATTGTTTGTTCTTTGCTATCTCATATTCGGGGTTGTATTTTCCGATTATTCGGTTAAACTGGTTGATGAACTTGCTCGGGCAAAGGAAGAAGCCCAGACGGAGCTGACCGGTGGGGAAGTGTTCAACACGGTAGAAGATGCTGTTCTGGTGGAAGGTGTTCGTTCTCTCTCTGCATCCGAAGGCGGAAAGCTTCTGATGGAAACTGAAGCGCAGGGGTTGGAAAGCAAAATCGTTCTGTCTGTTGTACTGGATGAGAATGGAAGTATCAGCAGGATTATGAAGCTGGAAAGCGGCGAATCTCCGGAATACGGAGAGCTTGCACTGGAAGAAGCCTATCTTTCTACTTATTACGGGAAGAATTCCGCAGAGGAAGTGGATGGATTCACCGGTGCAACCTACACGAGTGATGCAATCAAAGCCTGCGTTAATGCTGCTTTTGCCCAGTACGGGGTATATAACGGCGGAAGCACGGAAGGTCTGCTTGCTCTTTCTCCCGAAGAAAAGATTGGCAATGCAGTGGAAGAAGTATTCGGCGGCAGTTTTTCAGAAATAGAGGCGGAACTGAAGAAAAACGTAACCAAAGTATATCAGTGTGACGGCGGATATGCCGTAGAACTGGAAACGCTGGGTTATGATCAGAACCCGGAAACACCGATTCGGCTGCTGGTTTGCCTGGACGAAGGCGGCGTCATTCAGAGGGTAGTCGTAATTGACCATGCGGAATCTCCCGCATACGGGGAAAAATGCCTGAATGAGAACTATCTCTATCAGTTTGAAGGAGAAACCAATGTATCTCCCTTTGATATCGGCGACGGAAGCTTCGTTGTAGATGCCTACAGCACGGCCACTTATACATCGAATGCCGTTACGATGGCCGTCAGAACCGCCTGCGCGCAGGTCGCCGGACTTATAGGTTGATCAATTGTGAAGAAGAAACTTTTCCGACTGTTATTCATATGTGCAATTTGTGCCGCAATCCTTTCGGGTTGTGGCAATTTGCCGTCGGAATCAGCGGCAGCACAGCAGTCGGAGAAGTATTCTTATACATTTGACGCATTTGACACGGCAATAACCGTGACGGCTTACTGCGATTCTCAGGAGAGTTTTGATGAATTTCTGTCAATCTGCATGACGGAATACAACAGATATCATCAGATGTATGATATTTATAATATATATCCCGGATTAAACAATATCAAAAGTATCAATGACTATGCCGGAGAGGAGCAATTGGAAGTAGATCCTGAAATCATCGATCTTCTTTCTTTCGGAAAAGAGGTTTATGATCTTACCGGCGGAAAGGTCAATATTGCTTTGGGATCTGTCCTTCGGTTCTGGCACGATATCCGGGAGTATAACAGTAATTTTCCAAATGATATGAGATTGCCGGATGAAAAAGCATTACAGGAAGCGGCAAAACACTGCAATATCGAGGATATTGTTATTGATCAAGATGCCGGCACGGTTTATATCCGTGATTCCGAACTGCGGATTGATGTCGGGGCACTTGCCAAGGGATATGCCACGGAGCAGATTGCAGGGGAACTTCTCGAAAAGGGCTTTTTCAGATTTGCACTGAACGCGGGAGGAAACGTCCGAGTTGGAAATGCGAAACCGGACGGTACTGCCTGGAAAATCGGCATTACAGACCCGATTCATCCGGCAAGCGGAGAATACATAGGGATTGCAGATGCCGAAAACAGTTCCATTGTCACAAGCGGTTCTTACCAGCGTTTTTTTACCTATGAAGGCAAGAATTATCATCATATCATCGACCCGGATAGCTTGCAGCCGGAAAACCGCTATTTATCGGTCACCGTGGAAACGGAAAAATCCGATTATGCCGACGCAATGTCTACTGCACTGTTCAATATGGATCTGGAGCAGGGGAAAGCATTGGTGGAAAAAAATGAATCCCTTGAAGCAATGTGGATCTTACCTGACGGGTCTATAGAAATTTCTTCAAATTTCTCCTATACAAGTTGATACTTGTTGACATGTATATACAAGACTGATATACTTTTATCAAATATTGCCCAGTATCAAGACTGGGCAAGTGATTTGTAAAAGGAGAAAATCGCAAAATGAAAAAAACTATCGCAATGCTGATGGTTCTCGTTCTTGCTCTGACTGCAGTCGTATTTGCTCCTGCAGCATTTGCAGAAGAGAAGAAGGCAGATCTTGCCACATCCGCAACAGAATCTGGGGTCGGCGGCATCAACTACGGTGCTATTGACTGGTCCGAAGATCTCCAGGTTGCAGCAATTAAGGAATTCCTTAAGGGCGGCAAGGAAATTGCAGATCCCGCGTTTGCACAGGATGACAGCGGTTACAACTACCGTAACATGATGCAGCTCGCTACCTGCTACAACGATGTTCCTACATGCACCAACCTTGAGCTGGTTCTGAACACTGAAAAGATGTCTCTCTGCGGTGTTTCCGAAGCAGGAACCGGAAAGACGATTGAATTCCAGGCGAACCCCAACGTATCCGTTGCCTGGTCCAAGCAGCTGAACGAAGCTGACGAAGAAGCCGGCTATAATTACTACAGCTCCTACGGTCTTACCTACTACGGTCAGGTTCGTGTTTACACCGCCGAAGATCTGGAGACGGAAGATGGCCAGGATGGCATCATCCGCGTATTTGACACTTATTACAACACCGGAAAGTCTTTCTGGGCCGGTTATTCCAAGGGATTTGCCGATGCCAAGGATGACGCAGCTCTCCGTGAAGCAAAGCTTGCTTATGCTTCCAAGACCATCAGCGGCGGTTCCATGGTTGTATACGAGATTATTCCTTCCAAGATTGTTGTTACCTGCCCTGTTGTTATTATGCTGGCTCCCCAGTATTTCAATGCAGTAACTTACACCACTCCCGGCAAGGACGGCAAGTTTGCTTACGATTTGAACCTTTCTAAAGAATTCCTCCAGAGCCTCGTTGACTACAAAGCAGAGTTCCTGAAGGACGAGAAGAACGTCAAGGCAGTGGAAGACTACTATGCAGGTCCTATGTTTGCGCAGATGGACGGCATGATTGACACCATGATGGGTGAGAATCAGCCTCACAACGTTGACTATGTCAAGATGGACAACAACGCAGCCGGTCTGAAGACCCAGTTCACCTACATTCCTGCATAAAGATATTTTCAAAAGCAAGTAGAAGCCCGGAGCGTCAAGCTCCGGGCCAATTTTATAATTTCATTGAAGAAAGCCTCTGGATAATCAGAGCAGCAACAAATCCGTTCAGAACGCCGGTAATAATGCCGGCAAAGAGCAAAACCGGAAAATACAGGAGAATCTGCGGCGTGTTTACAACAAACAGGGCCACAACAATCTGGCCGAGATTGTGAAATACCCCGCCTGCCATGGAAATGCCAATTACAGAGAACAGATTCGTTTTTTTCAGGAGGAACATGATAAGCAGGCTGAGCATCCCTCCGCATAAAGAATAAACAAGGGAGAAAACACTGCCGAATAAAAGCCCGGAAAGGATGATTCTGAGCAGGTTGATGCAGAATGCATATCGAAAATCCAGGAGATACAGCGCAAAAAGGACAAGAATATTGGCAAGACCGAGCTTGATACCGGGAATTCCGAGAGGAATCGGAATCAGAGCTTCTACATAGGAGAAAATGAGTGCCAGTGCCGTCAGCATGGCTCCAGACGCAATGCGATTATTCTTCATCAGTACACCACCGCATCCAGTTCATTCTCCCCGTCGGCCGCAACTATAGCGATTACAAGCCGATTTGGAATGCAGATTATCGTCTGACCGGAGGTGCCGATCTTTCCAAAGTCTTCGCAGTCATGATTCGGGCAGTCACTTTCCTTTACCTGAACAGTATTATCCGAAATAACAACAACATTTCTTCCATATTCGGTTGATATCTCAATTGAACGGTTCAGAGAAAGGGGATAAACTCCGTATAATTCACCGTTGACTGTAATTTCTACGCTGTCACCGTTCCCGGAAATCTGACGTACAACGAAGATGCTGAGAATTCCAAGACAGATGAGACAAAGAAAAAGGACAATATCTGCTTTTTTGATGAATCGAAACATGGGTTAATTATATGATAAATAATCTGACTTGAAAAGGGGAGAATAGAATTTGATAATTCTCAACAGAACGCAAATTATAAAAAGCTGTCGGATGACAGCTTTATTATATTCCTTCCAATATATTCATGTTTCGGATTTCTGCGTCGGAAATGGAATTCTGGATGGAATAGGCGATTAACTTTAGCTCCGAGCCGGAGCCATTGTATAATTTGTTTTTTTGGAGATATTCACTGAGACGCTCTGATAATTTTTCAATAAGAACCTGAACATCATCATTACGAATCATAATGGCTGAAAAAAGCTGCTCAAGCTCTTCTCCAAGATGCAAACCCTTGAAAGCACGAAAGCACCATTTATAATATGGCATGTATTTTCCTTCTGCATAAAAAAGAACCCGCATTGCAGAAAGAGCGAATTCATTTTTTGCCAGAATAGCAGCTTCCGGTTCACCATGCATCAGACAGCGTGAGTAATTATATTGCCCGGATTGTGCAGCCAAAAGGAGATTTGCAGAAATTCTCTTCAATAGAATGTCGCGCGGCATTTGCTGAAGCCTCACTCTTATTTTTGTGAACTCGCCATAGTTGTCAAAGAAGACGTCTCCGTTAGTTGCTTCTGCAAGGGCATAATCCGGAATATTCAGCCAGGCTTCGACGGACAAATCCCCATCAGGAGAACCGCAATGCTCCAGATAAAAATCCGCTGTTCGTATAACACCGTTTCGATTTCCGCCAACAGGAGAGATGCGAAGCCTTGAAATTCCGTGAAACTCGCCCGGGAGCTTCGCGTAAGCCCGCTCCAGAAGGAACGCTTCTCTTCGGCTTATGACATCTTCATCAGGAAGAAACAGACAAAAACCGGGTTCAAAATCATGATCTTCAGAAACGGAATCATCAAAGCCGAAGCGATCTGAACCGCTTCCAATGAAACCTGCGGCAAGATAGGGGAGTAAGTCGGAGAATTGTGAACAGAGCATTGGGTATCCATATTGATGAAAGTATTCCCTTGACAGTTCAAGACCCTGCATAGATATTCTCCGCTCTTTTTCTGAATTCTCTATCCGAAACAAAACGCCCGTAGAAACCGAAGACCGGTGCACATTTCTCACAGACGAAAGCATAATGGCCGTTGTGTAAAAGATTGCTGCTGTTCAGGCAATCTTCTGCTTTCTTCAGATAATCCTGAACCATTTCCTCAGAATCCACCGGGCCGAATTCTGCATATGCCAAATCTGCAAGATTACAATAAGTAACGGCCAGTTCTGCTTCTCCCAGGGGAACATGCTGTAGAATTTCAATTGCGTCTGTATAAAGAGATTCCGCTTCGCGGAACCGATTCAGGGAAGTCAGACAGACTGCCATGTTGTTGTACAGAGATGCCAAACGGGAATCGTTAGCCAAAAGTCTGCTTTCAAAAATCAGCTTTGCTTTATGATACAGTGGTAAGGCTGAATGATAATCATGAAATGAAGAATAACCGGTTGCTGCGTTGATATACGTTGTCGCTCCGCTGACAGTATTCTCCTGCTGCATACTTAAGAGAAGATTTAAAGCTTTATCGATTGCTGCTTTGCATGGTTCTTCCCTCTGCAGTTTTCTATATAAGCCGATCTGTTCATTCAGAATTGTCAGCTGGCCGGAAGAATCATGACGGCTTTTTGCCTGATCCAGCCAACAGTTAAGATGCAATTCGGCAGAAGCATAATCATTGGAATCGAGGTAGCGATCCAGATCTGCGATGATAGTTTGAACAGGAACTGCTTCAGACATAGACGAGAATCAGACCAACCAAGGTACCAACCAGAGCCAAAGCAGCGGGAGCTTTTGACTTCCACATAAGAAAAGCTTCCGGAAGAAGTTCCCCGAAAACAACATAAAGCATGGCACCGCCGGCAAAGCTGAGAGAAAGAGAAAGCCAGATTGGACTGATCAGACCGAGAGAATACCCCAGCATTGCACCGATTATGGTAGGTGCTCCGGAAAGAGCAGTAATTCCTATGGCTTTCCATTTGTTCATTCCACCGCTGATTAAAGGAACCGCAACAGACATACCTTCCGGGATATTGTGCAGTCCAATGACGATGGCAACGATAAATCCGGCACCGCCAACGATCGTCCCGGAATCTCCTGCGTAGGAAGCCCCGATTACCATTCCTTCCGGCATGTTATGAAGCGCAATAGCAAATGCCATCACAATGCCTGCAACAAAAAGACCGGAATTCCCGGGTTCCTTCTTGTGGACATTGAAGTGGTCGGCATGAATCAGTTCATCCAGATTGTCCGCTGTTTGCGGATGTTTTGCATCAATATGGCTGATTTCCGGATTTGTTTTTTTGTCAATTATGTAGTTTAGAAGATACACAATGGCATATCCGAGCAAAACTCCCAGCAAAACAAACACAATCGGAATATTGTCCGTTGCTCCTTCTGGATGGAATGCGCTCGGAATCAGATCAAAGCAAACAACTGCCATCATCACGCCGCCGGCAAAGGACAGAAGAAGACTGACGGTTTTCGTTGAATCCTTCCTCAGAACAGCACCGACAAGACCTCCGAGCCCTGTGCCCCCAACTCCGGCAATTGCCGTGATAATAACTACCCACCAAAAAGCACTCATAATTTACCTCTTACTATTTAAGTGTAGTTAGTCTAAGCTAACTGTCTGTTCTTGTCAAGTAAAATTCTTATCTAAAACACTTCCTTATTCTGAGAACTTCTGCTATTATGAGGGAGCGGTATCCGTTTTTCTTTTTAAAAGCGGAAGGAGATTGCTTTTGAATTCTAACAAAGCTATTGTTGATTTAACTGCTGTAAATGGCGGCATGTCAGATTCCACAAGTGTTTTTCGATTGAAAATAGGAGGAATTATTGCGGAATGCCCTGTCTGCAGGAACAGTGTATTTCATACTATCTTTAAATTGGAAGACAGTTCTTTGCTGCAGGTATGCACGGTTTGCCGAAAGGAAACAAAACTGTAGCTGTATGCATATATCAATCAACGGTTTTTATGACCGTTGATTTTATTTTGGTGGATTATTGGTTGCTGTTGTGTTATTATCTTAAGATGTAAATTTATGTGTAATTGAGGTATCACGTGGTCAGTTTAAGAGAAGAAATCGACAGAAGAAGGACGTTTGCTATTATATCCCACCCGGATGCCGGCAAGACAACCTTGACGGAAAAGCTTCTTCTGTACGGCGGGGCAATTCAGACGGCCGGTTCTGTTAAAGGAAAAGCAACGGCTAAGCATGCTGTTTCCGACTGGATGGAACTGGAAAAACAAAGAGGGATTTCTATTACTTCTTCTGTTCTTCAGTTTGAATATGAGGGCTACTGCATCAATATTCTGGACACTCCCGGGCATCAGGACTTCTCTGAAGATACCTATAGGACGCTTATGGCTGCTGACTCTGCCGTTATGGTGATTGATGCAGCAAAAGGAATAGAACCGCAGACGAGGAAACTGTTTCATGTCTGTGCAATGCGTCATATTCCTATTTTTACATTTATAAATAAGCTGGACAGAGATGCTCGCAGTCCATATGAATTAATGGAACAGCTGGAAAACGAATTCGGAATCGGAACTTATCCTGTGAACTGGCCAATTGGGTCCGGAAGAGACTTTAAAGGCGTGTATGACAGAGCCTCCGGAAAGGTTCTTGCATTCACGGAAAGTCATCGCGGAGCCAACAGAATCCAGGCGACTGAGATTTCCATTGACGATTCAGAGACCCTGAGTCAATTTGTTCATCCGCGTCTTCTTTCTGCTTTGAATGATGATATTGAACTTCTTGACGGTGCTGGCTATGAGTTTGACATGGAAGCCGTTCGTGCAGGCCTTTTAAGCCCTGTTTTCTTCGGCTCTGCTTTAAACAATTTTGGAGTAGAAGAATTTCTGGAAAACTTTTTGAAAATGACGAGCTCACCGCTGCCTCGAAAATCCGGGGAACAGGAAGTCGATCCTTTCGACGATTCGTTCTCTGCTTTTGTCTTCAAGATTCAGGCAAACATGAATAAAGCACACCGCGACAGAATTGCTTTTTTGCGGATCTGTTCCGGTAAGTTTGTCAGAGACAATGAGTATTATCATGTACAGCAGAAAAAAACAATAAAGCTGGCGCAGCCGCAGCAGCTGATGGCCTCTGACAGAGCGATTATCGATGAAGCTTATGCCGGGGATATTATCGGTGTATTCGATCCGGGAATTTTTTCCATAGGCGATACCATCTGTGACAAACGAAAGGATATCTGCTTTGAAGGGATTCCGACCTTTGCACCGGAGCATTTCGCTGCTATTGAAAGAATTGACACAATGAAGCGTAAGCAGTTCGAAAAAGGCATTGAACAGATTGCGCAGGAAGGTGCCATTCAGATTTTTCATGAACCGAATACGGTTTATGAGGAAGTGATTGTCGGTGTCGTAGGTGTGCTTCAGTTTGAAGTGCTGGAATATCGCCTGAAATCCGAATACGGTGTAGAAATACGCAGAAGAGATCTTCCGTATGAATGTATACGCTGGGTAGACAGCAGCCCGAAAAAGATCAACGAATTGAATCTGACTTCCGATACGAAATGGGTAAAAGACTTCAAGGACAGAGATCTGCTTCTGTTTACGAGCGAATGGACGATCCGTTGGGCAACGGATAAGAATGAAGGTCTGGAACTGAGCAGTTTCAGCAAGGAGTAAGGAATGGCTATTAATATCAGAGTGTATGCGAATGAATCTCTGAATGACTTTACAAAGGCATTCGAAGAAGACGACAAACTGGATACAGGTTCATTAAACGCTGCAGCCGCAGCCTGTGCAGCCGCTATTTTTGCCCGCTGTGCCAAAGCAGCACCGGAATGTGAACGCCAGGAATACCTTGTACGTAATGCTGAAATTTTAAGAACTTATTTTCTTCACCTTGTTGATGATGACCTGAAGGCACGCTCAGGATACAGGAAGGAACTGAAAAACGGCGATCCCGACACGATTGAAGCTGCTGTTCATCCGGCCTGCACAATTAATGAGGAAATCATCAATATGCTGCATCAGATGATGGATTTGGGTTTGGAACTGAAGGAAATGGTTCCGGATTCTTATCGGCATTATCTGAAGGAAATGGCTGAAATTTCTCTTGGCATTGTTAAAAGCTGCATCGCATGGCTTCTGAATATTACTTCAGCGTGTTCAGATGAAACATATAAATTTGTTGTGAAGCGCGAGAATGAAATCACGCTTTCACAGATTATGGAATTGTATGAACAGTATTGAGACGCTCCGGAATTGGATATCCGACAGTAATAATATCGTGTTTTTCGGAGGTGCCGGTGTTTCTACTGAGAGTGGAATATCCGATTTCCGTTCCATAGACGGATTATATCACCAGGAATGGTCTTATCCTCCGGAGACGATTCTCAGCCACAGTTTTTTTGTGAACAATCCAAAGGAATACTATCGGTTTCAACGGTGTAAGCTTACAGTTGACGGTTTTCAACCCAATACCTGCCATCTGAAACTGGCAGAATTGGAAGAAAAAGGAAAGCTGAGAGCTGTTATTACACAGAATATTGACGGCCTTCATCAGGCGGCCGGAAGCAAAGAGGTTCTGGAACTGCACGGTAGTTTACTGAGAGCCTATTGTTCCAACTGTGGAAAAAGTGTAAGCTACAGGAAAATGTATGAGGGAACAGATGTTCCGAGATGTGATTCCTGCGGAGGTATTATTCGTCCTGATATTGTTCTTTATGAAGAACCGCTGGACAATGCCGTCATGATGAAAGCAATCCAATATATACGGGATGCCGAGGTTATGATTGTGGGCGGGACTTCTTTGAATGTTTATCCTGCTGCCGGACTGATTGATTATTACAGAGGTCATAAGCTCGTTCTGATTAACAGGAGCGAAACACCCTATGACAGATATGCAGATCTGATTATTCATGACAATATCGGAAAGGTCTTTTCTCAGTTATGAGCGGAAAACTGATTGTATTGGAAGGTATTGACGGAAGCGGAAAGTCCTCTCAATATCGGAGAATATGTGAAAAGCTGAACAGAGATCATTATGACTATTATCATATTGTCTTTCCGCGCTATGAAAAAGAATCCAGTGCATTGATTCGTCTGTATCTGAACGGTGAATTCGGAACACATCCGGAAGATGTCAACGCTTATACAGCATCCACTTTTTATGCTGTAGATCGTTTTGCTTCTTTTCGAGATGACTGGGGAAGGCAGTACAACGCAGGGGAACTGATTTTTTCCGACAGGTATACAACTTCCAATGCTGTTCATCAGGGTTGTAAGCTGGAGGAAACTGAGCTTGATGCATATTTTTCCTGGCTGAAAGATCTTGAATATCATAAAATGCAGCTTCCTGAGCCGGATCTTGTGCTTTATCTGGACGTCAGTCTGGAAATTGCTGCTAAGAGAAGAGCAGCAAGGGAATTATCCGGTAACTCCGTTGCGGACATTCACGAAAAAGATCAGGAATACCTTACAAAATGCCTGAACACTGCTTCCAGAGCATGTGATTTTTTCCATTGGGTCAGAATTCCTTATCTTGACTCGCAGGGAAGGGAACGGGAATTGGAAGACAAAAATGAGGAAATATACAATATTATTAAAGACTTTCTGAATGACAGATAAGAATCAAACACAAAAAACGAATAAAGGTTTACGTGATGTAAAAAAGACGGGGTGCCTCGGCGGGATACTGCTTTTCCTGTTTCTCCTTTGCCTGGCAACGGCTATGGCTGTATTTGCCTGGATGGCTGCGTCTGACGTATTTGCATTGAACAACGACAAGTTTACAGTTTCTGTAACCTTGCCGGATGAGGCTTTTCATGCAAAAGAGGATGTCGGAAGAGTTGTAGATATCGATTATGTCGCGGATTTACTGCACAAGAACGGATTAATTGACTACAAGTGGCTCTTTAAGTCATATTGCAATATCAGCAAGGCAGAGACCAAGTTTGATCCCGGCGAGTATGAGTTGAAGAGTTCCTACGACTATCGTGCCCTGATACATCATATGTGCGAAAGTGCCGCAGTTCTGAAAACGGTTACGGTGACGATTCCGGAAGGCTTTACCATGGAAGATATTTTCCACCGCTTTGAAGAAGAAGGCGTAGCGAAGTACGATGATCTGATGACTGCTGCAGCAACAGCAACCTTCAAGTATGATTTTCTTGACGGCATGGATGATTTGGGTGCAAGCCGGCTGGAAGGTTTTCTTTTCCCGGACACCTATGAGTTTTATGCAAACAGCGATCCTGCAACAGCTATTAATAAAATGCTTTCTAATTTTTATACAAGATTCAATCAGGATTATCTCGCACAGGCGGAACGGATGGGGAAGTCTGTCCGAGATCTCGTGAATATAGCCTCTTTGATTGAAAAAGAAGCAAAACTGGATGAGGATCGTCCTTACGTTGCCTCAGTCGTCTACAATCGTTTTGCGGCGCAGATGACCCTTGGTTTCGATACTACAATACTGTACGTACATCAGGACCACGAAGGCGAACCTACCCTGGAAATGTTAGAGGAAGACAGTCCGTACAATACCAGAAAGAATCTCGGCCTTCCGCCAACTCCTATCTGTAATCCCGGTATGGCTTCTATTACGGCGGCTATGAATCCTGCCGACAGCTATTATTATTATTTTTACGCAGATATTTCTACCGGAAAATTGAATTTCTTCGTGGATCAGAGCGAATTTCTTTATTATCAGCAGACGCATCCAAATGAATAATGCAATAGAACTCCTGTCTCCTGCGGGTGACATGGAAAAATTGAATATGGCTTTGATTTATGGTGCAGATGCCGTCTATCTGGCAGGTCGGGAATTTGGTATGCGGGCGAGCAGTGCGAACTTTTCCGATGATAATCTGAAGGAAGCAATCCGGCTGGCACACCTCCACGGGTCCAAAGTTTACGTTACCTGCAACACTTTGCCGAGAGAAGATGAATATCAAAGACTGCCGGCATTTCTGGAGTTTTTGGAACAGCTTGGACCGGACGGTTTGATTATTGCCGATCTCGGGATTCTGGAATCGGCTGCAAAGTATGCTCCGTCTGTTTCACGGCATGTTTCCACACAATTAGGTGTTGTAAACAGCGGAACGGCGAATTTCCTCCATGATCATGGAGCAGACACTGTTGTTCTGGCCAGAGAGCTTTCCCTGGAAGAAATCCGCAGTATCAGGGAGAATACACCCCGTACGCTTCGGCTGGAGGCATTTGTTCACGGGGCGATGTGTGTCAGTTTCTCCGGCCGTTGTCTTCTCAGCAATTACCTGACAGGAAGAGATTCCAACAGAGGGCAGTGTGCACAGCCGTGCCGCTGGAAATATCACCTTATGGAAGAAACCAGGCCGGGGGAGTTCTTTGAAATTTCAGAAGATCAGGGCACCTTCATCATGAATTCAAAGGATATGCGTATGATTGAACATATCCCGGAATTAATAGAAGCAGGCGTTTCAAGCCTTAAAGTTGAAGGACGTATGAAGAGTGCCTATTATACCGCAGTGGTAACAAATGCCTACCGGCATGCTATCGATCAGGCAATTCGAAATGAACCTTTGGATGAGCTTTGGGTCAGAGAAACGGAAATGGTGTCCCACCGTCCTTATTGCACCGGTTTTTACTATTGTGATCCCGGTCAGCACTACGGATCTTCAAGCTATTCACAGGAAGCGGATATCGTAGCTGTTGTTGAATGCAATGCTGATACAGAGAAACCTGTTCTTTCTCAGAGAAATAAGTTCTCCGAAGGAGACCATCTGGAACTGCTGCCCCCGGGAGGGAAACCGATTGCTTTTACTGCTTCCAATCTGAGAAATGAAAACGGGGAATCGATTATGGATACGCCCCATGCTAAGATGAATTTTACGATGGATTTGCCCTGCAATGCACCGGTTTATTCCATTATCAGGAGGACGAAACAATGAACAAAAAATATGGACTCAATGAACTTCGTGAAATGTTCCTTTCTTTCTTTGAAACGAAGGACCATCTAAGACTGCCCAGCTTTTCTTTGATTCCACAAAACGATAATTCTCTGTTAATTATCAATTCCGGTATGGCTCCGATGAAGCCGTACTTTAAAGGCGAACAGGAACCGCCGAGACACAGAGTCTGTACCTGCCAGAAATGCATTCGTACAGGTGATATTGAGAATATCGGTCATACTTCGCGCCACGGCACCTATTTTGAGATGCTTGGAAATTTCTCTTTTGGGGATTACTTCAAACATGAGGCAATTTCCTGGAGCTGGGAATTTCTGACTTCTCCTGACTGGGTCGGACTTGATCCGAACCGTCTGTATCCTTCTGTTTATGTAGATGATGATGAAGCTTTTTCAATCTGGAGAGACGAAATCGGCATTTCTCCGGAAAGAATATTCAAATTTGGAAAAGAAGATAACTTCTGGGAACACGGTGCCGGCCCTTGCGGTCCCTGCAGTGAAATCTATTATGACCGAGGCGAAAAGTATGGCTGCGGAAAGCCTGACTGCACAGTAGGCTGTGACTGTGACAGATACATGGAAGTCTGGAACAATGTTTTCTCCCAGTTCGATAATGACGGTCACAACAACTATACCGAGCTTGTTCAAAAAAATATCGATACCGGAATGGGCTTGGAAAGACTCGCTGTTGTTTGCCAGGATGTAGATTCTTTGTTTGACGTAGATACGGTAATGAACATAACAAACAAAGTTTCGGAACTTACCGGAGCAACTTATGGACAGACGAAGGCCAGAGACGTTTCCCTCCGTGTGATTACCGATCACATTCGCAGTGCGGTATTCATGATCTGTGATGGAATTCTTCCTTCAAACGAAGGTAGGGGATATGTCCTGCGCCGTCTTCTCCGCCGAGCAGCACGACATGGCAAATTACTGAATGTGGATAAACCGTTCCTGTACGAAGTTGTGGACACAGTGGTTCATGAGAATGAATGCCAGTATCCGGAATTACGTGAAAAAGAGAACTATATTATATCTGTTATTAAGACAGAAGAAGAGAATTTCAATAAAACACTGGACAAGGGTCTTTCTGTTTTCAGGGAAATGCTCTCCGAAACTGATTCCAAAGTATTTTCCGGCAGTGATGCTTTTCGGCTTTATGATACTTTCGGCTTCCCATTGGACCTTACTAAAGAAATGTGTGAAGATGAAGGTCTGTCCGTAGACGAAGAAGCTTTCCGGAAACTCATGGAAGAACAGAGAATCCGTGCAAGAGAAGCTCGAAAGAAGCTCGGTGATCTTGGCTGGGCCGGCGAAGAGTTCGGAAAAGAAGTACCCGATACGATATTCTGCGGCTATGAAGCATCGGAGTGTAATGCCAAGATCCTGGCAATTATTTCCGACGGTACTGCAAGAAATGAATTGAATGACGGAGAATCCGGAATCATCGTACTTGACCGTACTGTTTTGTATGCGGAAATGGGCGGACAGGTAGGTGACTGCGGTGACATCACTGATAGCAATGCTGTATTTGATGTAGATAACGTCCTTAAAAATAAGGGCGGAAAATTCATGCATTACGGCACAGTCAGCGGTGGGACTCTGAAAGTCGGTGACGGAGTTAAATGCACTCTCGATACTGGCAGAAGGTCTGCTGTTGCCCGTGCACACAGCGCTACGCATATGCTGCAGAGTGCTCTTCGTGCTGTTCTCGGAGATAACGTTCATCAGGCCGGTTCACTTGTTGAAGAGGATATGCTACGTTTTGACTTTACCCACAATCAGTCGGTTACCAAGGAACAGCTGACCCAGGTAGAGAATATAGTAAATGAATTTATTCTGAGCAGCTCTGATATTGTCACGGAAGTAATGAATATTGATGAAGCGAAAAAAACAGGAGCAACCGCTTTATTCGGGGAAAAGTACGGAACTGAAGTGCGCGTAGTTTCTATGGGCAGTATCTCCAAGGAATTCTGCGGTGGAACGCATTTGAAGAATACCGCTATGGCCGGTTCATTCCATATTGTATCTGAAAGCTCTGTCGCTTCCGGTGTTCGCAGAATAGAAGCTGTGACCGGACAGAAAACGCTGAAAGTTTTGGAAGACAGCAGACTGAAAGCTCAGGAAGAAGTCTCTGAACTGAAGGATAAGATTAAGGAACTAAAGAAGGAGATTGAAAGTTACAAGGCAAAACTTTCCTCCGGAAATGCCGATGATTATATTAGAAATGCAGAAGAAATCAACGGCAAACATCTTGTTTTTATTCAGACTTCAGGAGACGCAAATGCCCTGAGATCTCTGGGGGATGTTTTGAGAAGTAAGGATGACAGAATTGTCGCCGTAATTACCAGCGGAGAAACCTGTCTGTGTGTTTGCGGCAAAGAATCCGGTGTCAGTGCTGTTGACCTGATTCGCACGTTAGGAAAAGGCGGAGGTAAACCGGAGAGCGCTATGGGTAAAATCGTCGGTGAAATCAATAAAGTAAAAGTTAAGGAGCTGTTATAATGGAAGATTGTATTTTCTGCAAAATTATCGACGGAGAAATCCCTTCGTCCAAGGTTTATGAAGATGAATTTGTCTACGCTTTTCGCGACATCAACCCGCAGGCTCCGGTACATATTATTGTCGTTCCGAAAACGCACATCTGCTGTGCCGGCTGCATTACGCCCGAGAATTCCATGTATGTGGCCAGAATTTTCGAAGCCATTCCGACAATTGCCAGGTCGGAAGGCCTGGAAAACGGGTATCGCATTATCAACAACTGCGGAGAAGATGGCGGTCAGACGGTTATGCATCTGCATTTCCACCTGATTGGCGGTAAAAAGTTGGGAGAAAATATAATCTGAAAGATTGGCTGATTAACCGAATAGAGTGTTTATATTCGGGCAGCGTCGAAGTCTTTATGAAGTCGCTTTTGCTCGGAGAGAAAAGCGACTTCTATCTAGATAAATCTTTATACATTACTATGTCCAGAGCCGGCATTATGCATGTTGTTGCTATTTCGGGTATGCACATTTCTTTCTTGGCCGGCTGCATTCAATTGCTTTTTGGACGTAACAAAAAAAGTTCTTTAGTCAGCATCGTGCTGATCTGGCTGTTTGTGGTTCTTGCCGGATTTCCTTTTTCGGCAATCAGAGCTGCCATTATGCAGACAATATGCCTTCTTGCCCCGGTTTTCAAAAGAGAAAATGATTCCGGTCGTTCATTGCTGCTGTCTTTCATAATTATCGAACTGATTTGGCCCAAAGCTGTTCTGGATATCGGATTTCAGTTAAGTTTCGGTGCAATGGCAGGAATCATGCTGTTTGCATCTCCAATCTATGATAAGATTCATGCAAAAAACAGAATACTGCAATATTTTGCAGGAATTCTTTCTTCCAGCCTTGCATGTATGGTATTCACCGTACCCTTGACTGCCTGGCATTTCAGCAGCGTTCAGATTCTCAGTCCGATTACAAATATCTTTGTGTTGTTTGCGGTTTCGCTTTGCTTTTGTGGCGGCTGGTTCTCCCTGATTCCGGTAATAGGAAAGTGGCTTGCTGTTCCCGTCAGTTTTGTAGCAAAGTATATATTATGTGTTGCAAAATGCATTTCCGCCATTCCTTTTTCCTGTATATATACGAAATGCACTTTTGCTTTGCTTTGGGTTCTCCTGGTATATCTTCTGGTTGCCGTTTCCCGATTCTGTCACATACGCTGGTACGTTCCGCTGATTGGCAGCCTTGTCTCTTTGGCAGTGATGCTGGGAGCTTCAAAGTTTTCCTATGAGAATTATCGCGGTGTTTTTTCCGTAATTGATGTCGGACAAGGTCAGTCTCTCGCGGTTATGAACGGACAGGAAACCGTTCTTGTTGACTGTGGCGGTGATAATACAGCAGGAATGAATACCGGTGAATATCTTTTGTCCTGCGGCAGATATTCTGTTGATTTGCTTCTTTTTACGCATCTTCACGCTGATCATATGAACGGCTTGGAAGCTCTGTATCAATATGTTGATATTCATGAAATCGTTGTTCCGGCATACGGAGATAACAATCCGGATTATCTGAAAAAAATAGAAAAATCCGCCCGTGAACATGGAACACTGATTACTTATCTTCAGACTGATTCTTATGCAGATATCGGCGAGATTCATATTGAGATGTATTCTCCGGAAGAAGGAGAAAATGAAAATGAAGCCTGTGTAATAGCGCTGGTTTCCATAGAGGATTATTCCATGCTCGTCACAGGTGATTCACCCTCAGATCGGGAAGAGCAATTTATCGATGCACTTCATCTGAAGGATTTCGATTTATTGATTGTTGGACATCATGGATCCAGAAACTCAAGTTCTGCTGATTTCCTTGAATCAGTTGATGCAGATATTGCTGTAATCAGCACCGGGGTAAATCGTTACGGGCACCCGACACAGGAAACTCTGAACAGACTTGAAGATAGTAATTACAGAATCTACAGAACAGATTTGAACGGAACGGTAGAAATTAAGCTGTCATGATTAAAAAAAATGAAAGTGCAGATTATAATCTGGAGCTCAAAAAATTGAATTCAGACGGTCCCGGTCTGTTATATTTTATATTTGGAAAAGAGGACTATTTAAGAAACCTTTTCGTTTCCAAATTGAAGGAGCGTTGTATCGGAACAGAAGAAGGCTTCGGATATTACAAGTTCAACGGAATTCCGGACGAGCAGGAGCTCCTTAATGCCGTAGATACTATTCCGTTTCTCACAGAAAAGAGCTTTATAGAAGTTACATCCTGCGACGCCAATAAAATCCCGGAAAGTATCATTAAAATTCTCTCAGAACTGCCGGATTATGTTTGTGTCTGTTTGGCAGCGGATACCGATTATGAGCCGGATTCCCGTTTAAAAGCAATTAAATTCCTGAAAACAAATGCAAACTGTCTGGAGTTTTCATCGCAAAGCAGTGATAAACTGTTTAAATGGATTGAAAAACGCTTTGCTTCTCATAATGTTAAGATTGAAAGCAATGCTGTTCAGCGTCTGGTTTTTGTTTCCGGGGAATATATGAACGGTTTAATTCCGGAAATTGAAAAGCTTTCTGCCTTTTGCATCGGCGGAACGGTCACCGTGGAAGACGTGAATCGAATTGCACACCATATTCCGGAATCAAAAACTTTTGAATTGGCAAATCTGATTTCGGAAAAGAAGTACAATTCAGCCGTGGCGTATCTTTCGGAAATACTGGGTGACCGGGATAATTCACCGTTGGGGGTTATCGCTTCCCTGGGTTATACGTTTCGGCAGCTATTTGCTGTTCGTCTTGCAATCCGACAGAAGCTCAGTGTTTCTGAAATCATGAAAATTATCGGCACAAATTCCGATTATCGGGCAAAACTCGTGATCGGTTCGGCAAAGAACTTTTCTGTTCCTCAACTCAGATCCATTGTAAGAAGAATTGTCGAATCTGAATACAGATTTAAAACATCACAGATTTCAGAAAATGAAATTCTTACCGACCTTGTCGTCATGATAATAGCGGAGGATAAAGTTGGCAAAACCATCGGTTAAGGAAGTTATTCTTGTAGAGGGAAAATTTGACAAAGAAAGAGTACTCTCTTCTGTTGACGCTTTGGTTGTAGATACGGAAGGATTCCGTATTTTCAAAAGTAAAGAGAAGAGAGAAATGATTCACCAATTAGCAGAGGAGAAAGGGCTGATTATTCTTACTGACTCGGATTCTGCAGGATTGATGATTCGAAATTACGTGAAATCTTTTGTTAAACCGACAAGGATTGTAAATGCTTATATTCCGCAGATTAAGGGATGTGAAAAAAGAAAATCCCATCCTTCAAAAGAAGGCTATTTGGGAGTCGAGGGAGTCTCTTCTGATGTTATTGTCTCAGCTCTTTCTTGTGCCGGTGTAAAATTTAACGAAAATGATACAAAAAGTACTGTGAAAGTAAGTTATAATGACTTGTACCAACTTGGACTCGCCGGCAGACAGGATAGTTCTGAAAAGCGAAGAGAGTTTTTAAAAGCGCATCATTTACCGCAGAATCTCAGTACGAAAGCTATAATTGATCTGATAAACAGGGGAGGGATAACGCTTGGCGATTCAGGAATCCGGTGAAATGTATCTTGAAACCATTTTAATATTATCCAAATCGCTGAAAAATGTGCGTTCTGTTGATGTTGGCGAGTATATGCATTTTTCAAAGCCTTCCGTATCAAGAGCCGTCGGACTTCTGAAAAATGAAGGGCTGATTGAAGTCGAGCCAAACGGGAACATTCATTTAACGCCTACCGGCAGCTTGATTGCTTCCACTATATATGAGCGGCATACTATTATTACTGAATTGCTGATTCGGCTCGGCGTAGATGCTGAAATTGCGCAGGAAGATGCCTGCAAAATTGAACATGTCATTTCCAATGAAACATTTGAAGCAATAAAAAATCAGGCCGAAAAGGCCTGATGAATGGCACCCCTGACACGACTCGAACGTGCTACATTCCGCTTAGGAGGCGGACCCTCTATCCCGGTGAGGTACAGGGGCATTAACTTGTATATATTAACGCTTAGAAGGAAGAATGTAAAGTGCTTAAATTATCAGACATCAAAAAAGACTATCCGGCAGGGGACAGCGTTGTCCATGCGTTGAAGGGAGTCAGTCTTGAGTTCCGCGAGAATGAATTCGTTGCTGTACTTGGCCAGTCTGGCTGCGGGAAAACAACATTATTGAATATTATTGGAGGCCTTGATCAGTATACTTCCGGTGATCTGATCATCAATGGAAAATCTACAAAGGACTTCAAAGATTCTGACTGGGATACCTACAGAAATCACTCCATCGGTTTTGTGTTTCAGTCATATAACCTGATTCCTCACCAGACCGTTATCTCTAATGTTGAATTAGCCCTGACGCTCTCCGGTGTCAGCAAGTCGGAACGCAGAAAGCGCGCGATTGCCGCTCTGGAAGCTGTCGGTCTCGGTGATCAGCTTGACAAAAAGCCGAATCAGATGTCCGGCGGGCAGATGCAGAGAGTCGCTATTGCCCGTGCCCTTGTCAACAATCCGGATATCATTCTTGCCGATGAACCAACCGGTGCTCTCGACAGCGAAACCTCAGTTCAGATTATGGAAATACTGAAGCAGATTTCCAAAGACAAGCTGATTATTATGGTCACGCACAATCCGGATCTTGCCAATGAATATGCATCCAGAATCATTCGGTTTAAAGACGGACTTGTAATAGATGATTCTGCTCCTTATGATTCTTCCGCGGAGGATATTCCCGACGAAACAATGGTAAAAAAGCCCTCCATGAGCTTTTTTACTGCGTTATCTCTTTCTGTCAATAATCTTCTGACAAAAAAAGCGAGAACAATTCTGACAGCCTTTGCCGGCTCCATTGGAATCATCGGTATTGCGCTGATTATGTCGCTCTCCAACGGCATTCAGAATTATATTGACAAAGTGCAGGGAGACACGCTTTCTTCTTACCCGATTACAATTGAGGCGGAAACCATGGATATGACTTCCATGATGACCTCCATGATGGGAATGCAGGCGGAAAAAGAAGAGAAGCAGCATGAAAAAGACAGAGTGTATTCTTCTACGATTCTATACGAACTGATTAATACTCTCCAGTCTGCCGATAAACAGACGAACAATCTGGAAGCTTTTAAAGCATATCTGGATAATCCGAACAGCGAAATCAAACAGTATCTCTCCTCTGTACAGTATTCCTATGATCTCGATATGAATCTTTATACGAGAGATGTTGATGACAACATTGTTAAAACAGATATTACTGAAATCATGGAAAATGCCATGAGTCTGACTTTTGGCGGAGACTATAGTTCCTATTTTTCAAATTTCGGCTCATATTATTCTGTCGCTGACGCCTGGCAGGAAATGCTTTCCGGCGATAACGGAGAACTGATCAATCCGATTATTAAGCAGCAATATGATCTTCTTTACGGTAAATGGCCGGAAAAATTCGATGAAGTGATTCTTGTTGTTGATAAAAACAATGAGGTTTCTGATCTGGTTCTTTATGCATTGGGTCTGAAATCCAACAGTACACTCTCGGATGACATGCAGAGCTTTATCAATCAGGAAAATCTGCGTACGGAAGTGGAGAGCTGGTCATATGAGGATATCTGCAATATAGAAAGCAGATATATCTTTCCAGCAGATGAGTTTGAATGGAACGAAGAAGAGAGCAAATATGTCCTTTCCAACATAAGCGAGGAACTCGTGATACGTAATCTCTTCAATAACGGTCTTCCCGTCAAAATCGTCGGCATTATTCGGCAAAATGAAGATGCTGTTGCCGGTTCCATGTCTGCCGGAGAAATCGGTTATACGCATGCTTTGGTAGAATATGTTGTCGGCGAAGCAGCAAAAAAGGACCTGGTAAAACGCCAGCTCGAAGATCCGAAGACAGACATTCTTAACGGTCTTCCTTTCCTGGAAGGAGATGAGAAGCTTACCAATTCCAAAAAGCAGGATGCTGCAAAAGATTATATTGATAATGCAAACGAGGAAGAACTTGCCGACGTATACATTGAATACATGACAATTCCGGAAGATAATTATGTCGAAGATCTGATTGATGAGCAGATGGAAGATACCACCCGTCAGGATATAGAAGATCTTATTTTGGAAAATTACCCCGAATATGCCAACTTCCTCAAAGATATGGATGATGACACCCTTTTTGATTATGTAAAGGGAATGATGAAGCAGCAGATTGAAGAGCAGTATGCTGTTGAAATGCGGGCTAAATACGAAAAACTGTCTGACTCTGAGCTTTGTAAGGACTTTGCATTACTTTCACTGGATGATGACGATTATTTATGGATTTATGACCATGCCATTCCGCCGGTTTATTCGGAAAGCAACTATACAGATGTACTGCTTTCTCTTGGCTATGTGGATCTGAACAGTCCCAGTAAAATCAATATTTATTCTTCAACCTTTGAGGACAAAGATGCCATTGCAGACTGCATTGAAAAATACAATGAATCTGTAGAAAATGAAGACGATGAGATTGAATACACGGATATTGTTGCTGTTCTGATGAGCTCTATCTCGACTATCCTGAATGTAATCAGTTATGTTCTGATTGCCTTTGTTTCCATTTCTTTGGTTGTTTCCTCCATAATGATAGGAATTATCACGTATATCAGCGTTTTGGAGCGTACGAAGGAAATCGGTATCCTTCGAGCCATTGGAGCTTCAAAACGCGATGTAAGTCGTGTATTCAATGCAGAAACCTTCATTGTCGGATTGCTCGCAGGTTTGATTGGTGTCGGACTGACAGTTCTTCTCAATATTCCGATTTCAATAATTGTTCGTGATCTGACCGGAATCCAGTTCCTTACCTCCAGCCTTCCGACAATAGGCGGTATTTTCCTTGTTTTTGTCAGTGTATTTCTTACTTTCATTGCCGGTCTGATTCCGTCAGGAATGGCAGCAAAGAAAGATCCTGTAGAAGCCCTCAGAACTGAATAATCAAAAGGAGATTAATTATGAGAAAATTCATCACATTCCTTCTTGTCAGCGTTCTCTGCATTTCCGTATGTGCCTGCGGAACTGTGAGCAGCAACGTTGTAACACCTACGCCAACGCCGGAAGTCATCTATGTTACTCCGGAGCCGGTTGCTGAAGAGGCAGATTTTACCTCTCCTGATTCTTTTGACAGTCAGTTGAATCTGATTCTGCAAAGTATGTCCACCCTGAATCTCTCCGAAGACTGGTCATGCATGATCTGTGATTTGGACCATAATGACAGACTTGAGCTTTTCGTTGCAGCAGTGGAAGGAAGCGGCCACTTCACTTCCGGAAAACTGTATGAAGTCAGTAAAGCATATGACGTACTGGAAGAAATCAATCTCAACCTGAAAGAAGGGGAGTTTCTCCCGGATGTTATCGTCGAAAGTGCGGATACTTACCATGATACAGGGACAGATACCTGGTTTTACATTATGAAAGACACCGTAAAAACCGGTGCTGCCGAGGGATACTCCGCCAGATGTTCCATTTCTTTGAAAGACGGTGTATTTACTACATCTTATCTTGCTTCTGAAACCACTGAGATTATCAACGGCCATACTGCGGTAACGTATAAAGATGCCAGCGGCAATATCATCACTCCGGAAGAATTTAATGCTTCAGGTGATAATGCTTTTGCAAAAATGGAAAAATCCGGTACGAATTTTGACTGGTTCAAGTATAATTCCAATATTCTTGTTGCCAGACTTGCCGACAGCTTTTCGGTATTCAGGGGTTTGAAGGCACCTGAGCAGAAACCGGAAGAAACTCCTGCTCCAACTTCATCGCCCACAATCATTGTTACTCCGGGTTATCTTATGATAACGAAAGACCCGACCAGCGAATATCCTTTTGAGGGTGAAAATGCCTGCTTTGTTGCCAAAGCAGATAACTGGGACAGCTGCGTCTGGACTTTTGTCAGTCCTTACGGTTATGAACAGTCCTGGCAGAGTGCCGCCGCTTCTTTCCCTTATCTCGGTATGAACGGTGTGAACAATTCTACGCTCTATCTTTCCAATGTTCCTCTTGAAATGAACGGTTACGGTGTTTACTGCACTTTCTATGGCAATAATCAGTCTGCAAGAACAAATACCGCCTTTTTGAACGTATGCTTCAAGCCCGCTCCTGCTCCGACTCCGACAAGTCCTGTCGTATATAACTCCATCCGCGGAACTGTAGTTGATTTTGGTATGTCGTCTGTATCCATTCAGGCAGATAACGGAGTGTTCGTTCAGGTTTTGAAGGATATATGCTCCGTACCTGACAATGATCTTCGTGTCGGGGCTCCCTGCACGCTGTATTACACCGGCACAGATATCAATGTTGATTCTGTCTACCATGTAGATGTTGACCTGTTCGTCGGACCGGTATTCTGATTATTTCAAAAATCCCATAAAGAATCACTCCCGGAACGGAATGTTCCGGGAGCTTCATTTACATAGCAACAATCTGTTTTATGTTGTATTCATTTCCGGTTATCAGAAACGTATTGCCACTTTTGCAATAAGGACACTCTTTACCGAATTCTACGGTAGGATATGTCTTTTTACATTCCTGGCAAAAAGTTACAGCAGGGAGTGTTTCAACAATGATTTCAGAGTCTTTCAGGTACTCTGACTTCTTTTTTGACCAGTTAAAATAATCTACGATGTATTCAGGCACAATCGCTGAAACCTCACCGATTTCGACAGTAACGGATTCTACAGTTGTAAGATTCTGCTCTTTGCAGATCTTTTCGACACTGTCGATGATGTAAACCACTGTACCTAATTCATGCATTATTTTCCAGATAACTTTCTCTTGATAATCTTAACTTCGCGTTTTGCAGCGTAGGGGAGGATATACTTCAGCTTGTCTTCGGCAGTGCACATGTTGGAGCATTCCGGATGATCTCTCTTCAGGTGAATAGCATCAAACTCGCAGCGAGTCGTGCAGAGACCGCAGCCGATGCACTGATTCTCATCAACTTCACAGGCACCGCAGCCAAGGCAACGGGAAGCTTCCTTCTTAATCTGTTCTTCGGTGAAGGTAACAATATCACACTTGTCGGTCTTGAAGTTTTCTGCAATTCTTTCATTGACCTGGCGGGAGGTATTGTCAAAGCTGGCAGTATCAATGACGATATTGTTCTTGTCAAGTTCATAGAACTTACGAAGGTTACGAGCCATGGTAAGAGAAGTTCCGCGATGTACGGATCTGTGCATGGACTCTGCTGCCTCTCGGCCGCCGGCAATAGCATCGATTGCAAACTTGGGACCGGTGAAGCAATCTCCGGCAACAAAGATATCATTCTGTACAGTCTGCATTGTTACTTCATCAGCTGCAACAGTACCCTTCTCGGTAAAGGCAATGTTTTCCGTGTCGATAGAAGAAAGGTCAACCTTCTGGCCAATTGCAGAAATAATCGTATCACATGCTACTTCGTCGATTTCACACTTGAGTGCTGTAACCTTTCCGGATTCACCGAGTATTTCCACGGGCTTATGCTCGAAGAGGAACTTCACACCTTCGGCCTTTGCCTCGGCAACCTCTGCTTTATCTGCAGGCATGTCGGATTCCCTGCGTCTATATACGACGGTAACATCATCGCATACACGAATTGCTGCCCTGCAAACATCCATTGCAACGTTACCGCCGCCGATTACGACGACTTTCTTTCCAACAGCGACTTTTTTACCAAGGTTAATCTGCTTCATGAAGTCAATACCGCCGATGACACCGTTCAGGTCTTCGCCGGGGATATTCAAAGCGGCAGACTTTTGTGCACCGACAAAGAGGCCGATTGCCTTGAATCCTTCTTTACGGAGATCATCAAAACTGAGATCCTTACCGATTTCAACTCCCGTTCTGAATTCGACGTTCATCAGTTTCAGGACTTCGATTTCAGATTCGATAACATTACGGGGAAGTCTGTAAGAGGGGATTCCCAGAGTGAGCATACCGCCGAGCTTCTCTTCCTTTTCGAAGACAGTTACGGGATAACCCATGTTAGCAAGGAAGAATGCGCAGCTCAAGCCAGCAGGACCGGCACCAATCACAGCCATCTTTTCTTCATAGGAAGTCTCACACTTTCTGGAACGAATCGGCGGAACATAACGATTTTCTGCCTTGATTTCCTGCTCAGCAATAAACTTTTTGATTTCATCAATAGCTACAGGATTATCAACAGTTCCTCTGGTGCAGGCATCTTCGCAGCGTCTGTTGCAGATATATCCGCAGATTGCAGGGAGCGGATTATCCTTTTTAATCAATGCAAGTGCATCCTGATAGCGGCCTTCGGCTGCCATCTTGATATAGCCCTGAATGGCAATGTGTGCCGGGCAGGCAGTCTTGCAGGGAGCAGTACCGGATTCGTAGCACTGCAGCTGATTGCTGTTTCTCCAGTCCTCATCCCACTTTTCGGGACCCCATGGGAGATCATCGGGAAGTTCGTGCTTCGGATACTTGACGGGACCGTTTTTGGTGCAGAGCTTCTGTCCCAGTTTTGCTGCACCGGCAGGACATACTTCCACGCACTTTCCGCAGGCGACACATTTCTTTTTATCAACTTCCGCGGTAAAAGCACTGCGGCTCATATTCGGAGTATTGAAAAGCTGAGAAGTACGGAGTGCATAGCAGACACCGGGTGCGCAGTTGCAGATGGCAAAAATCTTATCTTCACCGTCAATGTTGGTAATCTGGTGTACAAAACCTTCCTCTTCGGCACGCTTCAGAATCTCAATAGCTTCTTCCTTCGTGATTGTCCTTCCGTCTTTTTTGGTTTCGTCACAGTAAACAGCAGTATCTCCGACAGCGATACACCACATATCTTCGACTTCACCTGAGCCTTCACCCCGATTCTGCTGAGAACGACGGCAGGAGCAGACGCCGACCGAGAAATGATCATATTTGTCAAGCCAGTGTGTCAGATGCTCTACATCTACAGACTTGGATTCCATGGGGATTGCTTTTTCAACGGGAACTACATGCATTCCAATTCCGGCACCTCCGGGAGGTACAATCGGAGTAACGGCTTCCAGAGGAAGACGTGCCATCTGATAGAAGAATTCTGAAACTTCAGGATGAGCATCCGTGGTAACGGTTCTCATGTTGAAGAATTCAGCAGCACCGGGAACAAAATAGGGGAGAATATACTGCTTATGTCTGTCTTCATTTTCCCAGTTGTACTCAATCAGACCCAGTTCACCCATTTCCTGGAGCTTTGCTTCCAGTTTTGGCTCTTCCCAACCTGTTTTCTTAGCCAGTTCCTGAAGAGTAATCGGACCGCGGGATGAAGGCATAGCAAGAGCAATATCTACCATGTCATCATCAAGAATGTTGACCAGTCCCCAGTACTCGGGATCCGCTTCTGTGAGCTTCTTGAGACCGAGTTTCTGAGGAATGCGGTCGGTAATTTTTTTGCCGAGAGCAAACAGTTTTTCTTTGTTCGTAACCATGAACCAATCTCCTTTAATTTATTGACGTATATTGAAAATTATCATGCCAACACTTTTTTAAGATGAGCGTAACGGGGGAGGGAATTCTCTTTTGGAACATCAACTTCACCCTGGATAAGCGGCAGCACGTATTCAATATACTCATGCTTCAGCCCATTTTCGGTTTCGTTGATCCATTCCAGAGGAACCTTCTTTTCATAATTTGCAACCGTGGAGAGCGGTAAAAGCTCATAATCAATATGATAGGAACCGTCCGGAGTTTCGTTACGGTCGAATGCGACCATATAATCTGACTTTCCGGAAACGGCAGACTCTACAGCGATCTTTCCGGCATTAAATGCCTCGTCAACATCAGTCTTAGAGGCAAGGTGTGCGGCGCATCTCTGGAGGAGGCTGAACTCAATCCCGCGAACCTTTACGTCGAGCTTGTCCTTGACGATAGAGGAAAGAAGAGCGGCAAGACCACCGAGCTGGGCATGACCGAAACCGTCAGTTGCGGACGTTTTTGCTTCGGAAACAAAGCTTCCGTCTGCATAGTGAATTCCTTCTGATACGGCAACAAAGCATTTTCCGTTTTTATTATATACACGCTGAACATCAGCCATGAATTTATCCATGTTGAAGTTAACTTCCGGAAGATAAATGAGATCCGGACCGCAGCCGAATTCTGTAGCCAATGCTGCACTTGCTGCCAGCCAGCCGGCATGGCGACCCATAATCTCCACTATAGTAACCATTCCGTTGTCATAAACGCGTGCGTCTTTATTGATTTCCATGCAGGAGGTTGCAATATACTTGGCTGCAGATGCATATCCGGGGCAATGGTCAGTTCCGAACAAATCATTATCAATTGTCTTCGGAACACCCATTACGCGGCATTCATACCCTACGCTCTGCATATATTTGGAAATTTTGTTGCAGGTATCCATGGAGTCATTTCCGCCATTATAGAAGAAATAACGAACGTCATATTTCCTGAATATTTCGAGAATACGCTTATAATCCGTATCATCAACAGAGGGATCCGCAATTTTATATCTGCAGGATCCAAGCTCGGAAGAGGGCGTGTGAAGAAGAAGTTCCAGTTCTTTCGGATCTTCCTCGTCCATAACATAAAGCTTGTCATCAAGAACACCCTTTATGCCGTGAGCGGCACCGTAAACCTTGGTAATGCACTCTGTATCCAGGGCCGTTCGAATAACGCCGTATGCACTGGCGTTGATTACGCTGGTAGGTCCGCCGGACTGCCCGAAAATACATGCACCTTTTAAGACTTCACTCATGATAAAACCTCCGGGAAATAAAAAAATTTGTAAATTTTACTATATTGATAAATATACTTATAAAGAATATAATACTTAACGAATTTTGTAAATATTACTTTTGTACAAAATTAAACTATATTTAAGGAGATATACAAATGGCTCTTGTTACAACAAAAGAAATGTTTGAAAAAGCCTACAACGGCGGATACGCAATAGGCGCTTTCAACGTGAACAACATGGAAATTGTTCAGGGAATTACGGAAGCTGCGAAAGAAGAAAATGCCCCTCTGATTCTTCAGGTAAGCAAGGGTGCAAGAAAATATGCAAATCATACCTATCTGATTAAACTTGTGGAAGCCGCTATCGCAGAAACCGATCTCCCTATTTGCCTCCATCTGGATCATGGCGATTCCTTTGAGCTTTGCAAGAGCTGCATTGACGGTGGTTTTACTTCTGTCATGATTGACGCTTCTTCAAAGTCTTTTGCAGAAAACATTGCTCTTACCAAGCAGGTTGTTGAATATGCACACGATCACGGTGTTGTCGTAGAAGCTGAGCTGGGAACACTGGCCGGTATTGAAGATGAAGTTCAGGTTTCTGCTGAAGATTCTTCCTATACCCGTCCGGAAGACGTACAGGAATTTGTTGAGAAAACCGGCTGCGACTCTCTTGCCATTGCCATCGGAACATCTCACGGTGCATACAAATTCAAGCCAGGAACGAATCCTCAGCTTCGTTTTGACATTCTTGAAGAAGTATCACGTCTTCTTCCCGGTTTCCCGATAGTTCTGCACGGTTCATCTTCTGTTCCTCAGGAATTTGTTGATCTGATCAATAAGTACGGCGGAAATATGCCCGGAGCAATCGGAATTCCCGAAGAACAGCTTCGCAAGGCCGCTTCCATGGCAGTCTGCAAAATCAATATCGATTCTGACCTTCGTCTGGCTCTCACAGCTTCCATCAGACAGTTCTTCGCTGAGCATCCTGAAAAGTTTGATCCGCGTGAATATCTCGGACCCGGAAGAGAAGCCATCAAAGCTATGGTTAAGCACAAGCTCGTCGAAGTTCTCGGCTGCAACGGCAAGGCATAATTCGTAATTTTTCTATCGCAATTCCTCTATTATTATAATAAATATGGATAAATTGAGCATCATTTTTAATAAAACACTGATTTTCCGCATTATCATTTCTATCGCGTTGGTTGTGCTTTCATCAGTGCAGTTCTTCACGGGCAATATTAAAATACTGATGCTCATTTTATCTGCTTTTTTATCCGGTTTTGATATATTGCTTGATGCTGTGTATCGAATGCAGGAGAGGGATTATCTCTCAGAATCGCTGGTTGTCATTTTCAGCGTTCTGTCCTTATTTCTCCTGGACTACAGCATCGAAGCAATCAGCGTAATCATCATATATCATCTTGGAAAAATGCTCGTAAACTATTTGAATGACAGAGCAGGGAATAAAGCCTTAAATCTCATCGACCGAAAAAATATGGACACTGTATCCAGAATGTGTGATGTTTTCGATGAAGATGATTCCGTTGTCCTTCATTCAGAACTGGTGCTGAGTAAAACATTATTTCCGGTTTTTCTCATTTCTGCAGTTATTGCGCTTTTATATGCAATATTAATGCCGTTTATTAAACATTTAAGTTTTCATTCTTCCATACACAGAGCTCTCGCAATTTTCATCATTTCCAATCCTTTTTCCATGCTTTGCTGCAATACCGCTATTGCCAGATATTCACTTTGTGAAGCAGCTGCAAACGGATTGATTTTTAAGAAAGCAAATGATCTGGAGAAAGTATACCACTCAAAAACTGTGAAAATCGACTCTGATCTGATGAAAGGGAAGTATCGGCCTGAGCTGATTTATTCTCACTCCGGCAGAATGAGTCAGGATGCATTTCTGAACTTTGTGTATCATGCAGTCTATATGTCTTCGCAGAAATTTGCGGACATTCTGAGAGATTCCATTTCCTGTAAATATCAGTCGGGTATTATCTCAGATTTCATTGATATTCCGGGATACGGTGTCAAAGCATCCGTTAACGGAATGGAACTACTTTTTGCAAACAGGCAATTGGCTGAGAAGTTCAAGATAGATGTTTCAATGGAAGATAATCCGGAAATACGAGGATATTTTTATTACCTGTGTCTCGGGGGACAGTGTGTCGGAACGGTTGTTCTTTCAGAAGACAGTTCCGGTAAATTTGACGAGATTATTGATTATCTCGATGAAACCGGTTTTTCCTGTGAGCTGACGGAAAATGCAGACAACTCAAAAACAGATATTCTGATCTGTAAAACGAAAAATGCTGCTTTATATCCGTCTAAAATTAAAATTGTATGCGACTATGAGAATTCGGGTTATGATGCCAATATCTACCCAGATTCCATTGATAATATAACAATTCTTCCGTTTCTCAGCAGGAGAGTGAATGAATATCCGGTTTATGCGGCATTTTCTGTTTTCATAATTAAAATCATTTTAATTGTTATATCAATTCTTGGCTTCTGCACGCCCTGGATTTCATTGCTGGTTGACACGGCAGCCGGCTGTCTCAGTATTTATACCGCAGATAGGGTATTAAAAGAAAAGTCTATAAAATCTCGCATAATACAGATTTAGCGCGATTTTATGTGTAAAAAAACGGCTCCTTTCGTTATATACAAGAATTCTTCCTTTTTCGAGGTTTTCATGACGCTTGATGAAATAAATGATGCTCCTGAGTTATTAATGGATTTTCTGGATTACCATTCTACGGTTCGCGGTCATTCAGATAAAACTGTTTTTGCTTATTACAGAGATTTAAAAATATTATTTCGTTTTCTGAAACAGCGCAGACATCTCACAGATCCTGTTACACCATTTGAAGAAATTGATATTTCGGATGTTGATCTCGATTTTATTGAATCTATTCGAATTGAAGAATTATACCGTTACCAATCTTTCAGTACTGTTCCCGGAAAATCTCTTTCCCCTGCAAGTCGCTGCAGAAGAACTTCAGCGGTCAAATCTTTTTTCAACTATCTGTATTCCAAGAGACATCTAATTGATAAAAATTTAACATTGGAACTGGATATGCCGAAAAAGAAGGCTTCACTGCCAAGATATCTGGAGGAGTCCGAATGTGAGACTTTGCTTTCATCCATCAGTGAACCTTACTCCTATAGAGATTATGCTATAATTATGCTCTTTATGAGCTGCGGTTTGCGAGTTTCAGAATTGGTTGGATTAAATCTTTCCGATGTTTATGAAGATCATGTCAGGGTGCTCGGCAAAGGTAATAAAGAACGTATTGTATATTTTGCCGAAGGCTGCCGTGAAGCGATTGATGATTATCTTGCTGTCAGAGATGACGGGAAAATCAATCCGGAAGCGAAAAATGCACTGTTTATCAGTCAAAAACACGGAAGATTCGGCATCAGAGGCATTCAGGAGATGCTCGATCGTCGTTTATTGGAAGCCGGGCTGGATCCGCAGCGTTATTCACCGCATAAATTGAGACATACCGCCGCAACACTGATGCTTAGAAACGGTGTTGATACCAGAGCTCTTCAGGAGGTTCTCGGTCATTCCAACCTCAGCACAACACAGATTTATACGCATATTGACAATACCGCATTGCATGAAGCGGCTATGGCAAATCCAATCGGACGAATGATGAAAGAAAAGCAGGATGAATAATCATCCTGCTTTTATTGCACCACCGATATCAAATATAGGCAAATCCGTTAAATAATGATATTTCAGTCCCTTTTTTTCAATAAAATCCAATATTTCTCTACAATTCGGATGATAATCTAAGGTTCCGGTAAAAAAGACAATACCGTTATTGCTAAATGCCGATCCTCCGATAAAACCGTAATCAAATCCGTCCAGTTTGATATGGCCGGGCTCAATCTGCAAAACATCAATCCGATTCTGCTGCGCAGCTTTCGCTATTCCGACATCAGAAGTGATCAGCGAGTTGTCGTCAATTTTCAGGATATTACACGCACAATAACCCTGCTTCACATTGATGATCTCGTACTCCCCTTCTTTCAGGAACCTGAAAACACAATCATCGATAATGTCTTTGTTCATAAAAGCTTTATTTCCAACAAGTGAAATATTCAATTTTGCATCATCTGGGTATTTTTTGCTTTGATTTAACGTCAAAAACCGTGTAAGTTCGCTGTTCAGCGCACATTTGAGATGGTTTGATGCAAAAACCATCCCTTTTTTTGTGTTGAAAACGGATAAATCGGCATGTCCTGCAAGTCTTTCGTCAAGATCAGGGTTATCCGGAATCCATATGACTTCTCCATCAATTGCGGACTCCAGCAGCTTCCGATACCGGCTACCGATTATCAATCTGTCGGATTGCTTCATAGACATTCTTTACAGGAATCAGATTAAGTCCCGGAAAGCTGTTCAGTTCATAACGTACATGCGAAGGAATAAAACAGCTTGAAAATCCCAGTCTGGCTATCTCGCTTAATCTCTGATTCAGGGACGAAACCGAACGGATTTCACCGCTGAGTCCCACTTCACCGATTGCTGCAGTTTTACTGCCTAAAGGTCTGTCCAAATAACTGGAAGCAACGGACAGAACCGTTGCCAGATCGGCAGCCGTTTCATCCAGATTCAAACCGCCAATAACATTTATATAGGCATCGCAATTATTTACAGGCAGTCCTCCCCTCTTCTCTGTCACTGCAAGGAGCATTGCTGTCCGGTTATAATCTACGCCGTTCGACCTTCTGGCCGCATTATATCCGCTTGCCGGAGCAATCAGGGCTTGTATTTCCGCCAAAATAGGCCTTGTTCCTTCCATAACGCATGTAACACATGTCCCTGGTGTGTTTTCAGGTCTGCCTGAGAGGAGCATCTCAGAAGGATTTTCAACACATTTCAGGCCATTATCTGCCATCTCAAAAACGCCGATTTCATTTGTTGATCCGAATCGGTTCTTAACAGCACGTAACAGACGGAAAGAACTGTTATTCTCTCCTTCAAAATACAGAACACAGTCCACCATATGCTCCAGCACTTTCGGACCGGCGATATTCCCTTCTTTATTGATATGACCGACAATGAAAACTGTGATTCCGTTTTCCTTGGCTACATGCATGATTTTCATCGTACATTCTCGCACCTGGCTTACACTGCCGGGAGCGGAATCACTTCCTGAGTCGGAAACAGTCTGAATAGAATCCAGAATCAGAATATCCGGTGAATTTTCAGTTACAGCGGCAAGGATGGCATCCATATCCGTTTCTGCAAGAACGAACAGGGACTCATTATGAATATTCAACCGGTTAGCACGAAGCTTCAGCTGTCTTTCTGATTCTTCACCGGTCACATATAAGATGGCTTTGTCATTAACAAGGCCGCACATCTGCAGAAGAATCGTAGATTTACCGATGCCCGGAGCTCCGCCGACGAGAATGAGGGAACCTACAACCGGTCCACCGCCAAGAACTCTGTCAAATTCGCTGATTGAAGAGGAAAACCTCAGTTCTGAATCCGTATCTACCTCAGAGAGTTTTTTCGGTTCCTTTCGTTCGCTAATATAACGGGTGGCTTTTTTTCCGTCGGAAAATGTTACTTCTTTTAAAGTATTCCACTGACCACATTTCGGACATTTTCCTGACCAGTTTGGAAACTCATTCCCACATTCTGTGCAGATAAACTGCGTTTTCGTCTTAGCCATAGCAGATTACCGAATTGTCCGAAGAAGCCACAAAGATTGGAAGACAGGTAAACTTCTTTTGCAGTACATCGCATAATGCATAGATTGCAGGATCTTCTGTATTGAAATGATCTGCATCAATAAGATTAATACCAAGTTCCCGAGCCATCAGCCAGACGTGATGTCTGATGTCGGCAGTAACATAAGTATCACAGCCATTCTCGTAAGCTTTCAGAAGTTCATCATCACCTGCTCCCCCGAGGCAGGCAATTTTATAGACTTTTCTTCCTGCATTATAATACCTGATTCCGGAGCAATGGAGCGCTTCTTTGGTTTTTACGATGTATTCCGATAAAGACACTGCATTTTCGAGGTAGCCGATTTTCATGAAATCCGTGTTTTCTTCGTAAGTGAAGACACCCAATTTTTTAATCAGCACATCGTTTACCATTGTTTTATCCAGATTCGTATGCATGGAAATAACCGATAAATCATTCTTTGTCAAAGCTATGATTCGCTTTCCTACATCATCATTGATCCGAATGTTCTTCAGCGGATGGAAAACAATCGGATGGTGGGAAATAATCAGATTGCAGTTTTTTTCCGCTGCTTCAGAAATCACATCAGAAGTAACATCCAATGCCAGCAGAATACCGGTTACATCTTTCTGAAGGCTCCCTATTAAAAATCCGGAATTATCCCAGTCTTCCTGTAAATCCAAAGGTGCAAGTTCAATTAAAAAATCATATATTTCTTTAACTGTCATTTCATACTCCTGAGCTCCGTAATAATCTGCCGATAAAAAAAAGACTCCGGCTTTTTTTCAAGACTTTTTAATACTTTATCTGTCAATTCTCCAGAAGGTGCTTTGCCTACAAAAAGCTCCGCATCGGAATAAGTTGAATTCACGCCCGTGTAACGAATTTTCAATATACTGTATGGAATTCCTGTATCCGTAACACAAATATCCTGAAGAATACTGTAGCCGTTATTTACAAGCCAATAGCGTAATACTTCCGGTTTCGTTACCGGCTGGGCAATAATTGTGTATCCGTAATCCATCGTCCATTCTGCGCGATCTATGATATCACATATCATATCCCCGCCGAGGCCTGCAATAATGATCGTATCCACTTCATCCGGATGGCATTCAGACAGTCCGTCAGAAATCCGAAAATCAATGGCATCGGAAACGTCATGAACAACCGCATTCTGTCTTGCCATGTTCAGCGGAGCGTTATTTATATCCGATGCAATAATCTTCCCTGGAAAATCATTCAAGGCAAGATGAACAGGAACATAACCGTGATCAGTACCGACATCAATTACACCCTTGCTGTGCAGACTGATCAGGCTCAATATACAATCTAATCTTTTAGACATATCAATATAAATAATTTAAGCCGGAACAAGTCCGGCTTACTTTGAAATTAAAGAGTTGCTAAATAAGCTTCGAGCTCAACAAGAAACTCATCCGCATCCACACCGTGTGCTGCGCATGCCTGCTCCAGCGTTTCACCGCTTGCAAGAGCACATCCCATGCAGTGCATTCCGATTGCCTGAAATGCAGGCATAGCATCCGGGCATTTATCAACAATCTCAGAAATTAGGGTATCCTTTGTGATTTCCATAATTATACCTCTTTAAATGAATTACATAATAATACTGGGACACTTATGATAAAGTGTCCCAATACAATCATAAGAAAACAGATTAAGCTTCCTGCTCTCTCATCTTGGCGAAGCATTCGCTGCAGTAAACGGGACGATCGGACTTGGGCTCGAAAGGAACCTTTGCTTCTCCACCGCAAGCTGCGCAAACAGCAGTAAAGAACTCGCGGGGACCGCGGGCAGCGTTCTTGCGAGCGTCGCGGCATGCTTTGCAGCGCTGGGGCTCATTCTGGAAACCACGCTCTGCGTAGAATTCCTGCTCACCTGCGGTAAAAACGAACTCATTACCACACTCTTTGCAAACTAAGGTCTTGTCTTCGTACATTGGGGTTATTCCTTTTATAAAATATATTTGCGGTCAGCTTGTGCTGATATCGCTCAAGTGATTTTCAGGCAAGAATTTTTGCCTGATTCTCTGCACGGCATTGTAAATTGATGAAACCGGTTTATTCATACAATCTGCAATGTCACTGTAAGAGAAACCTTCCAGATACTTCTCAAGAACAGCATACTCAAACTTGCTGAGTCTATTTCGGAACTGCATTAACAATTCCTGATAATTCTCGTTTTCTATAAACTGTTCCTCCGGACTGATAGAAACACCGTCCGTTGGATAATCCTCGGAAGAGATAAACTCGACATAACCCTTAGATCTGATAGCATCAATTAACTTATGGCGTATACAGTTTTCCGCATAAGTTGAAAAATTTGCATCCTGCTCCCGATCAAAGGATCTTATGGCAGATATCAGCCCCAGCATTCCTTCCTGAATGAGATCATCGCTGTCTCCGCCGAAAAGGAAAAACTGACGCGCCAAAATCAACACTTTCTTGCTGTATCTTTTGACTAATTCTTCTTCTGTCATACCAAACTTATACGAATAAAATAAATCACAAACTTAATAAAAAGTCAAGAAAAATTACAATTCCATCTGTTGTTGCCCGTTAAAGGAAATTCCGAGATGTTCGTATGCATTCTTCGTGACGCATCTGCCTCTCTGCGTTCTGGTCATCATACCGATCTGAAGAAGATACGGCTCATATACATCTTCCAGAGTAACGGAGTCCTCATTGATGGTCGCCGCCAAGGTATCCAGGCCGACCGGTCCGCCGTTGTAGTAATCAATAATGCTTCGCAGCATTTTCCTGTCAAGAGAATCCAGACCCAACCGGTCGACCTCCATTGCAGAGAGAGCTCGATCCGCCAGATCCTTCGTAATCACTCCGTCTGCAGTTACCTGCGCAAAGTCTCTGACGCGCCGCAGAAGCCGGTTGGCAATTCTCGGAGTTCCGCGGGAGCGGGATGCAATTTCCACTGCACCGCTGTCTTCAATTTTGACATTTAAGATATCAGCAGACCTCTTGATAATCAGCTTCAGTTCCTCCGGGGTATACAGTTCCAATCGAAGAGAAACACCGAAACGGTCGCGTAAAGGAGCCGTCAGCTGACCGGAACGGGTAGTTGCTCCAATCAGAGTAAACTTCGGCAAATCCAGATGAATGGAGTTGGCAGAAGGTCCTTTGCCTATAATGATATCAATTGCATAATCTTCCATTGCTGGATACAGGATTTCTTCATATGCTCTGTTCAATCGATGAATTTCATCTACAAAGAGGATATCCCCTTCCGAAAGATTTGTCAGAAGCGCCACGAGATCACCGGGCTTTTCAATTGCAGGTCCGGAAGTAATTCTCATATTGACATTCATCTCATTGGCTATTACAGATGCCAATGTCGTCTTTCCAAGTCCCGGAGGACCGAACAAAAGAACATGATCAAGGCTTTCCCCTCTCATCTTTGCTGCGTTCATAAACACAGAGAGGTTTCCTTTTGCCTTTTCCTGTCCAATATAATCTGCCAGAAATCTGGGGCGAAGCGAGGGCTCGTTATAGTCTTCCGGCTGCATCGATGCGGACGTGATGAATTCTTCTTTATTATTGTCAGAAAAACTGATACTCATTCTGTCTATGCCTTATATCATATATTTCAGTACCTGACGAATCAGGTCATCCGTCTTCATTCCGTCTTTGTATATCTGCTTCAGAATCGGGACAGTTTCCGATGTGCTGTATCCGAGAACGCTCAAAGCAGTCAATGCTTCATCATATGCCGTTCCGACCGGTGAAGCCATATCCAACGCCGGTATCCCGGAAAATTCGGAAGTAGAAGCCTGCTTGGATATTTTATCCTTGAGTTCCAGAATCACTCTCTGCGCTGTCTTCTTGCCGATTCCGGGACATGCAGTCAATGCTTTCTCATTGCCGTTTATAATCGCCATGGCAAGAGAATCCGGAGAATTATAGCTGAGTATACTCATAGCAGCCTTTGGGCCGATTCCTGAGACACTGATCAGAAGTTTATAAAACTTCTTTTCTTTTTCTGAAAGGAAGCCGTAAAGATCAAAGTGATCTTCTCCGATACTTTCTGAAACATAGAGTTTGGAAATATCCCCTGTTTTCAGAGCAGAAGCTGTGTTTGGTGTGATGAAAACTTCATATCCTGTACCGCTGCAGTCAACAACACAGCAGTCCGGGGATAAGTCCGTAATTTTTCCTTCTAAGTGGTAGAACATGATTCATTCTCTCCTTTATAGAGCAATGATGTTGCGCTCCGCGCATGACAAAGAGCCAAAGCCACGGCGTCAGCTGCATCATCCGGCTTCGGGGCAGAGGTCAGGCCGCACAAACGCTTCACCATTTCCATGACCTGTTTTTTATCTGCTCTTCCGTAACCTACAACGGACTGTTTGACCTGAAGCGGTGTATATTCATAAATCTTCAGACCGGCTCTGTGACATGCAAGAAGAATTACTCCCCTGCCATGCGCAACGGAAATCCCCGTCGTAAGGTTGGTATTAAAGAACAGCTCCTCTATGGAAACACAGTCAGGTGAAGTAGATTCTATCAGCGAGGTCAGGTCAGAATAAATCGTATCCAGCCTTTCGCTCAATTTCGTATGAGCCGGAGTTTCGATAACACCACAGTTCAAAAGCCGAAATCTGTTTTTTTCAGCATCCACAAGAGCAAATCCGATGGTTGCAATTCCCGGATCTATTCCCAAAATCTTCATGAATAAATTTTATCATAAAAAAGGATGCAAGACAACTAATCTTGCATCAATGAATTCAGTTTGCCAGGGGATGTGCCTTATTATATACATCTTTCAGTTCTTTTTTTATGAGATTTGCATAGATCTGAGTAGAAGAAACATCTGCATGACCTAACATTTCCTGGATAGAATGAATGTCAGCCCCATTCTCCAGTAAATGAGCTGCGAAGGAATGGCGCAATGTATGCGGTGTTATATCTTTATTGATCTGTGCTTTTCTGGAATAGTATTTGATAATCTTCCAGAAACCCTGCCTTGACATTCTTTCCCCGGAAACATTGACGAACAATGCTTTTTCCGAAGGATCTGCAAGCATCTGTAACCGAACCAGACTGATATATTTGTCCAAAGCTTTCACTGCTTCTTTATAAAGCGGGATAAAACGTTCTTTGCCTTTTGACTTGCAGCAGATCATTCCGACGGGAATATTTACATCATTGATATTCAGATCAATCAGTTCCGTCACTCTGATTCCGGTAGCATAGAGCAATTCCAGCATAGCTTTATCTCTGTAACCTTTGGCATCGATACACTCCGGCTGTGACAGAAGAAGATTAATTTCCTCGGAAGTTAGAATTTCCGGAAGCTTCTGAACATTTTTATCCGGCGTCAGTTTCAGTGAAGGATTCTTTGCAACATACTGGCGAATTGTAAGGAAAGAATACAGACATTTTAATGTTGCAATGCTCCGGGAAACTGTGGAAATACTCTTTCCCGAGGAACGGAGCTGTTCAATATAAGTTTCCAGATCAGCAGATACTGCATTTTCGATACTTTTTCCGTTTTCCTGCAAAAAACCGCTGAACTGCCTGATATCACGCATATATGAGCTGAGCGTATTGCTGGAAGATTTTTTGTCTTCTTTCAGATACCGTTCAAATATATTTAGAATTTCCTGGTCTGAATACACTTTACGCAATCCCTCGACACACATTAACATAATTAAGTAGCAACAATATATTACAATTATGTAAATTAAGCAAGAGAAAATTACATTTTGATTAAAAAATATTTTCCAAAAGAATGCGTAAAAGAAAAGACGCAGGTAAACCTGCGTCAAAAAATTTTAATTGCTTTTCTTTGTAAAACGAGACTGCGCTCTGGCTGCTTCTTCAGCTTCCATCTTAGCGGTAGTGGAAACGGCCCATTTCTTGAACTGAATGCGGACTCTGTCTTCTCCGGTTTCAATGGTAATGGTGTCTTCCGTAACCTGGACAATCTTTCCGATAATTCCGCCGATTGTCGTTATTTCATCGCCGTTGCTCAGACTGTTGCGCATTTCCTCTGCTTTTTTCTTTTTCTTGTTCTCAGGCATGAGAATAAGAAAATAGAAAATTGCAAACATGGCAATAATCAGAATAATGGAAGAAAAAGAACCTGCCGCCTGTGCGGGAGCAGCAGCTGCTGCATCTAAAAATAAGGGAAACATAGATTAACCTCCAAAAATAACTGCAAAGATTATAGTAGAATTAAATACGTGTGTCAAGAATCGAGGCATATTGCTTTCGGAAATCGGCAAAAGAGTCTTCTTCGATACTGGTTCTGATTCGACTCATCAGATTGTTGTAAAACCAAAGATTATGCATCACGCAGAATCTAAGCCCCAAAGCTTCTTTTGCCTGCAGGAGATGACGAATATACGCTCTGGAATAGGACTGACATACAGGGCATTGACAACGAACATCTATCGGGCTGTCATCGGCTGCATATTTCTCATTCTTGATGTTGATAATACCATCCCAGGTAAAGAGATGTCCGTGACGACCGTTTCGGGCAGGCATAACACAATCGAAGAAGTCAACACCCCGGTATACAGATTCAATGATATTCCCCGGTGTGCCAACCCCCATCAGATATCTTGGTTTATCCTTCGGCATGTATTCTTCCACGGCAGAAATGGTATCATACATTTCTTCATGCGTTTCACCAACAGCCAGACCGCCAATGGCGTATCCCGGAAGCTCAAGATCGGCAATTTTCTTCATATGTTCAATGCGGATATCATGAAATATCGTTCCCTGATTGATGCCGAACAGCATCTGGCCGGGATTGACTGCGTCCTCCGCAGCATTATACTCGGTGTTTGCCTTTTTGCATCGAATCAGCCAGCGGTATGTTCTCTCGCATGAAGATTTTACATACTCCTTCGGAGAAGGAATTTCAATACATTCATCGAAAGCCATAGCAATGTCTGAACCGAGATTGCTCTGTATTCTCATGCTTTCTTCCGGCCCGATAAACAGTTTCCGACCGTCGATATGGCAATTGAAGGAAACGCCTTCCTCTGTTATTTTATTTAGTTTTGCAAGAGAATATACCTGAAAGCCTCCGCTGTCAGTGAGAATCGGGCTGTCCCACGCCATAAACCTGTGCAGGCCACCGAGCTTCTTTACAATTTCATCACCCGGTCTCACGAACAGATGATAGGTATTGCTCAGTTCCACCTGACATCCGATATTTTTCAGATCCTGTGCCGAAAGACCGCCTTTAATCGCTGCCTGTGTTCCCACATTCATAAAAACCGGCGTCTGAACGGTACCGTGAGGTGTCTTAAACTCCCCTCTTCTTGCTTTACCTTCCTGTTTCAGTATTTTCATATAATTATCATTGCATCTCCGAAGGAGAAAAATCTGTATTGATTTTCAACGGCGTTTTGATATGCGTTTAAGATGTTTTCTCTGCCAGCCAGAGAGGAAACCAGCATAATCAGCGTAGATTCCGGCAAATGGAAGTTCGTAATCAGAGCATCGATGCATTTAAAATGATAACCGGGATAGATAAAAATATCTGTCCAGCCGCTGCACTCCCGGAGATAACCTTGCTCATCGGCAAAGCTTTCCAAGGTTCTGCAGGAAGTGGTGCCTACGGAAATAATCTTCCCGCCGTTTCGCTTGGTTTCATTGACGGCTTCCGCAGCTTCCGCTGAAATCATACAAAACTCCGAATGCATCGGATGATCTTCAATGTTTTCTTCCTTGACCGGTCGGAATGTTCCTAATCCAACATGAAGCGTGATAAAAACAACCTTTACGCCCTTTGCTCTGATCTGATCTAAAAGTGCATCTGTAAAATGCAGACCGGCTGTAGGAGCGGCAGCACTTCCAAGTTCTTTGGAATATACCGTCTGGTACCTTTCGGGATCCTGCAGTTCTTCCTTAATGTAGGGCGGAAGCGGCATCTTTCCGAGCTTTTCCAATACTTCAAGAAAAATCCCCTCATATTCAAAACGAACAATTCTGTTTCCGCCGTCAGTAACAGATTCCACAATACCCTTTAATTCTCCGTTACCGAACAGAATCTCCTGTCCCGGTCTCGTTTTTCTTCCGGGTCTGGAAAGGCATTCCCAACGATTATCACCAAGGTCACGCAGCAGTACGAGTTCAATGCTTCCGCCGGTCGGTCTGAATCCGATCAGTCTCGCAGGCAAAACGCGAGAATTATTCAGAACAAGGCAATCTCCGGGATTCAAATACTCGGGCAGATTGAAAAAATAATCGTGTGAAATCTCTCCTGTGAATTTATTCAGATGCATCAGACGGGAGTTATCCCGTTTTTCGAGCGGTGTCTGCGCAATCAGCTCTTCCGGTAAGTCAAAATAAAAATCAGATTTTTTCATTATATAGGTACAGATATTTCAGTGCGCTGAAATGACTGTCTCCGTTAATTTCATAGTGTTTGTCATCGGTATAAAATATCATTGTATTTCTTTGCTGAACCGCTAAACCGTTTAAGCTCGAAAACATGAATATCTGATCATTCACTTCTATTCGATCGGTAAAAGCCTTCAGTTCAGCGGAGACATGAGAAACAATCTTATGGTTCTCATCAATTTCATCCAGAAAAACAGAATCCGAAAAAAGGATATCCTTTGGAGGAGATACCGCAAGATCCTGCATCAGCTTCCTGTTTTCCAGATCATATTCGGTAATCGTATGGACCGAACCGTCATCGCAGTTCAGATAACCGTAACTGTCGTATACTGCATGATAACCGCAATCGCAGGAAATTTCATCCCTCCGGGAATAGAGGCTGCCGATTTTTCTGCACTTCGGACAGGCAAACAGCGTGCTTTCCAGACCAACTGCCTTATTTCTTCCCTTATACTCCTGGTGTTCCGTTTCCTGAAGTGCATAAGCATCTTCAGATATATCATTTTTGATGACAGTATTGATTTCTGCTTCGCTCATCTGCGCCAGCTGCTCCGGATGATAAACATTGACACACTGTCCGTAAATCTTTCCGCGGCGGATGCCCCTTCCCCAGCGGGGAGAGGAAAAATATGCACCGTTCAGGCGGAAAGTAACAAGGGCGGCGCCGCTCTTTTTTGCAAGTTTACCGATCGTCGAAACAAAATCATTGGTAAGACCGTTGAAGGACCGATTTCCTTCCGGAAAAACGGCAACTCTGTATCCGGCTTTCAGATGCGCGAGCATGTCCTTCACCGTATTGATGCCCATCTTTCCCTTGTAATGGATAATCGGCTTAAAATATCTTCTGATCAGAAAACCGATCAAACCCATTCTGGTTACTTTTTCCGAGGCAACAAAGTATAGCAAATGACCGGAAGCAATGCTGAGAAAAATCGGGTCCAAGTCTGTATTGTGATTGGAAACGAGAATATAAGGACCTTCAATTTCTGTCATTTTGTCAAACTTATAATTGAAGATTCTGATTATAAAAGGTGCAATTAAAAAATACCAAAAATGATACATCCTGGATCGCAGCTGATGACCTTCCATAATTACCTCCTTTACTTCCTGCCATACAATTACAAAGAAAATGCCTCATCGTCAGCAGACCGGTGAGGCATTCAAATGCGGGTAACAGGGGTTGAACCTGCACGCCTCTCAGCACAAGAACCTAAATCTTGCATGTCTGCCAATTCCATCATACCCGCATATACAAGAAAAACTACCTGCTGAGCAAGTAGTTTTAAGAGCGGCTTACGAGGCTCGAACTCGCTACCTCCACCTTGGCAAGGTGGCGCTCTACCGGATGAGCTAAAGCCGCAGAACAGGTGTTATTTTACCACAAAAAATCCACTTGTCAATAGATATTCCGGATTTGAAAATAAGTCTCACAGACCATTGGATGAGAACGAGAATACATCATCATCCGAGACAATCAGATGGTCAAGAAGTGTAATGTCAATCTGAGAAAGTGCTGATTTGATTCGACCTGTCAGATGAAGGTCGGCATCTGAGGGACTGGCAATACCGCCCGGATGATTATGGGCTATAATTACAGAAACTGCGCCTTTTCTCAGGGCAACCTCTGCAATTTTTCGTATTTCTATGTTCACGGAGTTGACTACACCGGAAGCAAGCAAATCCGTTCCCAGCAGTTCATTTTTATTATTCAGGCAGAAAAGAACAAAACGCTCCTCTGCACAGTTACGAAACAGCTCACGGGCAAGAACGGATGCATCTAATGTCGAAGAAATCTTCCGAAGAGACTCTATCTGTGCTTTCCGTGAAATTTCGGGAACAATTTTCAAAAGGATTGCCTGTGATTCCGACATACCGAACCGTTCCAGATCCTCAAGGGATGCATTCAGTACCCCTTTCAAAGAACCGAATGCAGCCAGCAGGCGGTGGGCAATCGGATTGGTATCTACGTAGGGATACACGTAGAACAGCAGCATCTCCAAAGCCCGGACTGTGGAAAAATTCTCCAGCCCGAGCTGTTTATATTCGTCCCTTACTCTCTGCCGATGACCGGCGTGAATATTCTCAGCCATTAAAGCTCCCGTTGATATCCATAGTGGCATAGGCATTCAGATTCGTACCCGCCGTATGTCCGGCCAGATACTCAAAATATGCCTGTGCGCCAATCATTGCCGCATTATCACCGCAGAGTTTTAACGGCGGAACAAAGAGCTGCAGATTCTTATCTGCGGCATAAGCTTCAAAGTCTCTGCGAATCTTGGAGTTGGCAGCAACACCGCCGGCGATGACAAGCTTGTCATAACAGGTTTCATTTACCGCGAGCTTAACACGCGACAAAAGCGCTTCGCTGACGCTCTTCGTAAAAGAAGCGGCCAGAGAAGGTCTGTCAATTTCTTCTTTTGAATTATGTACGAGATTAATCACTGCTGTCTTCAGACCGGAAAAGCTGAAGTCATAGGGATTTTCTGCTATCTTGCTCTGCGGGAATTTATATTTATCAGGATCTCCTGTCTTCGAAAGGTCATCCATCGGCTTTCCGCCGGGATAAGGAAGCCCGAGAACGCGGGCCGTCTTATCAAAACACTCCCCTGCTGCGTCATCTCTTGTAGACCCAAGAATAATCATATCTGTATAATCCCTGACCTCTGCAAGAATCGTATTTCCTCCGGAAATGGTCAGGCAGAGAAACGGCGGTTCCAGTTCCGGATAGGCAAGGTAATTCGCTGCAATATGACCCCGGATGTGATGCACGGGTATCAGAGGAACCCCAAGCGTAAACGCAGCGGACTTGGCAAAGTTTACCCCTACCAGAACTGCCCCAATCAGGCCGGGCGCATAAGATACGCCAATTGCATCAATGTCCGATTTCTTCAGATTCGCGTCCTGCATCGCCTTTTCCGTCAAGAGGGAAATTGCCTCTATATGAGAGCGGGACGCAATTTCAGGAACAACACCGCCATATACTGCGTGAAGATCCGCCTGAGAGAAAATCTGATTGGAGATAATCCTTCTTCCGTCTTCAACTACAGCTACGGCTGTTTCATCACAGGTTGATTCAAATGCCAGTATTTTCACGTTGAAACCTCAATGTCATAATCAATGCGTCTTCTTTCGGGTCAATGTAATAATTACTCATTTTCCCGACAATGTCAAATCCATGCTTTTTATAAAGACTGACAGCCGCTTCATTGGATGCTCTGCATTCCAAAGTAATGAAGCTGAGTTCATTATACTCGTCAATCAGTTTCCAGAGAAGAGCATCTGCAATTCCTTCTCTTCTGTGATTTCCTTTTACACAGATATTGGAGATGTAGCCTTCATCTTCCACCTTCTTAATTCCGACGTAGCCAAGAACTTCATCAGCATAAGCCACCAGTATTTCCTGTGCTCTCAGCTGCTCTAAAGAATGCGGGAAACTGAAGTTTTCCTTTTCCATCTCCAGAATTTCCGAATAATCGGATTGAAGAACATATCTGATTTCCATTAATGTGCCTCCGACCAGTTTCTGCCGAAGCCGACTTCCACTTCCAGCGGGACTTTCAGCTGAACTGCTTCTTCCATACAATTTTTCAAAATTTCAGCAATCTGATCTTTCTCGGATTCTTCGCACTCCACAATCAATTCATCATGAACCTGTAAGATCAGCTTTGCAGAGGTACCTTTGAGTGCATCGTGAACTTTGATCATCGCAAGCTTGATGATATCCGCAGCAGTACCCTGAACAGGAGTATTCAAAGCCACGCGTTTTCCGAATTCGCGCATATTGAAGTTGGTGCTTTTCAGTTCCGGAATATCGCGTCGTCTGCCGAAAAGGCTGGTAACAAAGCCTTCTTCCATAGCCTGTTCCACAATGTTCTTCATATAGGCGGAAACTCCGGGATACTTCTCAAAGTACGTCGTCATATATTGCCCGGCTTCTCTGTTGGAAATCCGAAGGTCCTTTGCCAGAGTATACTGGCTCATGCCGTAAATAATTCCGAAGTTGATGGCCTTTGCCCGGGAACGCATCAGCGGTGTAACCGCATCGAGGGGAACATTGAACATTCCCGAAGCGGTAAGGCGGTGAAAGTCTTCTCCGGAGAGAAAAGCCTGAATCATATTTTCATCGTTTGAAATATGGGCAAGAATGCGCAGTTCAATCTGGGAATAGTCCGCATCAACCAGTATCTTGCCGGGCGCAGAAACAAACATTTCCCGAAGACGAGATCCCAGTTCCTTCCGAATCGGAATATTCTGCAGATTCGGTTCGGTGGACGAAAGACGGCCGGTCGCCGTAACCGTCTGCTGGAATGTTGTGTGGATTCTGCCGTCCTCCGCGATAAAGTCACTGAGGCCGTCAGTGTACGTGCTTTTTAATTTAGAATACTCCCGGTATTCCAGAATATCATCGATAATGGGATGATAGACTGCAACGGATTCCAGAACTTCAGCGGCAGTACTTCCCTTTTTGGGATTCGGCAGCTGCAGCTCATCAAACAGAACAGCTGAAAGCTGCTTCGGACTGTTGATATTGAATTCCCTTCCCGCATGGAAATAAATGCTCTGTTCCAACGCCTGAATTTTTTCGAAAAGTTCTTCTCCGAATGCGGTAAGGGCCTCTCTGTTTACAAGGATTCCTTCGGATTCCATATCTGCCAGCACTCTGACCAGAGGAAGCTCCAGCTCATAATACAGTTTGCTGAGATTCAGCTCTTCCAGCTTTTTATGAAGTTTAGCGTAAGAGCAGTTATCCAGATACTCCTTTGCCGTGGGGTTAATCAGATACTGTGCAATCGTTGTATCAAAGAAATCGCCTTCATAACCGTTTTTTACCAGTGCCTTGGCATTGGAAGTAACGGTTACACCGTCCGGAATTTCTTCCGAATCCACTGTTTCAAAGTCCGGGGCGGAAGACAGCTTTTCGATTTTCCACTGGTTGATCGTCCTGTTGAGGCCGAGATTATATAAGCGTTCGTAAAGCCCCGGCTGATACGCTTTATTCCATACGAGATCTGCAAGCGAAATGTTCAGCGGAACTTCACGGAATATCGTTGCCAGCCAATAAGACTTCTTTGCACTTTCTTCACCGGCGGACAGTTTCTTTAAAACGCTGTCCTTGAGATCCAGTGCCGACAGGTCGGAATAAATCTCTGAAACCGAGCCGTATCTGGATATCAGGTCTTTTGCCGTCTTTTCCCCGATTCCCGGAACGCCGGGAATATTATCGGAAGAATCGCCCTGCAGAGCCTTCAGGTCAATCAGCTTTTTCGGGGAAAAACCGTATTCCGCCATGAAAAGTTCCGGAGAATACAGGATGTCTTCATTTGTCTTTACCAGACAGACATGTGTATACTCGGAAACCAGCTGAAGGGAGTCTCTGTCTCCGGTGACGGGAATGCATTCCCAGCAATTCTCCTCGCACATTCTGGACACCGTACCGAGGATGTCATCTGCCTCGTATCCTTCCATTTCAAGAACAGAGATTCCCATTTTCATGAGTATTTCCTTCAGAATCGGCATCTGCGTGCACAGATCCTCCGGCATCGGCTTTCGTGTTGCCTTATAAAAATCACAGGCTTTGTGGCGAAATGTAGGTGCATGGACGTCAAAACTGACGCACAGTGCATCCGGAGAATAGGACTTTTCAAGTCGGTACAGAATATTCAGAAAACCGTAAATAGCGTTTGTCGGTGTTCCGTCCGGCGCTGTCAGAGGACGGATCCCGAAAAAAGCCCGGTTTACTATGGAATTTCCGTCAACAATCATTAACTTCATTTCGTACCTCTCAACCGGATAATTTCATCTCTCAGCTGTGCTGCTATTTCAAATTCCAGCATTTCTGCCGCTTTCTTCATCTTTTTCTCCAGACTGTCAATTGCCTCTTTACGCTCTCGCTCTGTCATGCGGATTCCCTTGTCCGTTCTGGATACTTCTGTGGAGATTTCAATAATGTCGCGGATATCCTTGACGATCGTTTTCGGAACAATATGATTCTCCTCATTGTAGCGTATCTGTTTCTCTCTGCGGCGGTTTGTTTCGTCGATACAGGCTTTCATAGAGGGCGTTACTGTATCTGCATACATGATTACTTCTCCTTCCGCATTCCGCGCGGCGCGGCCTACCGTCTGAATCAGAGATGTTTCGCTTCTCAAAAAACCTTCTTTATCAGCATCCAGAATCGCAACGAGTCCGACCTCCGGAATGTCCAGCCCTTCCCGGAGAAGGTTAATACCGATCAGCACATCAAATTCCTTCAGTCGAAGATCGCGGATAATCTCCATTCTTTCGATCGTGCCGATATCCGAATGCATATAGCGGCAGCGGATTCCTACATTCTGGAAATATTCTGCCAGATGCTCGGCCATTTTCTTCGTCAGAGTAGTGACTAATGTCCGGTAACCCTGCTGTGTTTTTTCATGGATCGCTTCCATCAGGTCATCAATCTGATTTTCTACGGGGCGGACGGAAATCAGCGGATCCAGAAGTCCCGTAGGCCGAATCACCTGCTCAGCGACCTGACCTGCGCGGGTTCTTTCGTATTCGCCCGGGGTCGCGGAAACATAAATTCTCTGATGGATTCTGCTCTCGAATTCTTCAAAACGCAGCGGCCTGTTGTCATAAGCGCTCGGTAAACGGAAGCCGAAATTGACGAGAGAATCTTTTCTGGCATGATCACCGTTATACATGGCATGAACCTGCGGGAGCGTGGCATGACTTTCATCAATAAAAAGGAGAAAATCATCCGGGAAATAATCGAGAAGCGTCATCGGCGGGCTGCCGGGTTTCCGATTGGAAATCTGGCGGGAGTAATTCTCAATTCCGGAGCAGTATCCCAGCTCCATCATCATTTCAATGTCATATTCTGTTCTCTGACGAATACGCTGCGCCTCGATCAGCTTCCCCTGTTCCTGAAACACAGCTTCCTGCAAATCACATTCCCGGCGAATTCTTGCAATAGCTGCTTCCATTTTCTCCCGGGAAGTTACATAGTGGCTGGCAGGATATATCGCGCAATGGGAAAGCGACTTGACCGGGCGTCCGGTAAGGGGCTGAATCTCACTGATCTTCTCAATCTCGTCGCCAAAATATTCCACGCGAATGGCTCTGTCATTCCAGTAGGCGGGGAAAATATCCACCGTATCGCCTCTGACGCGGAACATATTTCTCTCAAATGCCAGGTCATTCCTCTCATAGCGGGCTTCAAGAAGGCCGCGGAGAAGACGCTCCTGGGAAAATTCCTGACCGGGACGGATAGAAACCGCCATATTCTGAAAATCCTCCGGTTCACCGAGTCCGTAAATGCAGGATACCGAGGATACGACGATCACGTCTCTCCGTTCAAGGAGAGAAAATGTTGCAGAAAGACGAAGCCGGTCAATTTCATCGTTGATGGAACAGTCTTTTTCAATATACGTATCCGTATGAGGAATATATGCTTCCGGCTGATAATAATCGTAATAAGAAACGAAGTACTCTACAGCATTTTCCGGGAAAAATTCCTTGAATTCCGCGCAAAGCTGAGCTGCCAGCGTTTTATTGTGCGCCAAAACCAGAGCGGGACGGTTGACCCTCTCTATCACATTCGCCATCGTATAGGTTTTTCCCGAACCGGTAACCCCAAGGAGAACCTGCTCGTCAATTCCTGCTTCAATTCCGCGAACTAAGGCATCAATTGCCTGGGGCTGATCCCCCGTCGGCCGGTATTCGGAGACTAACTTGAATTTGTCCATAGATGTTGATATAATAACACAAAATAAATGGTAAAGGAACAATATTTATGGCTGTTAACGCTGCTGCTCTCTGGATCAACTCCACGTTTGCCGCTTTTGACCTGATGATTACGGAGTGGATACACAATCTCTATTTCATTGCCGGTGACTTTTTCACTCCGTTCTTTGAATTTATCTCTTTCCTCGGACATGACGGAATTCCCCTGATTATCCTGTCTGTGATTCTCGCCTGTTTCAAAAAGACACGGCGCTTCGGGATCGCCATGTGCATTTCTCTGGCAATAGGCGCGCTGATTACCAACTGCGTGCTGAAGGTTCTGATTGCAAGGCCCCGACCCTATGCAGACGCTGCCAGTGAATACTACCGCCTCTGGCAGACTGTCGGTATGAATATGGAATCGGATAAAAGCTTCCCTTCCGGCCATACGACGGCAGCTTTTGCCAGCATGACGGCTGTGTATCTGGCAGGAAACAAAAAATACTCCTGGACGGCTTTTATTTTTGCAGTACTGATGGGTATTGCCCGGATTTATCTTGTTGTTCACTTCCCCACGGACGTCATCGGCGGAATCATTGTCGGTCTGCTGGCCGGAATTCTCGGAACGCTGATTGCATCCAAACTCCCCCGCAAGGTTTACGGCCGTGATTTCTATGAAACGGTCTTTCTTACGCCGGATAAAAAGAAGATTCAGGATAGCGAACACGTTCAGGACTATACCAATGCAAAAAGCAACGGCAGAATTTCATTCGGTGAATTGGGGCTCTACTGGAGAGATTTGGGGAAAAAGTACTTTTCACCGTACCGGGAGATAGACAATGCATTTATCCGAATCAGTGAATGCTCTGAAGATGAATTTTCTCAGAATTACTCTTATTATCGTATCATACTGGAACGAGGCGGCAAAGAAATCGCCAACCTGATATATAACAAGGAAGAAGATGCCAATTCCGCACTGGAAACCATAAAAGAGAAGCTCAGCTGAGCTTCTCTTTTTCATTCCTGTTCGCGGACTCTCACGGTAGCATAATCCGTATATATTACCTTCCCGGGCAATGCACCGGCAGGTTTTTTAACAAAGCGCACCCGGCAGTAATCCACCAGACAGTCGCCTTTGGACTGCGAATATCTGGCAGCCAATCCGGCAGCGCACTGAATATCTTCCGAATCCGGCTCCAGATTGCCGCAGAACAGTACAACGTGGCTCCCGTGGATATTTTTTGCATGGAACCACAAATCGCTTTTACGGGCCGTTCTGAACGTCAATTCATCGTTCTGCGCATTGTTTCTGCCTACCAGTATCTGATTACCGGACGGTGTCATAAACTCCAGGAAGGAGCGCGGCTTTTCTTTCCTGTTATTCGATTTGCTCTGTTTCAGAAAGCCCTGTGCCGTCAGTTCCTCGCGAATTTCCCGGATATCCGCTTCCGATTCCGCTTTTTCCAGGAGGTACTGCTCAGACCGCAGAAACTCCAGCTGATTCTGTGCTTCCTCGATCAGGCGGTTCAGATACTGTTCCGCCGTTTTCAGCTTATTGTACTCTTTGTAGAGTTTCGCCGCATACTGCTGCGGTGAAAGCCTCTCATCCAGGGGGATTTCAACAGGGCGATTGTCATTGAAGTAATCTTCGCACCGAAGGACCCTGTCATTCTTCCCGATTTTCCAGAGATTGGCTGTAATCAGATCCGCTTTTTTGCGAATGTCATCTCTGGTCCTTGTTCGCTCCAGCTCCAGAATCCGGTTCCCCAGCTTCTTTTCCGTACGTTTGACGGAATTATTCAGCAGAGTCTTGATTTCCTTTGACTTGGCGCGATAGATTTCATTTTTTTCAAGTTCAGAATAGTACCGATCCAGAGCTCGGGAAAGACCGGTTTCCGGCAATGCAAAATCATCTGCAGGTTTCTGATTGCCCGGCTTTTCCGGAACACGATACAACAAACCGGGATTTCGGAAATCCGTTCGGTGAATGCAGTCAAGTATATGACCGGATTCCTCACACAGTACAATATTGGGGCATCTGCCGAGCATTTCCACAATCAGCAGTTCCTTTCCCTGCCGGCCAAGTTCATCATTGTTTTTCAGCTCCAGGGAAATGATCCTGTCATCATTCAGCTGTGTAACCGATTCAATGCAGGCGCCGCTCAGATGCTTCCGAAGCAGCATGCAGAACATCGGCGGCTCCTTGGGATTCTCATACTCCGAATCCGTGAAGTGGATTCTCGCCTTTCCGGTATTGGAGGACAGAAGCAGTTTCCGGTTTACCCGATCCTTTCTTACCGTGAAAACGAGAATATTTTTCGCCGGCTGCTGAATCTTCTCAATTCGACCGCCGGCACATTCTCTGTTCAGTTCTTCCGCAAGAGCGGCAACCAGTTTACTGTCAATTACCATGAACAATCAATTCAAACAATTCATCAATCCGCTGCGTTTCACCGTTCAGATAAAGCCAGCCGAAGAGGGCTTCAAAGCCGGTGGCCTTGTGATACTCCTCAACCGTGGCGTGTGCAGGAATGCTGTTGACCTTGGCATTCCTGCCTCTGCGGTAGGCCGACTGCTCTGCCTCTGTAAGCACACCGGAAATGATATCATATGCCGCGGCCTGGGATTCTGCCCGTACCATGGCAACGGACTTCCTGTGATCCAGAAAATGGACCCGAACCTTCAGCTCATAAACGGCATCGCCGATATAAGCCAGCGTCAGCGCTCCGATTTCATTCGTATTCATTTTCCGGAGCCTCATTCATTTCTGCCGCCATGGCAAAGTCATCTTCCGTGGCCAGACCCAGCTGAATCTGAATATCATTCCAGTCTTCCCGTGAAATCGGGACAGTTCTCGGCTTTGCCCCTTCATACGGCCCTACAATTCCCAGCTCTTCCATCTGGTCTACGATTCTGGCTGCGCGGGAGTAACCCAGCTTCAGCCTTCTCTGGAGCATGGAAACCGAGCAGCTCTTCATCTCCAGAACAACCTCCGCAGCCTGCGGCAGCATCTCATCGTAATCCCCGGCTATTCCGGATTTAGAATCCGCATCCTCAGACTGGGCGGCATTCTTGTCATCCAGGCCGTTCTCTATTGCAGATTTCAGCTCATCCGGCGTTTCCGTCCTGTAGTCGGAATGTTCTTTAATGAAGTTGATAACCTTTTCTCTTTCCTCATCGGAAACAAAGGAACCCTGCACACGGAGAGGCTTTCCGCTCCCCAGCGGAGAGTAAAGCATATCACCGTGACCGATCAGCTTTTCCGCACCGGACTGGTCCATGATGATTCGTGACTCCATTGCCGAGGAAACCGCAAAAGCAATCCTGCTGGGAATATTAGCCTTCATCAGACCGGTTATCACGTCTGCAGAAGGACGCTGGGTAGCAATAATCAGGTGCATGCCTGCAGCTCTGCCCATCTGTGCGATCCGGCAGATGCTCTCTTCCACTTCCTTGGAAGCTGCCATCATGAGATCCGCCAGCTCATCAATCAGAATCACAACCTGCGGGAGCGTCGGCTCCTTTGCATGCTTGCAGTAAGCATTATACGTGGCAAGATCACGGACGCCCGCATCGGAAAACAGGCGGTAACGCTTCAGCATTTCCACAACGGCCCACTGCAGAGCACCGGCTGCTTTTTTCGGCTCGGTTACTACTGGGACATAGAGATGCGGTATGGCGTTATAAATTCCCAGCTCCACCATCTTCGGGTCAATCATAATAAACTTGACCTCATCCGGCTTCGCCTTGTAAAGAAGTGACAGAATCAGAGAATTCATGCAGACGGATTTACCGGAACCGGTCGTTCCGGCAATCAGCATGTGCGGGAGTTTCGAGATATCTCCGACGATCGCATTTCCGCCGATATCTTTTCCTATGGCAAAGCTGAGCTTGCTCTTTGCTTTTTCAAAGTTGGAGGATTCGATTATTTCACGGAGAGATACCGTATTGACAATTTTGTTGGGAACTTCAATTCCCACTGTGGAGATTTCATCCGGAATCGGGGCAACGCGGACATTGAGAACCCCGAGGGAAAGGGCAATGTCTCCGGCAAGATTGGTTACCTTGGAGAGCTTGACGCCCTGCTCGAGCTCAATATCATAACGGGTTACGGTTGGTCCCGGCGTAATCTTTACCACATTGGACATTACCCCGAAGCTGTGGAGCGTATTTTCCAGGCGATTCTGGGTTTCATAGAGCATATCCCTGGTGTCTGAGCCGTTGAATCTGGAAGGGCTCAGAAGCTTGATACTGGGGAAAGTATAAACATTGGTGTCATCCGATTCCGCAGCTGCCTTCGCCACTGACTCCGCTTCCTTCTGAATCTGCTCCTTCGTCAGCTTCTCCGGCTTCAGATCTTCCACAGAGGAGGCAGCAGCCGTTGCTCCGGGAACCTTCTGAATCGTAACCGGGGTTCTGGGGTTTGACGGCCTGGCCGGCGCATCCAGCGGAATATCCGTAACCTTGGGCTTTGTCTGCTTCTTCGGTTTCACGGAATCCGTGCTGCCGTCATCTCCCAAGGGAAGATTATAGGCAGAAGCCGTTCCGGAGGGTACAACAGGCGGATTCTTTTTGCTTTTGCTTTTTTTATTGGCAGAGGAGGAAAAACGGCTGAGATTCAGATTGATATCCGGCACACCGTTTTCCAGTGAATCATCCGAAAACGAAGAAATCCCTTTTCCGAAGAGCAGCGAGTCCTTCGGTTCTTTTTCACGCCCGGCACTCTCCGAGAGCGCTTTCTTCACAGAAGAAATATCAGCTCCTAAAGCACTGAAGAGCATCACAATAATCAGAATGGCAAGGACAATGCAGGAAGGAACCTTTCCCAGATAACGGGACAGCATATAGGCAAAGGAACCGCCAAGCACGCCGCCGCAGCGGATGTCCTTACCGTTGGCGTAGAGGTCATTGATTCGGGAATCTATCGTAAAATCTCCCACAATATTGATGAATGCTGAAAAGAAAATCGGGAGAAGCGCCAGACAGATTATCCGAAAGCCTATCGGTCTGTCCTTCCGGAAAAACAGCACAACGGCAATATAGACAAGGCTTGCACCGATCAGCCAGAATCCCCAGCCCAGCATTCCCTTCAGGAAATCGGCAAACTTAGAAAGAACCACGCCGTCCGACCAGAACATGCTGACGAAGATGCAGATACCGATGAGCAGCACAATCAGCGCAGAAATATACCGACCGGAATAATCCTCCAGCCGGGCAGGACTCTGCTTCGGCTCCTCATAATAGCTCCTGGATTTCGCTGTAGATTTTTTCGCAGTGGATTTGGCCTTGGCCATAACATAACCTCAATTCAGAAAATCATAGTAAGAATAATAAAGAGCACGCCGGCAACCCAGCAGTAATAGGAAAATCTGTGAAAATAATTATTCTCTGCCGCTCTTCTTACAAAACGCATACAGACCATTCCCGTGAGCATAGCCGTCACCATACCGATCAGATACTTGGGAACGTCCGACCAGAGAAATCCCATAGATGCCGACCATACCAGATGCACAATGTTCATTCCGAAAACCGTAGGAATGGAGAGCAGATAGGCGTATTTGAGGGAAAATTCACGGGAAAGGCCCGAAGCCTTGCATGCCGTCATATTTACGGCAATTCGGGAAATTCCGGGAATGGACGCAACCGTCTGACATAATCCGATAATCAGAGCGTCGGAAAAAAGCATGTTTCTTTCATTCTTTTCTCCGTCATTCAGATGGTCACAGATGAAAAGAATGATTCCGGTAATGATGATCGCGCCCCCGACAAAATAGCTGCTGGAATACAGTGCATCAATTCTGTCATAAAACGGCAGTATCAGAATCAGGGGAAGGCAGGAAATACAGAGCATCAGCAAAAGTCTGGCGGAAGGATAATGCTTTTTTGAGGGAGTCATTCCCCTGCCGGCTTTCATCATAATCAGAAGATCCGTAACCATATCTTCCAGTTCGGGAAGATACACAATAATGATGCTGAGCAGCGTTCCGAAATGCAGAAACACCGTCATCATGGCAAAGTTGTACGTATCCCCGCTGACGCCGAACAGGCTGCCGAGAATCCCCAGATGCGCACTGCTGGAGACGGGAAAGATTTCCGTAATTCCCTGAATAATCCCGAACAGTATGCTTTCCCAGACTGTCATGCTTTATACAGAGCTAAAACGCCTTTATACGTCATATAGCAATCCAGCTTGGAAACGACTTCATAGGGAGCGTGCATAGAAAGGACGGGCACACCGGCGTCAATCGTTTCAATATTGCGGTTTGCCATGTACTTGGCAATGGTTCCGCCGCCGCCTTCGTCCACCTTTCCCATTTCGGTCAGCTGCCAGATCACATGATCGTCGTCAAAAATCCGGCGGATAAATCCGACGGTCTCCGCGTTGGCATCGGAGGTGGAGCTTTTGCCTCTGGCGCCTGTAAATTTGCAGACGCCCACACCGTAATTGATTCTGGATTCGTTTGCATGTTCAAAAACTTCCGGGAAGTTGGGGTCATAGGCCGCCGTCACATCCGCACTGATGCAGAAGCTGTTCTCGTAGCAATGACGGAGATTCACCTTCTGTGCATTGCAGAGATCTTCCATAAAGGTGTCAAAGGCCTGGGAGATCATGCCGGTAACGCCGTCAGAACCGGTTTCTTCCTTATCGGAGAAAATGCAGATGCAGGTTTTTTCCGGATCCTTGACATCGAATATTGCCTTCAGCTCGGCATAGGCACAGACTCTGTCATCATGGCCGTAGGCGCCGATCAGAGAGCGGTCAAGACCGACTTCGCTGACTTCAAAAGAGGGCACCGCGACCAGCTCCGCAGAAAGGAAGTCTTCCTCGGTAATTCCGTAGGAATCATTCAGAAGGGAGAGAACGGCAAGCTTTACCCTGTCTTTTCCGTCATCCGCGTAAGGAACAGAACCGATGATGATATTGAGACCTTCTCCGGTGATTCCCTCTTTCATCGTCTTTTCCATCTGCTTTGCTGCAAGATGCGGGAGCAGGTCGGTAATCACGAACTTGGGTTCGCCCGGTTCCCGGCCGATGACGATATCAATCGTCTCTCCGGATTTCAGGGATACAACGCCGTGCAGCTCCAGGGGGATCGCAACCCACTGATACTTCTTGATGCCGCCGTAATAATGCGTCTTAAAATAGGCAATCTCATCGGATTCAAAGACAGGTTTCTGCTTCAGATCCAGACGGGGGCAGTCTACATGACTTCCGGCAATATAGCAGCCTTCGGAAAGCGGCTTCTTTCCAATGACAGCCAGCATCAGGCTCTTGTCCCGATTCACAAAGTAAACCTTGGCACCGGGCTTGATTTCCACGCTGCTGTTCAGCTTCCGGAAACCGTTGGACTCTGCAAGCTCCACCGCTCTTCTGACGGATTCTCTTTCCGTCCGGCAGACATTCAGATAGTCCATATAATCCGCACAGTAGTCTTCGATTTTTACTCTTTCTTCCGTATCGATACGGTCATATCCGTTCTTCGGACCGAAAAACAGTTCATCTCTCAAATCTGACATGATGTAATACCTCTTTCACATTATTTATAAAATTCAATTCGTCTGTATTATTTTCTATGCATACGTCGCAGAATTCCTCGTAATAGGACGCCGGACGCTGCGCGCGGATTCTTGCCAGTGCCTCTTCCTCCGACAGAGAATCACGCTTCATGATTCTCCCGCATCGGACTTCTTCCTCTGCAATAATGCCGATCGTACAGTCGCAGAGGCGGGAAAGGCCGCTGGAAATCAGCTCCACGGCATCCACGGCAATCAGCGGACATCCGGAAAAACCGGCACTCAACATTTTCTTCAGCACTGCAGTATAGACGAAGCGGTGCGTAATCCGATTCAGCAGATCCAGCTGTACAGGATTTTCAAAAACCCGGGAAGCAAGCAGCTTTCTGTCAACAGCTCCCTGCTTTACCGTTCCGGGGAAATTCTCTTCAATGGCATCTCTTAACCGTTCGTCTGTACTGAGCAGCTCATGATACAACGCGTCACAGTCAATGACATAGCCGCCAAGAGTCTGCAGTTCATGCAAAGCCGTCGTCTTGCCGCTTCCGGTTTGCCCGGTAATTCCGATAATCGGCATCCGGAGCGCACCGCGGCGTAAAATACGGAAGGGATAAGCCGTTAAATCCAGGATGGTACTCTCAATTCCCAGATTGCAGGTTCCGCCGTCAATGACAGCGTCAATTTTGCCCTCGAAGTAAGACAAAACATCTTCCGCGCATTTCGGGCTCTTCTGACCGGAAATATTGGCAGAGGGCGCGGCAAGCGGACAATCCGATTCCCGTATCAGCCGCAGCGTCAGAGGGCTGTCCGGACAGCGGAGACCGACGGTATTCCCGCCGGCAAGCACAATAGAGGGAATCTCTTCCCGGGCCTTCAGAATCAGTGTCAATGGGCCGGGCCAGAACTGCTCCGCAAATTCAAATGCCTCCGGCGGTACATCCACACAGAAACGGTCTATGGATTCCGTTCCGCTGACCATCAGGGACAGGGGCTTGACCTCCGGCCGGTTCTTGACCTCATAAATCTGCTGTACGGCAGCTTCATCCAGTCCGTTCCCGGCAAGGCCGTAGACAGTCTCCGTAGGAACAGCGACAAGGCCCCCGTTTCGGATGATTTCCGGGCTGTTTCCGATTTCGTTTTTAAATATCTGCGTTTTCATTCAGCTTCTTTGCCTGATCCTGCGCTATCAGCAGATCGATCACGGCATCCAGATTCCCGTTGATGATGCTGTCCAGATTGAAGCTCCGGACTTCCCCTTCCAGACGGTGATCCGTCACCCGATTCTGCGGGAAATTATACGTCCGGATTCTGTCGCTTCTGTCGCCCGTTCCTACCTGACTTTTCCGTTCGGCAGAAACCGCGGCATCCATTTTTGCCTGCTCCTGCTCATAGAGCTTGGAGCGCAGGATCTGCAATGCTCTGTCCTTATTTTTATATTGACTTCTCTCGTCCTGGCATTCTACTACAAGACCTGTCGGCAGATAAGTAACGCGGATTGCCGAGGACGTTTTATTGACCTTCTGCCCGCCGGCACCGGAGGAACGGAAAACGTCAATCCGGACGTCATTCATGTCCAGATCGAAGTCTACCTCTTCCGCTTCCGGCATTACGGCTACGGTCGCGGCACTGGTATGAATTCTCCCGCCGGATTCCGTAACAGGAACCCGCTGAACCCTGTGCCCGCCGGCTTCAAACTTCAGCCGGGAATAGACCTGCTCGCCCTCCACAATAAAGACGATTTCCTTGATTCCGCCCAATTCCGTTTCATTGAGATTCACAATCTCAATCTTCCAGCCACGCATCTCCGCATACATGGAGTACATCCGGAAGAGATCGGAAGCAAAAAGACTGCCTTCCTCTCCGCCCACGCCGGCGCGAATCTCAACGATGGTGTTCTTTTCATCGTTTGGGTCCTTGGGAAGAAGCAGGAGCGTAATCTGCTTTTCCAGTGCTTCCTTCCGCTGTCTTGCCAGCTTCAGCTCTTCGGAATCCTCCAGCTCAATGGCAGCGGCAATATCCTCTTCACAGGCGAGATATTCCTCATATGCCAGAACCACAGGCTCCAGCTCCCGGGATTCCTTTACCAGGCGATTGTATACGCTGATATCGGAATACACCTCCGGCTGTTCCATTCTGGCACGGATTTCTTCGTATTGATTTTTCAGTACAGATAAATTCCCGAACATACAGAGGTATTATAGCACATTTGTAAATTATGTAAACAGAAAAAAGGAAGAGGATCATGTCCTCTTCCTTTCAGGGATTATGAATGCTGCTTTCGCCTGCGGAATTCCAGAACGCTGAGTACGGCACCCGTCATACCGCAGACAAACAGCACGGTGATTCGCTTCAGGTCTTCATCACCGGTATTCACGGCGGAAGAAATGCGGAACCAGCTCAGAGCATAATGCATATTGCCGAAAGGATCCCGTTCCGTCAGTCGGATAGTATGCTTTCCGGTACGGAGAGAAATGATCAGATCATTCTTCAGCTCAACGCCGGCATAGTCCTTCCCCTCGATCTGGTAGACGGTATAGAGAGAAGGATCCATAATAATGCCGTCAATCACAAGTGCGAAGCTGTGGTTCCTGGCGCTTACCGCATTGTACTGGAGGTTGGTTTCCAGCCTGGGGGAATTGTTGCGGAAGTAGGTTCTCTGATCTCCCAGCGTAAACATGCCGTTGTAATACGGATCATAGGCATCGCAGGCGGGATACAGACACCAGCCTCCGAGATTGTTGTGAATAATCTTCAGAGCATTCACCTGCTTCGTTGCCTGACCGGGTTTGACCTCTGTACCGATTTTGAACGAATAATCCACGATAATCCTGCAGGTACGGTTCCCTTCCGTGAGATTCGTGTTTTTCAGCTCACACTGCAGCGGGAGCGTATTGCCCGCGGCAGAGACTTCCGCCTCATTGAGAATTTTAATTTCAAAATCCGGGGAGTCCACGGAAACCTTCACGTCAAATGCTTCCGCACCTTCCAGATTCCAAATACTGACACTGACCGTCCGCTGCGTGCCGCAGAACGTGGTTTCTGCCGGCCAGGAGGCAACATCAATGGCAATCACGGGCTCTGATTCCTTCGGCGTAAGCGTGCCCAGATAGATAGAAAAGCTCTCCGCATCAAAAGCGAGCGCACCTTCATCCGTCACAGAACATTCCACAGAGGATGCCGCTTCCTTTTCATCGATATGCGTCACCTGCACTTCATCTGCGGAAGAAACCTCGACGTCGCTGATTACCACCTCCAGAGGAGATTCCTCCAGGGGCTGAAATTCAAAGCCGGGGCCGTATTTAATCTTGATATCGTAGGCAAACAGGAGTACTTCCTCCGGATCCAGATAATCTTCAACAGCTTCCGGAGGAACCGGCGTGACTTCCAGCCATGAATTGCCGGGCATATAACCGCATACAGTGACGCTTCCGTTTTCCAGCGTCAGCTCCCGAAGAGCCGATGCACGGAGGGTGTTATAGGTATTCCAGAGAATGCCTTCATGATTGAACAGCTCCGCATCACCGACACCGTTTGCCCGAAGCACAGCGGCAGCCTCATCCACGGCCAGGAGCATCCGGTTCAGCTGTTCACCTGTCGGATCTTGGGAGGCTTTATACTGATTCAGCCGATCCAGGCGCATGGCAAGCAGGCCCCAGGCATCCGGCGTGCCCACAATGAGCCACTTTTCCGGCATGGTATAGGAAAAGGTGATTCTCTCATCGTCCCACGCAGCACCCTTGAGCTCTTCGCCGACGGTCTTAATGTACGGTTTTCCGTTCTCATCGTAGAAGGTCTTGTCATATACCCGGTAAAGATGAACGTCATTCATCCTGTATTTAAACTCCGGGTTGATCTTCGTCAGCATGGCATCCGGACTGTCAAAGACAGTGCCGAAGGAATCTGCCAGCGTAATCTCATACATCCGGTAACAGAGGTCGGAGACGTCCTTCCGGTTTGACCAGGCGGCAGCGTTGTCCTTATTGACGAACACCGGCTCAATATACGGGGAAATATTCTCCGGAACCTTGCCGAAGACGGTCAGGCGGCCCTTTTCGCAATAGACCGTATCGCAGGTACGCTCCCGAATATCGCCGCAGATACGGCAGATACCGTTCTCGTCAAAGTCATCGTGCGTGCAGTTCTCCGCAAATGCATTCACAGAAAGGAGGCAAAACAGCATGGCAAGAAACAGCACCGTAAATGCTGTACGAAGATTCTTCATGCTGTCACTTCCTTTCCTGAATCATTCAAAATATCCTATGCCCCGGAATAGGCAACGTAAAAGCTGTCCTGGGCAAATGCTCCTCTGTCTTCCGCCCGCTGATCGGAATCATAGGGATCTTCAAAGTAGAGGCAAAAAACGTGCGCCACGTCATAGGCACCGTCTCCGTCATGCGTGCAATGGAGCATCATGTTCAGAAGAGAATCAAATTCTATCTTATTCTCCAGCTCCCAGCGCATGAAATCCAGCTGAGAATACAGGGAATCCGGATGCCTCAATTCTTTGCTGCACCAGGAATAAAACTCATCCTGCCGCGTATTGGACCACTGGCAGATCCCGAAGCCGCGCTGCCCGGTTTCCTCCCGGGCCGTAGGCAGAAAATCCGATTCAAAATACAGATTCGACAGAATGCCGCAGCAGATATTCCGGCTGAAGTTCATGCTGTCCCGGAGGTAAAGATATACCAGGTTTTCATACCGGGGATAATCAACATGAATCACGCGGAGCTTGGCATCCTGCAGAAGAAACTCTTCCCGGACAAGGTCAAAAGAAGCTGCCTTCCCGTGCTCCATGCGAAACAGGAAGTCCCCCGGCTGGGCCATGTACATCTGACCCTTGCGGAACTCCTCAAAGCCGTTGACATTCGTCATATATACGCGCTGTTCCTCTGCCGATTCCGCATCGGTAAGCATACCGCAGCCAATCAGGTCCTGATACTCCGGGCTCTCGGAAAAGATGAAAGATGCATCATCCAGCTTCTCCATGAGGGAGTCATAAGGGGAGCTGACGGAAATCTCAAAGCGGGGCCGGAAGTCCAGATAGGCTGCCCGGCAGGGCGCTTCCGGAACCGGAGAATCCGCAGGAACCGGCGCTGAAACCAGAAAAGCGCATAATACGCCCACTATCCTACTTAACATAAATTTTATTATAATTCAATGATACTTAAGATTCTATGTCTTTCTTTTGTAACAATTCAGGCGGAAGCATCTGCTTCCGCCTGATAAATCATAGCTGTTATTCAAGTATTCTTTATGCAACGCGTTCAAAGAAGGTAATGGTCATGGAAACCCGCACCGGATTGTTCATCAGATCCGAACGGTCTGAATTCACCGGAGAAATGACCAGATTGCTGACTCTGTCCATATAATTGCAGGACTCCAGCCGCAAGACGGATTCCTTCGCCAGGCGGTAATTCTCGCACTGATAGCTGACCTGCGCCGTTCTGCGCATGACCTCTCCCCCGTCACCGGGAAACTCGGCATTGAAAGAAATCTGATAATCCTTCGCACCGCCGAGAACGGTATTCAGGAAGGTAATCACTTCCGGGAGATTATCATAATCAGGAACTTCCTGTACGTTTTTATTGTTCTTCAGCTCCACCAGCTCCGCCTTCATGTCATTCAGCTTCTTCAGCTTTCCCTGAAGGATCTGAATATTTGTTTCCGTTTCGGCGATTTCATTCTGTGCATTGGCAATGCCGTTGGAAACCGGCTGCTGGACCGCGAAAACATACAGCGCAATCAGCAGAAGAACCGCCAGGATGATGAGCAAGATCCGCTCTTTCAGGGAAAAATCTCTCTTAAGCATTTGTCTTTCCCTCCTCTGCGAGCTTCTTCATCTGGACCGTAATGGAAATGACGGATTCCAGAACGCTCTCCTCGGATTCCTCTCCGCTCTCATTCACGACCTTGTATACATAAGGAACCTTTTCCGATTCCGCACGGGAAACGGAAACATTCCGAACGTCTTCCCTTTCATACAGCTTGTTGACAATCAGCGAAGCATCATCCAGTGAAATGCCGGCGACCTTGCAGGTGACCGTATTGCCGCTGGAGGCGATTTCCGTGACGCGGCCCCGGGAGGCCAGCTCAGACTCCACCAGCTGCAGGACTTCCGACTTGAAAATCAGGCCCTTTTCCGCATCCGTCATCCAACCGACGGAGTATCTGCGATATTCATCCTCCACCTGGTCATAATCCGCCACCTGAGCTTCCAGCTCGGCCTCCTGAGAGTGGAGCTGAGACAGCTGAGACTGGACAGCACTGAGCTTTTCAAACCGATCAAGCACGGCAAACTTGCCGAAGAGACCGACAAGCCCCAGAACAACAAGCAACGAAGGAATCAAAACGAGAGGCCGGAACTGGCTCTTTTCCTTCTGGGCCAGATTGAACTTCTCCGCCATAGCTGCGCCAATTGCAGAGGCAAACTTGGAAAGATTCTCTACCTCACCGCTGACATCGGGGAGCAAATCTGCAATCGTATGCACCTTCAGCGCCAGCTCTTCTTCCAGAACAGACGCCAGCTGGGGAATGGCGCTGCCGCCGCCGGCCAGATAGACGTCCTCAATATTGCTGTTGCGGTTGCTGAGACCGTAGAAGTTAATGGCTCTGCGGGCATCGCTTGCAATGGCCCGGTATACGGATTCGGAGGAAGCGGAGCTGTTCACATCCTTGAAGTTACTCTCCTTATAAGCATGGGCAATGTGCCTGTCCACGCCATATTCTGCCGCAATGCGCTCATCCGCATCGGCAAGGCCCAGATCCATGCTCCTCGTGGTTTCAAATACGGAGCCCGTGAAGATTTCCAGTTGGGTGGAGGAATGGCCAAGATCTAAAATGCAGTATTCAGGACTGCTCACTCCCTGATTGGCCGAAAGCAGATTGGAAAAGGCAATTTCGGAAGGAATGGCGTACTTCAGACGGAGCCCGGCACGGCGGAACATATCCCGATAATCTTCAATCGTATCCTTGGCAACGGCGGCAGCCGTCAGATCCATCTGGGAATCCTTGCCTTCTTCGCCTTGCTCCGTGCTGTTTACGGTATAGGCATACCAGTACTTGGACTTGTCCATAGTGAGGAAGTCCTTGAATTCATAGGGAAGATTGACGCGAAGCTGGGCATCATCCATAAAAGGAATCACGGTGCGGCGGAGATAGACGCTGCCGGAGGGTAAAATCACGGAGGCATCCTTCCCTCTCATTCCCTGTTCCTTCAAGGTTTCTCTGATGAAATCCGCCAGTGCGTCGTAAGAGACCACGGCTCCGGATTTAATCATATTGTCCGGCATCGGAACGCTGACGAGAGACGAGAGCTTCTTCCCGTCCCACGAGGCAATCTTCAGTTCATTGGAACCTAAATCAAAACCAAGCATAAGCAAAATCTCCGAAATTTATCAGAATAAACTCGAATACCAAGTTATTATAGCATTTCCAAACAGCGCTGTAAACCATGAAGATACAGCAAGAATGGGGCCGAAGGGAAATTCCTTGCCCTTCCCCTTCTTTGCAAGAACCGCAAAGAGAATCCCGACCAGACAGGAGACGATCAGCAGCAGCAAGGTTTTTCCGGGACCGAAGTGCATACCGAGAACGGCCAGAAGCTTGATGTCTCCCCCGCCGATGCTCTCTTTTCCGAGAACCTTGTCCATGACCAGAGAAATCAGCAGCACCGGAACGGATATGGCAACCAGGCCCAGGAGAATGCTCTTCCAGTCCGGCAGGCGGAGCAAAGCACAGACAGCAGCCGCAATCATCAGCCCGTCCGGCAGCTCCATGATGTCCAGATCCACCAGGGACATAACCAGCAGCAGAAATCCGAGAATAATAAAACGGAGGCAGTCGAGACTGAGACCGTAAACGAGGAAAATGCTGAGGAAATACAGCCCGAGAATCAGCTCAGCCAGCGGGTAGCGGACGGAGATCTTCTCTCCGCAGTAACGGCACTTCCCCTTCAGGAATATCCAGCTGAAGAGAGGAATCAGGTCCAGTGCTCCCAGCTCGTGATTGCAGACGGCGCAGTGGCTCCTGCCCTTAACGACGGATTCATGATGCACAATCCTCCAGGCCCAGCAATTGCCGAAGGACCCAAATATCAGCCCGAATATAAATGATACAATAAAAAAGTAAATTATCATCGTTTTAACTCACAATTTCAGGCAATTCCGGCTGACGCCAGAAGCCGAAGCCCAGCATAATAAAGAAAAACGGCGCGGTAAAGAACATCTGATTGCCGAAGGTGGCTGAAACGCAGTAGCCGAAGGCCACGCAGAGGCCGAAGATGTTCATGTCTGTCAGCTCCGCTCTGTGCTTCAGTCCGCGGAGAAATACGGAAAGAATGCCGGCAACATATAAAACAGCCGCCGGAATGCCATAGAAAACAGCATACTGCAGATACTCGCAGTGAATAAGACTAAGTGTTTTGCTGCTACTCGTCTTTGTAGTGAACTTTATAATCTCATCAGTTCCCGCCTGCCAGCCCCAACCGAAAAGCGGCTTTTCTTTGATCATTTCGATTGCCTTACGATACAGACCCAATCGGCCAGATCCCAGGGAATCTTCTGCCGTCTTAATGCTGACTGCTGCTTCCGAAATCTGCGTAATATCCTGGGTGTTCTTCACCTGAATCGCCGAAAAGTCAGTAGACAGCAAGGATGAACCCCAAATCACCGCAAGGGATGCTACCAGAGGAATAAACGGTTTGATACTCAGCTTCCCGTCTTTGATCCAATAAACGATTGGGATAAACACCAGGCCGAAATATAAACCGACGAGGGCGCCGAGCGTATTGTTGATGACCAAGGATTCAACACCGATGATAACCAGAAGAATACCCAGAAACTTCTGCCAACGTTTCTCTGCGATCATGAAGAACATGCAGTCTGCCATCGCCGCTGTAATAAGATAATAGCCAAAATGGTTTGTATTATAAAAAGTCCAAGTTGCTACAACTTTGGAAGTCGTAAAATAAAACTCATGAATTAAA
>JAZLHH010000055.1:0-9399 GCA_045616745.1 Candidatus Limivicinus sp. | reverse complement strand
GCCGGGGTCTGCCGTGCCCTTCGGGTCTACCATTGCCTTCTCCGGGTGGAGAAGAAGAAATGATGTTGTGCGCTTCGCTCTCAATGATGTTTCATCTCCGATGAAATGATGTGGCCGACTAAGTCGGCTAATGATGCAGTTTTTCATTCGCCGCAGGCGAACATCATTTGCGCAGCAAACATCATTGCACGCAGTGCACATCATTTCTTCCGCCTGAGGGGATAGGAAGACCGGAAAGCGAACCGGGCATTGCCCGGCCGTAGGGAATGGATATTATCCATTCCTATTTTAATCGATATTCCGCATTATTGTAAGGAGCGGTCATTGACCGCTCCAAACCTTAGTGCCGCCGTTCATAATTATTCCGGCGGCAAAATGCACGGATAGTATCCGTGCATTACATCAAAAAGGATGTCCAATTTTAATCAGGCGTGCATGATATACACGCCCTACACGCCCTTCGGGTCTGCCGTGCCCTTCGGGTCTTCATCTGTTCCAAGGCTCCCCTTATTAAGGGGAGCTGACGCTTTCAGCGGCTGAGGGGATATAAGACCGGAAAATGGTAGTGCGGAACCGTCCCGTACCCATTGAAAAACGGCGGGTTCGGTTTATAATGAATAAGGAGTTTTTTAACCCTGCATTACAGTTCCGTTTCGTTCGTATAAAGGAATGCAAGGAAAAAACTTGCCTTGCCGAAGCCGTAACATTTTTCGTTCTGCTGCGTATTAGGAAGTGAACCAAAATTTGAAAGGAGATATCCCCTATGAAATCCAAAGAAGAATTAAACGTCCTGAAAGAGGAAGTCGAAACTCTGAATAAGAAGCTCCATGAGCTGACGGATGAAGAGCTTGCGCAGGTCTCCGGCGGCAATTGCTACCTCTCCTTCCGCTACGGGCCCAACGGTGAGTTCATCATTGAACCCTTCGACCCCGAAAATCCCGACAGAATTCCGGATAGAGCTACTATCATCACCCCATAAATCAACCAGCCGAAGATGCGGAGTATAGTATACTTGCAAGTAAAATGCGAAACGCCCAGGCGGAAGATTCCGCCCGGGCTGTTTTTAATATATATCCGTTTCAGTTCATGATCTCTGCCAGGGTGCGGAGGAGTCTGGAGATGTCAATCGGCTTTGCCACATGGCCGTTCATGCCGGCATTCAGCGCGTTCTTCCGGTCTTCCTCAAATGCGTTCGCCGTCATGGCAACGATCGGAATCCGGGAATCACAGGGATCCGGCAGGCTCCGGATGGCTCTTGTGGCCGTATAGCCGTCCATCCGCGGCATCTGCACATCCATGAGAATCAGATCATACCGGCCTTTGGCCGCATTGCACATCTTCTCCACGGCAATGTCCCCGTCCTCTGCCTCGTCTATCTCTGCCTCCAGGTCCTCCAGGAAGTCTCTGGCAATTTCCCGGTTCAGCTCATTGTCCTCCACCAGGAGGATCTTCTTCCCTTTCAGGATCGAGGGATCCGCTGCGCTCGGCTGCGACAGCTTCGCAGCCGTTTCGGGATCCACCGCTTCCATTTCCAGATGCACCGTAACCTTCGTTCCTTCGCCGAGTCTGCTCTCGACGGCGATGTTCCCGCCGAGCAGATCCACCAGTTTCTTCGTAATCGACATGCCGAGGCCCGTGCCCTGGACGCCGGAAATCGTGGAAGTACGCTCCCTCGCAAATTCTTCAAAGATATGCTTCTGGAACTCTTCCGACATCCCGATGCCGTTGTCCGAAATGATGAAGTCGTAGGCATAGCGGTTTTCCGCTTCTGTCGGCGTTTCCCGGATGGTGTAACTGACAGCGCCGCCTTCGTCGGTATACTTGACGGCATTGCCGATGATGTTGGTAATGATCCGGTTGAGATGCAGCGAGTCGGCCAGGACCCAGTCATGCTCTATCCCGCTGAAATCGCCGGTGAGCTGCAGTTCCTTGCCGGCAGACTCCCGGACCATATTGAGGATATTCTCCGCAGAGGAGGAGATCCTTGCCGGGGAATATTCGCAGTCCGTCTTCCCGGACTCGATGCGGGACATATCCAGCACGTCGTTGATCAGGGAAAGCAGGTGCTTGCTGCTGGCTTCCACCTTTTCAAGGCAGTCTTTCACCTTCTCCGCATCGTCCGGATGGGCTCTGGCCATACCGGTGAAGCCGATGATGGCATTCATCGGCGTCCGGATATCGTGGGACATGTTGAAGAGGAAGTCGGATTTGGCCCGGCTGGCTGCCTCCAGCTTCCGGCTGCGTTCCTTTTCCCTGGCGATTTCTTCCGTGATGTCCATGAAGCCCACGGCGGCCCGGGTGCTGTCGGAACCGCGTATGATCAGGACGCGCATGGTCTTCTCAATCTCCCCGTAGACTTCCCGGACGGTAAAGGTAATCTCGCTCTCCTTTTCGAGAAGGGTCCGGATATACCCGTTGTCCGACATCCGCAGCATCATCTCTCTGTCATCCGGGTGAATATGATCTTGAATAAAGGCCTTCATATCCTGCCGTGAGCCGTTGGCCATGAAGAAGCGGGAAAAATCATGCTTCATGCTGAGGATCTCAAAGCTGTCCGCGGCAAGGTCCACAATGTATGCCGACTGGAAGCCGTCGAGGAAATGCTCGAGATAGGCATTCCGCTCCTCCAGCGTCTTTTCCGCTGCGATTTCTCCGGTAACATCCAGAGTTCCTATGACAAGCTTCTTCGAACCGTCGGAATCCTCGAAGGGGACCAGACGGGTCTTCATGTAGGTGCAGTCCGCACCGCTTCCCCAGCGGACCGTAAACTCACCCGGCTTTCCGGACGCCAGGAGAGCGATCAGGTTTTCCCGGGAATACATCTGCTCCGCACGGGGCCAGTCCTCCGGATGGATAACGGACCGCCCCCGTTCTGCCAGATCCTGATAGAAATTCAGACGGTCGGCATCGGAAAGCTCTTCCCCTCCGGGCGCATGGCCGACAAGGTAGCTGATGGCTCCCGAATACGGGTCCAGGAAGCAGACATGCACGAAATTGTCCGCAAGAGTCGCCAGCAGGTCGGTAAGATTCTTTCTTTCATGGTGCATCAGCGCCGTGATATTCTGATGGGTGCCTTCGATCCGGATACCTCCGGTATAAGTATAGTTCCGCACACCGCCGCAGCGGACGATCCAGGTTTCACCGCCGGGATGGTGCCAGGGATACTGCACCTCCGCGTGTACACCCGCCGTCATCTGCTCTACCGCAGCGGCGACTTCCCCGTAGTGCTCGGGGTCGATATGATCGTACCAGGCATGGTACGTCTCCTCCGGGGAGACGGCATGCTCCAGGCCGATCAGCCGCATCATTGCGGTATCGGCATACATTCTCGGCTCGCTGCCCTCGTCCAGTTCAAAGGCCCAGAGCCCGATATTGGCTTTCTCCAGAATATCCGAGGATAAAGAGATCGCGCCAAGTTTTTCCATTTTCTTCTCCTTGCTGTAAATCGAATCCGTTCCCGAAAAAGGGAATGCTTTCGGCTCCGGGGTAAACCCCGGAGCCGCTGATTTTATACAGTCTCAGGCTCAGCTGAGAACGATGTTGCCGTTCTTGTCATAGTTGTAGACTCTGCCGTCCGCACCGTACCAGTGAATCTTGCCGTCCGTTCCGTACCAGAAGCTGTTGGGGCCCGGGGCGTTCGGGTTGGTGGTGGGGCGGGGATGCTCGATATTGTAGATGAACTGCTTGGAGTCCGTCTGGAGATTGACGACCGTGACGTACTGGGGATTCTCATAGCCGTAGCCGGGGACCAGACTGCCGTTATACATGACAGAGCAGTTGGCGCCTATCGTCAGGCCCGTGCCGTCATAGCTCTTGACCGTCTTCCCTTCCACGTAGAACAGGAACTTGTGGCCGGCGCCGTCGTCCAGCATCATGTACTTTCCGTTTTCAATGAAGCCTTCAATAGTGCCGTTGCAGCTCTTGGTGGGGCCGGGGTAAGAGGGCTCTTCGAAGCTGATCGTCTGTACCTGGGCCTGAGTGATGCCTTCCATGCCGGCTTCGGGTTCGCTGTGAACAGAGCCGTCCTTCCAGATGTAGGCAATTTCCTCACCCGTCGCCGTATGCGAGGCAAGAGCGGAGGAATCTCCCTGGGGCTGCTGCTCCTGCACGGCGGGGGCCTGCTGGACAGCGGGCTGCTGAATCGGATTGCCCTTTGCATCCACCAGGTTGGGCTGCGTGCCGCCGACCTGAACGATCTCGGGGATTTCGGCGAAGTCGGCCTTCGTCACCGTGACAGGCTGGAAGTTGGTTCCGCAGGCGGGATCCAGATCGCCGTCAAAAAATACCGTAACGCTGTTGCCCGCCACCATGTTTCTGACGTCGGCATTTTCCGGCAGGGTAAAGCAATAAACGTTTCCGCCCGCTTCCACCACCAGAGCGTTGGGCATCGTCAGCTGGGACACGGTTCCCACAACGGCGCCGGCCTTGTTCTGCTCTTCCGCTACGGCCTGGGATGCGGCAGCATTGGCATCCTCCGGTTCCACAGCGGCGGGCGCTTCCGCAGCGACCGGCGCGGCTTCCGCGGCTGGGGCAGCTGCCGCCTGCTTCTTTCCGCAGGCACAGAAGGAAAGGGCCAGAACCGCCACCAGAAGTAAAATAACAATCTTTTTCATTCAAAATTCTCCTTTTGGATAATTATTCACCGAAAGTCATGGTAAACCAGGACTTATATTCTTCGATTCCCGTGGACCGGGAGGGCCAGAACCGCCAGACAACTGCCGGATCGTCGGAAGTGTTGTAGCTCCGGAAGCCCACCATCTTCAGCCCGAACCGGTAATGCTCCCGGACAAGCTCCATGACGTAATCCGTGGTGTCTCCGTAGGGATAGGCGAGCACGATGGGTTCCTTGCCGGTGAGCCTGGTGATTTCCAGCCGGGACTGCATGACTTCAAATTCCTGCATGTCCTTGCTGATCTGATTCAGGTAGGGATGATTGATGGTGTGGGACTGAATGGAGACGTATCCGGACCTGGACAGCTCCACGATCTGATCCTTCGTCAGGTAATCGGCCACATGATAAATCGGATCCACGAAAACGCAGACCGTTGCCTTGGCATTGTACTTCTGCAGCAGAGGGAGAAGATACTCGTAATTCCCCACATAACCGTCATCGAAGGTAAAGATGACCGGCTTTTCATAGTCTTCCACATGAGCCAGATCTTCGAACCAGATGAGAGAATAGCCGTTCTCCGTCAGCCACTGCAGCTGCTCTTCAAAGTCCGCCAGCCGGACGGTATCCCCATCTCCTCCCATTTCTTCCGGCAGGACCTCGTGATACATCAGCACGGGAACGTTGTACCCGGGCTTCAGTTCCCAGTCCCCGGCGGCCACCGTGCAGTAAAGATGGTCGTACTCTTCATCATACAGCATGCCGATACGGTTTTCATCGCAGAATGCCTCTATGGGGACGTAGGGATCCCCTTCCAGGTCTCTGCCCAGCGCGGCGTCAAGCTCTTCCTTCCGGACACATCTGACACCGTCTATAAGGACAGAGCCGGAATCCAGCTCCGTTCCTTCCACCGTGATCCGGCTGGAGGGTTCATACACCGGCTCCGGGGTAGGTTCCGGCGTGGGCACAGGCGTCGGCTCCGCCGTTGCCTCCGGCGTCGGCGGGACTTCCACAGGCGCTTCCTTTTTTCCGCAGGAGGCAAAAACGAGCAGAATCAGCAGCGCAATAACAATAATCAGTTCCAGTTTATATTTTTTCATCGAATCTCTTCTTCTTTTCAAAAACAGCGCCTGCCGCAGGCAGCGTGCTGCTCTCCTTCCGCTTCCGAAGGCTCTCCTTCCGTTTGTCTTATTATTCTATTCTATTTTTAATTAATTGTAAACACGCAAATATTACCTTGACTTTGGGAGGTGCAGATGGTATATTAGCACTCGAAAGTAATGAGTGCTAACACTCAGTCAGGTGAACTGCCAATGGAATTAACAGAACGAAAAAAGAAGATTCTTGCAGCGGTCGTTGATCAGTACATCAGTACTGCGGAGCCGGTAGGCAGCAAGTTCCTGGCAGAAGATGCCGGTCTCGGCTGTTCTTCGGCCACCATTCGGAATGAACTGGCAGAGCTGGTGAATATGGGCTATCTGGAACAGCCCCACACTTCCGCCGGCAGAGTTCCCACCGCCCGCGGTTACCGGATGTACGTGAATGAGCTCATGGAACGCCAGAAGATGAGCATGGAAGAATCCGAGGCGCTGAATGACAGTCTCCGGGAAAAGCTCTCCACGCTGGACAATACCATCAGCGATATTTCCCGGCTGGCTTCCCAGCTGACGGACTATCCGGCACTGGCGCTGGTGGCCAAGGGCCCCGTCACCATCAGGCGGTTTGACATCATCTATGTAGATGCCAATACCATCATCATTGTCTCCATGCTGGACAACAACAGCGTGAAGAACAAGCTGGTTCACCTGCCGGTGTCCGTGGATGAAGGGCTTGTCCGCCGGCTTTCCGCCATGTTCAATGCCTCGTTCACCGGAATCGGCCAGGAGGAGATCACCCCCCACCTGATCGACGTTACGGAGCGTGCCGCCGGTGACACCATCGGGCTCACCTCCGTGATTGCGGCATTTGCCATTGACATCCTCACCCAGGAGGCTTCTCCGAATGCTTTTGTTGCCGGAGAAAACCGGCTGCTGCATCAGCCGGAATACCGGGATCCGGACAAGGCCCACAAGCTGATGAGCTATCTGTCCGGCGGCGGATATATCCTTCCCCCCGGGGAAGATCTGGGCAGCAGCAGCGAGGTCCGGGTTCTCATCGGTCCGGAGAATGTGGCAGAAGAGCTGAAGGATTCCTCCGTCATCGTCGCCTCCTATGATGCGGGAGACGGTACGAAGGGCCTGATCGGTGTGGTAGGGCCGACGCGAATGGATTATTCGCTGATCGCTGCGAAGCTCAGCTTTCTGGCGGACGGTCTGTCCAGGCGGCTGGGCAGCGGAAATGTTCCCGTTACCGGGATGCACAACAAACTGATAATCAAGGGAGATGATTCCAATAGATAACCAGGAAAAAGAAGTAACTGCTGTAGATCAGGAAGAAGTTGAAGTGATCACTCCGGAGGAGGAAGCCCCGGAAACCGCCGAGGTTTCGCCGGAAAATGCAGAACCTTCCAAACCGGAAAAAAAGAAAAAAGAGAAAAAATCCTCCAAGAACGACGAGCTGGCCGCTGCGGCAGAGCAGTACGCGGCCCTCAATGACAGATATCTCCGTCTCTGCGCGGAATATGACAACTTCAGAAAACGTTCGCAGAAGGAAAAGGACGCCCTGTACGGCGATATCAAGGCAAACGTTATTTCCAGCATGCTTCCCGTATACGACAATCTGGAGCGGGCTCTGGCAGCCCCCACGGAAGACGAAGCGTACCGGAAGGGCGTGGAAATGATTATGACCCAGTTCAATACCACGCTGGAAAAGCTGGGGATCACACCGATCCCGGATGTGGGAGAAAAATTCAACCCGGAGCTTCACAATGCGGTCATGCACACGGAAGATGAAGAAAAGGGCGAAAATGAAATCACGGAAGTCTTTCAGAAAGGCTTCGCCTGTGGAGACAAGGTCATCAGACCCTCCATGGTAAAAGTTGCAAATTAATAAAAAGACTAACTATTAAAAGTCAACACTCAAAATGAGATTTTACAGATAAATTGCAGAAATGCATTTTATATATGGGCAGCACAAAAAGCTGCAATCAGTACATTGAAAACTGCATGACAAAAGAACACCGCAAAGGGTGCTTACAGAGATTTATGATTTGAAATGAATTAAGATGCTTTTATGTATGTGTTACCGGTCTTCTCAAGCAGGTAAATTAATCGTACAAGTTTCTTGGTTGCATGAGATATAGCTACATTGTAGTGTTTGCCTTCAGCTCGTTTCTTAGCGAGGTAAGCTCCGAAAGAAGGATCCCAATTGCATACAAACTTGGTTGCATTGAACAAGGCATAGCGAAGATATCTGGATCCTCGTTTTTCCATGTGGGAATAGGAAGATTGTAGCTGACCGGATTGATAAGTGGTAGGTGATAATCCTGCATAAGCAAGGATCTTATCCGGAGAATCAAATCTGCTGATGTCACCAATCTCTGCTAAGATCATAGCTCCCATACGATAGCTTATTCCGGGGATGCTAAGAATTGGAGAATTGATTTCATTCATTATGGATTTGATTTCAACTTCGATCTCCTCGATTTCAGAATCAAGCTCTCTGATGAGGCTTATGGTATGACGCAGTTCTAATGACTTGGCAGGCATAGAGATGCCTATGGAACGCCTGGCAGCTTCCTTAAAGGCAATGGCTGTATCTTTTCCATAGCGCCCCTTTGAAGCTTCATACAGAAGATTTGAAAGTCTCGTAAGATGAGCAGATGCGATAGCTTTGGCTCCTGGGAACTCATACAGCATGGCATATACAGATGCCATGTGAAGAGTAGGAACAAGCTTTTCAAGTTCAGGGAAAAGAATACAGACAAGACGAGAAACAGAAGTCTTAAGCTTAGCACGTTCTTTAACTTTATCAAAACGATAACGGGTTAATGACTTAAGCTCCTCATTGTGATAAGATGTGTTTGAGTAGGACTGTAAGTTCACGTCAGACATCATCATAGAGGCAATTGTACGGGCATCAACCTTATCCGTTTTCGTCAGTCTAAGGCTTAGACTTTTTCTGTACTGATTAGTATGTAACGGGTTGATAACGAAGGTGGGTAGACCTTTATCAAGGAGATAACCGAGAAGATTGTAGCTGTAGTGTCCGGTGGCTTCCAGACCTACTTTTACTTTGTTTAGATTTCTCGATACTGACTTGATTTTCTGATAAAGATCATTGAAACCTTCAAGGTTGTTTTCGATGGTGAATACTTGAAAGAGCACTTCGCCATCTGAGTTGGTGATGTAGCAATCATGTTTGTCTTTAGCCACATCGATTCCGACATAGATCATAGAGATTCATTCCTTTCGAATTATTAATGCTGTTTTGCTCCACAGAGACCCTTTGCATTCTGTAACCTCGTTCTTGATAAACCGTCATGCGGTAACTAACTGATTAACATTTAAACAAAGAGGCTGTGGTTGGAGCCTTTTCAAAACCGTCAATGCGGTAGGAGACAGTAACCAATCCACAGCATCTAAAACAGCATAGCCTAACCTGTAGAAAAGGTAAAGAATGGCTATGACTATATAATACGAGGAGATGACTCTTTTGTATTACAGCTACAATAATAACAACTATAATAACAGCGGCAGCGGGAACCATAACGGCAGCAGCGATTCGGGCGGTCCTTCCTGGTTCCGGATCATATTTCTGCTCGTCAGCGGTGCCTGGCCGATTTCTCTGATTCTGACGGTGCTGAAGCTGAGCCGCCAGCCGAATACCGCCCGGCAGACGCCTCCTCCCCT
>JAZLHH010000054.1:0-21673 GCA_045616745.1 Candidatus Limivicinus sp. | reverse complement strand
ATCATAGCGAATGTTCTCAACATCACGCTCGACATTCCCCAGACCGAAGAGGGACCGGGCTACGGCGGAGCCATGCTGGCAATGGTTGCCTGCGGAGAATATCCGGATGTCAGAACCATTGCGGAAAAGTTCGTGAAGGTTGTTGACGTCGTCAAGCCGGATCCGGAACTTGCCGCCCGCTATGAGGATCGGTATCAGAAATTCTCCGAGATATATCCCGCACTGAAACAGGTATTTCCGAAAATCACGGAATGACGCATGATAATTTATCGAGCATCTCTCAGAAAGGATATGGTATGAAAATTTATTCGGTTTTTGACAGCGAATTCAAAAGTTACGGCCATGTGATTGAAGGCTATGACCTGAAAGAACTGCTGGCAGCTCTGGATGCGGTTACGCCGCTGCCGGAAGGGGTCAGCTATGTACCTTCACAGCCGGAGCTGGAAGCGCTGCCTGTGTATGCAGCAATCCGGGACAATGAATACGGCGGAATGCCGGTGCAGCTTGGCTGGTGCAACGGTCACAATACCAGGATGAACTGCATGGAATATCACAGAGACAGCGAAATCAATCTGGGTACGGAGGATTTTATTCTGCTCCTTGCAAAGCTGGATGACCTGGAAGACGGAATTCTGGATTCCGCAAAGGTCAAGGCTTTTCTGTGCCCGGCGGGCGTAATGGTTGAGGTCTTTGCAACAACGCTCCACTATGCTCCCTGCAGTGCAGAAAAGGGAAAAGGATTCAAGGTTATGGTGGCTCTTCCCAAAGGAACCAACGAAGCCAAGCCGGAAATCACGCCGCTGAACGAAGAAGACAGAATGCTCAGAGCCTGCAACAAGTGGCTGCTGGCACACGCGGATGCCGATGAGGCAAAAGACGGTGCCGTGGTTGCAATCAAGGGTGAGAACATCGATATAGTAAATGATATTTAAGAGGTGACAAAAATGATGACAAATATTCCTGAAGTAAAAATCGGCATTATTGCGGTATCCAGAAACTGCTTCCCCATTGAGCTTTCTACATCCAGAAGAAATGCAATCGCAGCAATCTGCGGTACAGGTCTCTACAACTGCCGGATTACCGTTGAAAATGAAAAAGATGCTGTCAAGGCAGTGGAAGATGTAAAGAATGCCGGATGCAACGCACTCGTTGTTTACCTTGGAAACTTCGGACCCGAAACACCGGAAACGCTGATTGCCGGAATGTTTGACGGTCCTGTAATGTACTGCGCTGCTGCAGAAGGGGACGGCGACCTGATTAACGGACGCGGCGATGCCTACTGCGGTATGCTGAACTGCTCCTACAATCTGGGTATGCGCCATCTGAAGGCATACATTCCCGATTACCCGGTATGCACTGCAGAAGAAGCAGCAGCAGAAATCAAGAAGTTCTATCCCATTGCCAGGGCAATTCTGGGACTGAAGAAGCTGAAGGTTATCACCTTCGGCCCCCGTCCGCAGGACTTCTTTGCCTGCAATGCACCGATCAGGGGACTCTACGAACTGGGTATTGAAGTGGAAGAGAACTCTGAGCTGGATCTGCTCTGCGCCTTCCGTGAGCATGAAGGTGACAAGAGAATTCCTGAAGTCGCAGAAGATATGCAGAAGGAAATGGGCGGAACCGTATACCCGGATCTTGTCAGCAAGTTTGCACAGTTTGAGCTTACCCTTCTTGACTGGGCAGAAGAGCATAAGGGTGCTCGGGAATATGTGGCATTTGCAGACAAATGCTGGCCCGCATTCGCATATGAATTCGGCTTTGAGCCCTGCTATGTCAACTCCCGTCTCGCATCCCGCGGGATCCCGGTTGCATGCGAAGTTGACATTTTTGGTGCAGTTTCCGAATATATCGGCTCCTGCATTACCGGAGATGCAGTTACGCTGCTCGATATCAACAACTCTGTGCCGGCGGCAATTTATGACCGTCAGATCAAAGGCAAGTTCGATTATACTCTCCAGGATACCTTTATGGGCTTCCACTGCGGCAATACACCGAGCTGCAAGCTCTGCGACGGCTGCGCTGTCAAGTATCAGCTGATCAACAACAGACTGATGGAAAACGGCGGGACTCCCAACATTACCCGCGGTACGCTGGAAGGTGATATCGCTGCCGGGGATATTACATTCTACCGCCTCCAGTGCGACAGCGAGGGCGTTCTCCGCTCCTACATCGCAGAAGGCGAAGTACTTCCTGTCCCCACGGAGAGCTTCGGCGGAATCGGAATTTTTGCCATCAAGGAAATGGGCAGATTCTACCGCCATGTTCTGCTCCAGAAGAGATATCCGCATCACGGTGCTGTGGCCTTCGGCCATTACGGCAAGCAGATTTTCGAAGTTCTGAAGTACTTCGGAATTCAGGACATTGCCTATAACCAGCCCGCATCTCTCCCGTATCCCACGGAGAACCCGTTCAAGTAATTCAATCCAAATAACAGAAGTGACCCCGTACCGGATTCGGTACGGGGTCACTTTACGGCCGGAAATCAGTCTTTCATGCTGAGACTGATCCTGCCTTTCTTTTCATCAACTTCCAGAACTTTCACTTTTACGATGTCACCGACGGAAAGGACTTCCGAAGGATGGCGAATGAATTTGTCACAGATTCTGGAGATGTGGACGAGACCGTCCTGATGAACGCCGATATCTACAAAAACGCCGAAATCAATTACATTTCTGACCGTTCCGGTCAGCTCCATTCCGGGGCGAAGGTCCTTGATTTCCATAACATCCTGACGGAGAAGAACCGGAGGAAGTTCGCTGCGAGGATCACGCCCGGGCTTTTTCAGCTCGGAAATGATGTCCGAGAGAGTGGGAACACCGACTCCGCAGACAGCCGCCAGCTTTTCCAGACCAATCTCCCTGATTTTGGCATCATCAATGCTCAGCTTCCCGTTTTCGGCTTTTCCGCACAGGGAAATCAGCTTTCTTGCGGCATCATAACTTTCCGGATGCACAGCCGTGTTGTCTAAAAGTTCTCCGGATTCCGGGACACGAAGGAAACCGGCGCACTGTTCAAAGGCCTTTGGCCCGAGCTTGGGGACTTTTTTAATCTGGGCTCTGCTGGTAAAAGCACCGTTTGCTTCCCGCTGTGCAACAATATTGGCAGCCGTTGCCTTGGTGAGGCCGGCTACGCGCTCCAGGAGCGGCGCAGAGGCCGTGTTGATGTCTACGCCTACAGAATTGACACAGTCTTCTACAACGCCGTTCAGCGTGTCTGCCAGCTGCTTTTCGGGCATATCGTGCTGATACTGTCCAACGCCGATTGCCATAGGATCAATCTTGACGAGTTCTGCCAGCGGATCCTGAAGCCGCCTTGCAATGGATACGGCAGAACGCAGATTCACGTCATAGTCCGGAAACTCGGCAGCGGCCAGCTTGGAAGCGGAGTAAACCGAAGCCCCGGCTTCGTTTACCATAGCGTATGACTGCTTTCCGCCGATCCTGTGAAGCATTTCCGAAGCCATTTGCTCCGTCTCCCGACTCGCCGTACCGTTTCCGATAGCCAGGTGTTCCACGTTGTGCCTGCGAATCAGTGCTGTCAGCTTTGTAATGGCTTCTTCTTTCTTTGCCTCGGAAAACGTGGGATAAACCACGGCAGTGTCCAGGACTTTCCCGGTTGCATCGACAACCGCCACTTTGCAGCCGTTTCGATATCCGGGATCAAGACCCATGGTGACCTTGCCTTTCACAGGCGGCTGCATCAGCAGAGGCTTCAGATTCTGCCCGAACATCTGAATGGCTCCTTCATTGGCCATGTCCGTAAGGGAGGAACGGCATTCTCTTTCCATGGAGGGGAAAATCAGGCGGTCATAGGCGTCATCCGCCGCATTGCGGACAAATTCCATCGAGGAACTGCCGGGGCGGATGACAGATCTGCGCACCTTCTGCCTGGCCAGATCAGCGTCCAGAAGCAGGGAAACCTTCAGGAAGCCTTCTTTTTCCCCACGGTTGATGGCAAGAATTCTATGCCCGGGAATCGTTCTGACAGCCTGGGAAAAATCATAATACTGCGCATAGACGCTGTCTTCCTCGCGGACAGCTTTGGACTCCAGAACAGCATTGCTCTGAATGAATTCACGGAGCTTTGCCCGAATGTCTGCATCGTCGCTTATTATTTCCGCGATAATATCGGAAGCCCCCTGCAGCGCATCCTGCGGGTCTTCATATTCTGCTGCGGCTTCTTCCGGAGCGGGGCATCCCGGTTCCTGCGCAAAAAGCAGGAGAGCGAGAGGCTCATATCCCTTTTCCTTCGCGATGGTCGCTCTGGTGCGACGCTTCGGCTTGAAGGGGCGGTAAAGATCCTCCAGGACGGCCAGGGTTTTTGCCTCGTCAATGGCAGCGTTCAGTTCCTCGGTCATCATGCCCTGCTCGGTGATGCTGTTCCGAATGGTATTCTTGCGTTCCTCCAGAGAGCGCAGATACTCCAGACGCTCATTGAGAGTCCTGAGTACCGTATCGTCCATGGCACCGTGCAGTTCCTTCCGGTATCTGGCGATGAAGGGAATCGTATTTCCTTCGTCAATCAGATTGACGACGTTGCCGACATAGGTGGGATTGAGGTTGAGCTCCTCGGAAAGTTGTCTGATAATATCCATATTGATCTCCTTAATTATGACGGCGATATTATAGCACTATTGACAAATTTAGGCAAAACAGATTAAATACAGTATGATTTATCAGCTTTGGCTGCAGAGAGTTTACTGTATTGAACGAATGAGGGTGGAAATCCATGAAAAGACTGATGCTTTTGGGCGGTTCCTATTATTTGCTTCCGGTAATCGAGGAAGCTCACAAATTGGGTTATTATGTCATCACCTGTGACTTTTTGCCGGAAAACATTGCACATAAGTATTCAGATGAGTACGCAAATGTAAGCATTATCGATAAGGAAGCCGTGCTGAATGCAGCAAAGGAGCTGAACATTGACGGAATCATGTCATTCGCCACAGATCCGGGAGTGGTTACAGCGGCGTATGTAGCTGAATCGCTGGGGCTTCCCGGCGTCGGACCCTATGAATCCGTATGCATTCTCCAGAATAAGGCCAGGTTTCGGAAATTCCTGAAGGATAACGGTTTTACCGTGCCGAATGCAAAGGGATACAAAAGCAGGGAAGATGCTCTTGCAGATGCAGATTCTTTCCATTATCCGATCATTGTCAAGCCGGTGGATTCCGCAGGGAGTAAAGGCGTGACGAGAGTTGACAGTATCGATGAACTGACGGATGCGGTTGAAACTGCGTTTTCTAAGTCATTTTCCGATGAAATCATCATAGAAGATTTTATTGAGAAAGCAGGATGCTCTTCGGATTCGGACTGCTTTTCCGTTGACGGAGATTTATCCTTCGTTTCTTTCAATAATCAGAGATTTGATGAATCGGCAGAAAATGAATATGCTCCGGCCGCATTCAGCTGGCCGTCAACCTTACCCGGCGAAAAACTGGATGAATTGGCGTCAGAACTGAAACGGCTGATTCGCCTTCTGAACATGAGGACGGCGGTATATAATGTTGAAACCAGAGTGGGGAAAGACGGCAGGGCATATATCATGGAAGTATCTCCCAGAGGCGGAGGGAACAGACTCTGCGAAATGCTGAAGTATGCAACCGGGCAGAATCTGATAAAAAACGCCGTGCTGGCGTCTGTCGGGGAACCCGTTGAACCGCTTACGTCACCGGAATACACAGGAAACATTGCCCAGGTGATTTTGCACAGCAATCGGGAAGGAATCTTCAAGGAGGTCTGGATTTCCGAGGAAGTCCGTCCGAAGGTGCTGGAGATGGCTCTGTATATCGAACCGGGAACGTATATAAAGGAATTTTCAGCAGCAAATTTTGCCGTCGGATCTCTCGTAATCCGTTTTGATTCACAGGAGGAACTGGCAAAGTACATGCTTCATCCGAATTCCTGGGAAAAGGTAATTGTGACATGAATGCAATCGGCGGATATTTCGGATTGGAACCGGAAGGGAAGAAGCAGACCGGAGAGTATTATCCGGATCTGATTGCTCTGAATACGGGCAGAAATGCTCTGGTTTATCTTGTTCGGACAAGGGGAATCCGGAAAATCTGGCTGCCTCGGTTGTGCTGCGATACCGTTACAGAGGCGCTGGATAAAGAAAAAGTTGATTATGAGTTTTATGAAATTGACGCGTCCTTCCATCCTGTTTTCTCCCGGAAGATATCGGAGTGCGAGTATTTATATGTGATTAATTTTTACGGTCAGCTGGCCGACTGTGATTATCCGGAGAACTGTATTCTGGACAATGTCCAGGCATTTTTCCAGAAGCCGAAACCGGGAACGGATACGATATATTCCTGCAGGAAAATGTTCGGCGTTCCCGACGGCGCGTATCTTTCTTCCGATTGCAGCAGAATCAAATTGGAACAGGACTGTTCCTCCGGCAGAATGCGTCATCTCTACGGAAGAGCCGAGGGCAGTGCAGAAGAGTACTACGATGATTTTCAAAAAAATGACGAGTCATTCCGTGCCCTGGAGCTGATGTCAATGTCGGACACTACCCGAAAGATTCTTTCGGTTATCGACTATGACGAGGTAATTCAAAGAAGAAATAGAAACTTCTCTCTGCTGCATTCCGAACTGGGAAGCAAGAACCGTCTGAATCTGCTCCGGCCGGAGGGGGCATTTGCGTATCCGTTTTACTGTGAAAACGGAATTGCTGTCAGAAAAAATCTGGCAAAGAAGAGAATTTATGTGCCCACACTGTGGCCGAACTGCATTTCCGATGACTACGCGGCCAATATTCTTCCGCTTCCGTGTGACCAGCGATACGGAGAAGAAGAGATGCTGTACATAACGGAAGAACTGCAGAAACTGATCTGAATCGAGTGCAGAACCGAATCTGTTATAAGAAAAAGGAGGGACTCCATAATTAAAAAGTTATATTTGACATTTTTTACAATACTTCTTCTCATCTCTTCCGCTGCATGCAACGGGACGAAAGAGAGTCAGAATATGACGGCAGAAAGCGGGGCTGCTGCACAGCCGTCGCCGGGGACAAATAAGGTTTCTGCAGTTCTGAACACGGAACTGTTCACGGATGAGAATGCCGTGAAAGTGGATCTGGAAGGGAAAACGGGACAGGTTGACATAACAACACCGGGGACGTATCTGTTTACCGGGTCGCTGGATGGTTCCATCGTTGTAAACACGGTCGATGAGGGAAAAGTAAAGCTGATTCTGGCCGGGGTGGAAATTCGCTGCAAGGGAGACCCGGCTATTTATGTAAAAAACGCGGAAAAAGTGATTGTTTCTCCGGCGGAAGGTACAGTTAACAACCTAAGCTCTGTGGGAACGTTCTTTATGGATGATGAGAACAATGCCGACGGGGTGATTTTTTCTCAGGATGATCTGAACGTGACCGGCGCAGGAACGCTCAACATCGAATGTGAGACGGGCCACGGAATCGTGTCCAAGGACACACTGAAAATCAAAGAAGGAACGGTTAACATAAAATCTCACAAAAAGGGATTGTCCGGGAAGGACGGACTGGAGATTGAGGGCGGAAACGTGACTGTGGAAGCCAGAACACATGCGCTTTATTCGGAAGGCGATATTTTGATTTCCGGCGGATCTCTGGATATTTACTCACAGACGAAGGACGGTGTTCACAGCACAGGCAATGTGCTGATTTCCGGCGGAGATCTTATGATTCGCAAAAGCAGCGAAGGAATCGAAGGCTATACGGTGACGGTTTCCGGCGGGAATATTTCCATCGTTTCGGACGATGACGGAATCAATTCATCTTCATCGGAAGACGCTGCTGCAGGAAAATGGGAAATCGGCGGAAATCCGTTTCTGGCCGATGACGGCGCAGATGTTACAATTTCCGGAGGTATCCTGGAAATTGATGCCGGAGGTGACGGAATTGATTCCAACAGTGTTCTGTCAGTTTCCGGAGGTGAAATCTACATTTCCGCTTCGGTTCTCGGGAGTGATTCTGCCATCGATTACGCAACGAAGGCTGTCATCTCCGGCGGGAAAATTGCCGCTGCAGGAGCAAAGGAAATGGCAGAGAGCTTCGGTACGGATTCTGAGCAGCCAAGTATTTTCTTCATCTGCGACAGAGAGTACGACGGAGGAACAGAGATCACTCTGCTGGATTCCGCAGGTAGTCTGCTGCTTTCTCATCATCCGGAAAAGAAATTCTCATCTGTGATTTTATCCTGTCCGGAGCTGAAAATCGGAGAGACGTATACTGTCAGAATAGGAACGGACGAAAAAGAACTGACTTTGGACAGTGTGTGCTGTGCCGTCGGTTCTCAGGGCTTCGGAATGATGCCGGGTGGTTTCCAGGGCGGACCTCCGGGAGGTCCCGGAGCTGCTCCAAGCCGTCCGGACGGTCTTCCGCCGATGGACGGCGAGAGACCTCCTGAGCAACACTGAAAAAAATCCCTGCGGGTATCCGCAGGGAATTTTTTGTGAAATTTGAGAGAATCAGCTGATTCTGACAACACCGTCTTCCAGAATTTCCACGGTATCGCCGGTTTTTACGGCCTCCAGGAATTCATCACCGAGAGTGTCGACAACGGGCATCTTGGCATCCGTCCAGTTGGCAGCCATGATTGCGCCGGAAGCGGCAAGAGAATCAATCGGCTTGGAGAAGAGCATGCAGGCAGGAGCCTTGCCTTCCGCACATACCGTGAAGAGAATCATTCCACCGGTAGTGGAGCCGATCGTCATAGGCAGGCAGATTGCCTTGCCTTCCATGGGCTTTTCGTAGATTTCCGGGTTGTTCTGATCACCGCAGGGAATTCCCTTTTTGTTGAACATAATGGACATCTGGAAAGATGCGAGGGTATTGAAACCGTTGTGGGAAACAAGTGCCTCGGCAGTACAGGTACCGGGAACAACTACACGACCCTTGAATTCTTTCATTTCTTTCCCTCCTTGCTGGTGATAATGTCGAGGATATCAGATTCCGTATAGAATCTGGCACTGGTGTAAGTTCTCAGCTTGTTGGAGCAGGTGATTACCGCCTTCTTTTTGCAGAGAGGATTGTTCATATACATGAGCGGGCAGATGTAGGAAAGAATAACGCCGCAGTTTGCAAGACGCTTTGCATAATCCGTTTTCTGGAACTCTTTGATAACCGGAGGAGAGGAAGTAAAGACTGTAGGAACGGAGACCTTTTTGAGCCCGTTGAACTTCAGGCAGTTTTCAATTTTATCGGTCCACTCCTGCAGCTGCTGAAGAGTGAGATGCGGGCAGCCGACGAAGCAAAGCTGGGGCTTTGCATGGATGTCTTTCCAGATGACAGGATAATTGTTCTTTACTCTTTCGAGTTCGGCATCATCAATCACATAGACCTTGGCATCTTCCTTAATCAGAGACTCACCCAGCTCTTTTGCTTCGGGTGTAAGATTGTCTATGTGATAGAGACCGACAGCACCGTTGGAAGCAGTGGCAGCACCGAAATCCTTCAGGTAGCCGCAATTGTCTGCATTCAGCTCGGTACCGAGCCATTTTTCCATTCCCTTGACGTAAGGAACGTCTTCCAGAACCTTCATGCCGATTGCAGAACCGAGAAGCTGCGCTTCGGGCTTCTTCTCGCATTTGACTTCAACAATCCAGTCAGCCTTTCGACCTTCATCCAGAAGGAAACCGAATTCAGGAACGTATCCGGCGACGGAGCCCATCAGCTCCAGCATACCGGAGTTTCTGTTGCAGCGGGCACCGAGAACGGAGTTCGCATACACAACAGCGGAAGACTCTGCCCAGGAAAGAACATCGCCTTTTTTGGGAGTGTTGCCGACTTCGGGCAGATAGCAGGTGCAGGTGTAGTCGTCTTCACTGGTAATGCCCAGCTTTCTCATCTGCTCTTCGTATCTTTCCTGATCGGTGTACATGAGCTTCTTGAAAACAATGTCTTCAATCAGATTGGAAGGGACATTTTTGTCCAGAGGACGCGGATCCGCTGTGAACTTCTGACCGTCTGTAAGTCCGGCATCGATAATTTCATCAAACACATCGAGCACGGGGCCAAGAACTTTCAGACCGTAGGAGATAACCGTATGACCGTATTTTGAAGTAACCGGGACAAGACGCTGCGCACCGAAGGTGTCACCGAACATGACCAGGGTCTTCATGATTTTGGCCATAACCTCGCCTTTTTCGCCGTTGAGCAGAGCCTCCTGCTCCTTGGTAAGTATCATGGGAAAACCACTCCTTTATTTATTTTATGTAGTTTGATAATAATATAACATAAAAATTGACGCATAGCAATAAGAAGCGGGAAGGGATAACTACTTGAATTCGATGTTTCTTTATTATATAATATCTAAATCAATTTTATATGCAAAGGAAACAATTACTCATGGCAAAAAAACAGTTTAAAGCGGAATCCAAACGGCTGCTTGACCTGATGATCAACTCCATCTACACGAACAAAGAAATCTTCCTGAGAGAAATCATATCCAATGCTTCCGACGCGATTGACAAGCTTTGCTATGCCTCTCTCACGGATGAAAATGTGGGAATCAGAAGAGATGAATTCCGCATTGATATTACCATTGACAAAGAAAACAGGACGCTGACGGTTTCTGATAACGGAATCGGCATGAACAGGGAAGAAGCCGAGAATAATCTTGGCGTTATTGCCAAATCCGGTTCTCTCGCTTTCAAGAATGAAATCGGAGCGGCGAAGGCAGATGACGACATGGCGATTATCGGCCAGTTCGGCGTTGGCTTTTACTCTGCCTTTATGGTATCCGATGAAGTCACTGTCATTACGAAGAAATACGGGGAAGACACTGCTGTGCAATGGCAGAGCAAGGGCGCTGACGGCTATACCGTAACGGATGCTGTCCGCAACGGCGTCGGAACCGACGTCATCATGCACATCAAGGAGGATACGGAGGAAGAGCTTTACGGCACCTATCTGGAAGTATGGAAAATCAAGGCTCTCATCAAAAAGTATTCCGATTATGTCCGCTGGCCGATAAAAATGGACGTTCCCCATCAGGAACAGAGAGAGCTGGAGGAAAAAGACGATGCCGGCAATCCGAAGGTAACCTATGAAACGGTAATCAGCAATGAAACGGTCAATTCCATGATTCCGATCTGGCAGCGCAGCAAGGCTGAGGTGACGGATGAAGACTGTGTCGCATTCTACAAGGAACGCTACCGCGCGCAGAAAGACCCGTATTCTCTGGTACGCGTCAACGCAGAAGGAACGCTTTCTTACAAGGCAATGCTGTTTATTCCCGGGGAAACGGATGAAGAGTATCTGATTCCCGAAAGCAGAAAGGGAATAACCCTGTATTCCAACGGTGTTCTCATCATGGATAAATGTGAAGACCTTGTCCATGATTATTTTGAGTTTGTATGCGGTGTGGTCGATTCACCGGATCTGTCCCTGAATATATCCAGAGAGATTCTCCAGCATAATCGGCAGCTCCATACGATCGGAACGAGCCTGGAAAAGAAGATCAAGTCCGAGCTGGAAAAAATCATGAATGATGACAGACCCAAATACGAGGAGCTGTTCAAGAATTTCGGCGTACACATCAAATGCGGGATTTGTGACGAATATGGAAGATACAAGGATTTTCTGAAGGATCTCCTGATTTTCTTCCATTCGGAAGACAAACAGGTTTCTCTCAAGGAATATGTCGGAAATATGCCGGAAAGTCAGAAGGCAATCTATTATGCTTCCTCGGATTCTGTCAGACATGCGATGAGCCTTCCTCAGTGCGAAGAAGTCCGTTCCCGCGGATATGATGTGATTTATCTCACGTCACCGGTAGATGAACTCGTTCTTGAGAGTCTCCATGACTGGGAAGGAAAACCGTTCTGCAATGTTGTTACGGAAGACCTGGGATTTGAAACGGATGAAGAAAAGAAGCAGGCGGAAGAGAGAAACATCGAGAATAAGGCTTTTCTGGATTTTGTGAAGGAATCCGTAGGGGAAGAAATTGCAAGAGCCGAGTTTTCCGGCCGTCTGGCATCGCAGCCCTGCGCGCTGACGACGGAAGGACCTGTTTCTCTGGAGATGGAAAGATACTTCCGGCACGGGCCCAATGAGGAAATGAGAAAGGTCCGGGCAACGAAGATTCTGTCTCTGAATCCGGAAAACGAAGCGGTCGGCAGGCTTAAGGAAGTATACGAAGCGGGAGACTGTGAAAAGGCGGGAGAGCTTGCCAGGATCCTGAATACTCTCGCCAAGATTATGGCCGGGGTTGAGATTGAAGATCCCGCAGAATTCACAAAACAGGTAGCAGGCTTATTTTGAACAGACTGGGAATCTACATCCACATACCGTTTTGCGCGAGTAAATGCGCGTACTGTGATTTCTACTCGCTGGCCGGATGCGAGGATCTGATGCCGGATTACCAGGAGGCGCTGTTGAAGCATATAGCGGAATCATCAGCGGCGATTAAGAACTATGAGGTTGACTCCGTCTACTTCGGCGGCGGGACGCCCAGCTTTTACGGTGCAGACAGAATCTGTGAGATATTGGATGCCCTCAAGTATAACGGGAATGTCCGAACGGACTCGGAAATCACTGTGGAGTGCAATCCGGATTCCGTGAATCAGGGAATGCTGAGGCTTCTCCGGGAGGAAGGCGTGAACCGGCTCTCCTTTGGTGTTCAGGCAAGTGATGACGGCCTTCTGAAAATGATCGGAAGAAGGCACAGCTATTCACAGGCAGAACGGGCAATTGCCATGGCGAGGTCTGCCGGATTTGACAATATCAGCATTGATCTGATGTACGGTCTGCCGACGCAATCCAAGGAGGACTGGGCTGTTACCCTGCAGAAGGCGGTAGAGCTCCACGTGGAGCATATCTCCGTATACGGGCTGAAGCTTGAGCCCGGGACGCGAATGTATGAGGAATACAGAAACAGCCCGACGATTCCGAGCGATGACGAACAGGCAGATATGTATTCATTTGCTTCCCAGTTCCTGGAGAGATTCGGTTACAAGCAGTATGAAATATCCAATTTCTGCGCTCCGGGATTTGCCTCCCGGCACAATCTCAAGTATTGGAAGCTGGAAGACTACATCGCATTCGGACCGGGGGCCCATTCCAGTGTGGGAAACGTCCGTTACAGTTATGTGAAGGACCTGAAGCGATACATCAGTGCTGTGGGAAGCGGAGAAAGCCTGCTGGATGAATATGAACAGGAGGATCCGTCGGAGCGTGCCAATGAGTACCTGATGCTCGCCATGAGAACTTCCGGCGGTGTATCGGAAAAGGAATATCGGCTGAAGACCCAGTCGGACTGGAAGCCCATTGAAAAGACGCTGAAGATTTTTGCGGACAAAGGATGGACGGAAAAGGTCGGAGAGCGGTGGCATTTTACCACGGCCGGGTATCTGGTATCCAACCAGCTGATAGAGGTTTTGCTGGAAGTTCAGGTCAGCGGTCGAATCGAGAACACACCCTGGCTTGCGGCAATTTATGAAGCAGAAGAGAAGGCAGAAATGCCGAGAAGCGATGAAGAGCTGTTCACCGAGATGCTCGGTGAAATCAGAGAAGAGGAAGAATGAATAGCAGACTTCTGAAGAGCATTGTTTTGGCGGTCTTGGGGATTGCCCTCGCAGGTGTTCTTCTCCTGAGAAAAACAGGCGAGTCCATGAAGATACCAGGCGAACCGCCGGCGAAGGAAGATATCGCAGATATCGTCCCGGAGACAGCGGTGCCTACAGTTGCGCCCACCCCGGAACCTACGCCTGTGCCCACCCTGGAGCCGACGGAGACTCCGGATACGCACACCTATAATGACTGCCTCGCCTCCGTTTACGGCTATACCGTGAATCGTTCTGCGGAGAGCCTGAAGAATATCGAAATGGCAATTGCGAAAATTGACGGTGTGAAGATCCAACCGGGCGAAGTATTCTCTTTCAACGACACATTAGGGGAAACTACAGAAGCAAATGGTTTCGGTCGGGCAGAAGTTTATGCGTCCTATCCCGATGATGAAGTGTATCAGGTCGGCGGAGGCGTCAGTCTGGTCGCATCAACGCTTTACTGCGCGTCTCTTTATGGAGTGTTGGACCCTGTGGAACGCTGTCAGCATTACTATTGGATTACTGCGGATAACTATCTCAGATGGGGATGCGATGCGTATGTCTGTAACGATGGAGAGAACGACACTTACGACATGAAGATTTCAAATCCCTTCACGGATCCGGTTATGATAAAAGCATGGCTGGATACCGGAGAGGAGAAGGTTCATGTGGAACTGTACGGAACGAACCCCGACGGACTCAAAGGGGCGCCGCGGCACAGCTTAACATCGTATTATCTGGTAGCAGCACCGTATGTATGTGACAGATTTACGAATCATATGTATCGTGACGTGAGCGATAATTCCGGATATGTCAGGACGGATGACCTGAACGAATTTGATTACGGCATTGACGGTGATGTTTATTATCATCGTCATCCTGCCGATTATGTGTGGTAGCTATGACAACAAAGAAAAAGAAAAAAAGAAGAAAAAATCGTTCAAAAGGACCGGTAATTTTTCTTGTGCTGATTCTTCTGGCGGCAGGCGGAGCTGCGTTTGCCGGCTGGAGGATTACCAACAGCGATACGATTCTTCCAAACGTGTCCGTTGGAAACGTGAATGTAGGGAAACTGACCCGGCCGGAAGCCGTTTCTGCGCTGAAGAACGGCGGGTGGGAACAGAGGACTGAAACACCGTTGAAGGTCTCTCTTCTCAATGCGATATCTTTTGATGTCGATCCTGTCAGAGCGGGAGCAGTGCTTGACGTGGAAACGGCGGCAGATGCTGCCTTTACCTACGGACACGACGGCAACATCGTCGAGAATCTGATCTGTTGGATTCGGAGTTTCTCCGGTAAAACAGACATCAACGAACAGTTCCGCCGGGAAAACAGAGAGTACGTTGATTCCTGTATCGCAGAAGGCATTCAGAAAATGGACGCATATCTGGGTACTGAAGAATGTTCGCTGAATTACGAGGAAGAGCAGCTGACGACGACGAAGGGTTTCGGCCAGATTCATTTCAATGAAGCGGACTTGGCTCGTGTGATCCGGGAGGCTCTGGATGCAGGCAGTTCGGAAATCAATTATGAAACGCTTGCCGGTGAGCTGGTGATGCCGGATTTTGCGGCAATCGATGCCGGTTTGAATAAAACACCGGTAGATGCGAAGTACTCGGATGACGGAAAGTTTGAAGTCATTGATGAATCAGATGCCTGCGAATTCAATCTGGAGGATGCCCAAAAGGCGTGGACAGAAGCTAAGCCGGGAGAGAGGATTACGATTCCTATGAAGGTGACGAAACCTTCTGTTACAGGGGATGACCTGAGAGGACGGCTTTATCGCGACCTTCTCGGGGCAATGACAACGAGGTTTACCAATTCTTCCGATGAGCGAATCAGCAACCTGAATATCTGTATCGAAAAGGTTAACGGAACGGTCATTTTTCCCGGAGAAGTATTCTCCTACAACGACGTTGTGGGAAAGAGAACGGAAGAAGCGGGATTCAAAGGTGCACCGGCCTATTCCAACGGTGAGGTTGTGACGGAAATCGGCGGAGGTGCCTGCCAGGTATCTTCCACAACCTATGCAGCTACTGCATTTGCCTTTTTAGAACCGGTGGAGAGAAAGTGCCACTATTTCGAAGTCAACTATATGCAGCCGGGCACGGATGCAACGGTTGCCTGGCCGGACGAGGGAGAAATACAGGATTTCAAATTCAGAAACAGCAAAAATTATCCGATAAAAATCGTTGCTTCCATAGACAATGAAAACAGGAACCTGACAGTGGAAATCTGGGGTACTCTGGAAGATTCGGATTATATGCCGGTAGAATTCGACAACACCTATTTCTGGATGCAGGACTATGACAGATTGATTGAAAAAGCCGATGAAAGCCGGGAAGGCTATAAGATAAAACTCACAATCATCGGAGATACTTACACACTGGAGGACGGCGGCATCGGATGCTACACACACCGGCAGGTCTTCGACGAGGCGGGTACAATGGTAGAAGATACCATCATCAACATGAGAAACAATAACGGGGAAATCGGATTGGACGAGTATCATGTCCACCCTGCGGAATAAGGAGAGAAAAATGGAAGAAAAGAAAACATTTTATGTAACAACACCGATTTATTATCCTTCCGACAAACTGCATATCGGCCACGCCTACTGTACGGTTGCCACGGATACGATTGCGCGGTATAAGCGCTTGTGCGGATATGACGTCATGTTTCTTACGGGGACGGATGAACACGGCCAGAAGATAGAAGAAAAGGCGAAAGCTGCCGGCGTTACCCCCCAGCAGTTCGTTGACAATATCGTGACCGGAGAAAAGGGAATTCTGGATCTGTGGAAGCTGATGAATATCTCCAACGACCGTTTTATTCGTACAACGGACGATTATCACGTCAAATCCATACAGCGCATTTTCAAAAAGATGTATGACAAGGGAGACATCTACAAGGGTTCGTATAAGGGAATGTACTGTACTCCCTGCGAAAGCTTCTGGACGGAGTCTCAGCTGGTAGACGGAAAGTGCCCGGACTGTGGCCGGGAAGTACATTATGCAGAGGAGGAGGCTTATTTCTTCCGCCTTTCCAAATATGCAAAGCCCGTGCAGGATTTGCTGGAATCCGGAACGTTCCTGGAGCCTGCATCCCGTGTAAATGAAATGATCAATAACTTCATCAAACCGGGACTGGAAGACCTTTGCGTTTCCAGAACGAGCTTCAGTTGGGGAATCCCTGTGGACTTTGACCCGGGCCATGTGGTTTATGTCTGGGTGGATGCCCTCTCCAACTACATTACGGCACTGGGATATCTTAACGACGAATATGATGATTTTGAAAAATACTGGCCGGCATATCACATTGTGGGGAAGGAAATTGTCCGTTTCCACTCCATTATCTGGCCGGCAATGCTGATGAGCCTGGAACTGCCGCTTCCCAAGAAAGTCTACGGCCATGGATGGCTGGTTATCGATGGCGGAAAGATGAGCAAATCCAAAGGAAACGTGGTGGACCCGTATGTTCTTTCGGAAAAGCTGGGGGTTGATGCGCTTCGTTTCTTCCTTATGAGATCCTTCCCCTTTGGCTCCGACGGTAATTTCTCCAACGAGCTGCTGATCAATACCATCAATACAGATTTAGCCAATGCTCTCGGAAATCTTGTTTCCCGTACCACGGCTATGGCAGATAAATACTTCGGCGGAACGCTGATTGCCGATCGGCAGGCAGACCCAATGGATGACGAACTCGTGGAAATGATTCAGTCGACGAGGGAAATCTATACCAGGCATATGGACGAATTCCATCCCAGCTTTGCCATTGAAGAAGTATTCCACTTAATTCAGCGAGCCAACAAGTACATTGATGAAACGGCACCCTGGATTCTTGCAAAGGATGAGGCAAATAAAGCAAGATTGGCCACGGTTCTTTATAACCTCCTGGAAGCATTGAGAGTATCTCTGATTATGCTCTCTCCTGTAATTCCGGAAAGCTGTGAGAAGGCATTTGCCCAGATTGGAGCGAAGCCGGAAGATATTACCTGGGAGAAGGCCTGCAAATACGGAGTGCTGGAAAGCACAGTATGTGTCCACAAGGGTGAAACACTGTTCCCGCGTTTGGATACAGAAAAAGCCATTGCAGAACTGGAAGCAATGAATGAGGCAGCGAAAAAGCCCCAGACCAAGCCGGTTCTTCCTGATGTAGATATTGAAGAGTTTGCAAAGTGCGATATGCGTGTGGTTCAGGTTCTGGAATGCGAAGCCGTGAAGAAGTCTGAAAAACTGCTGAAGTTCACTTTGGATGACGGAAGCGGAACACCGCGTCAGATCCTGTCGGGAATCCACAAGTATTATGAACCTGAGCAGCTGGTCGGAAAAAAGGTGATCGCCATCCTGAATCTGCCGCCGCGCAAGATGATGGGGCTGGAGAGCAATGGTATGCTTCTGTCTGCTGTGACAGAAAATGAAGGAAAAGAAGTGCTGAATCTGATGATGGTTGATGACAGCGTTCCCGTGGGGTCTCAGTTATGCTGACGAGAACCGATATTTTCTCCGGATTTCTTGGAGCCGGAAAAACGACGCTGATTAAAAAGCTGATTGCCGAAGGCTACAAAAATGAAAAACTTGTCCTCATCGAGAACGAATTCGGGGAGATTGCCATTGACGGCGGATTTCTGAGAGACTCCGGTGTGGAAATAACGGAAATGAACTCCGGATGCATTTGCTGCACTCTGGTCGGTGATTTTACTGCTGCCCTTCAGCAGGTTATTGCGGATTATTCGCCGGACCGTATTATTATTGAGCCTTCAGGTGTTGGAAAACTCTCTGATGTTGCCAAAGCGGTTGCCTCTGTTCCCGGGATAGAAATCGGTTCAAAGGTTACCCTCGTCGATGCATCAAAAGCGAAAATGTACCGCCGTAACTTCGGCGAGTTCTTCGATGATCAGATCGCCAATGCGGATTTGGTTGTCCTTTCCCGCGCGGATACGGCATCTGAAAAGCAAATGGCCACAGCGGTGGAAATTGTTCATGAGCTGAATTCGGAAGCTTCGATTATTACTACGCCCTTCAGCAAAATTTCAGGGTCGGCAATTCTGGAAGCAATTGAGAGCAACGGAATCCATCGCGATATTCATGAGCTGGAATATGAGAGCCATTTCCATTGCGATTGCGGGTGCGAAGATGAGCATGAGCATTCTCATGGCCATCATGCGGATGAAGTCTTTGGCTCCTTCGGTTTTGAAACCGCCAGAAAATACAGTACAGATGAAATTGACGCCATACTCTCGGAGCTGGGTGATTTTGAAACCTACGGAACTGTTCTGAGAGCAAAAGGATTTGTGGACTCTGCAGAGAGTGAATGGATTTATTTTGACTACGTTCCGGATGAATCCAATGTTCGAGGCGGAGAGCCTGCTGTTACCGGGCGTGTGTGTGTCATCGGTTCTAATCTGAATGAAACTGCTTTGAAGGGGTTGTTTAAAGTTGACTGATATTCTTGAATTTCCGGTCTATCTTTTTACCGGTTTCCTGGAGTCCGGAAAAACAAAGTTTATCCAGGAAACATTGGAAGATAAGCGGTTCAGTACAGGAGAAAAGACCCTTCTTCTGATTTGTGAAGAAGGAATCGAAGAATATGAGCCGGATCAGTTTGCCGATAAAGATGTATCCATACGGACCATAGAGGATAAAGCGGAACTGACGCAGGAAAATCTTGAAAGATTCCGGAAGGAAACAGGAGCAGAGCGATGCATTCTGGAATATAACGGGATGTGGATGCTGGACGACTTGTACGCCGCAATGCCGGAAAAATGGATTGTATATCAGGAATTCATGTTTGCAGATGCCACTACGTTCCTGAACTATAATGCGAATATGCGCCAGCTGGTATATGACAAGCTGAAGAGCTGCGAACTGGTGGTTTTCAACCGGTTTCAGCCGGACATGGACAAAATGGAATTTCATAAGATTGTCCGTGGTGCATCCAGAAGATCGGATATCGCCTATGAATCGCCGAAAGGTGATGTGGTCTATGATGATATTGAAGATCCGCTGCCCTTTGATCTGAATGCCCCTGTCGTGGAAATCGGCCCTGATGACTATGCCGTTTGGTATCGGGATATGTCCGAGGATTCCTCCAAATATGAAGGGAAGACGGTTCGGTTTCAGTGCCGGGCTCTTTCCCGGAAAAAGATTCCGGAAAAATGTATTGTTGTCGGACGTCATGTCATGACCTGCTGTGTTCAGGATATCCAGTTTGCGGCGTTGGTTTGCGAGAATGCACCGGTCGAAGAAATCGAGGACGATACCTGGATTGATATTACAGCGAAGATACACTTCAAATTTCATAAGGCATATAAACGCAAGGGCCCTGTGCTGACTTATATTGCACATAAACCCTGCGACGCCCCGGATCCTGAGGTTGCAACATTCTATTGAAATATAAATGTCTGATTTTTGATCACGATGATACGACCGTCAACAGTACGGCCACGATTCATTATCCCTGCTTCGTTGAGTTCCTGAAAGAGTACCGTCCCGGAATGACACTGACGCTGGAAGAATATTTCCTGAAGAACTTCGAACCCGGCTTTATCGAAATGGCAAAGGACGATTTCGGCCTCAGCGATGAAGACCTGACAATGGAAGTTGAATATTGGAACCAGTATGTCCAGAGTCATATTCCGGATGCCTATGAAGGAATAAAAACCATCATGGACAGACAGAAGGAAGAAGGCGGTCTGATTGCTGTTATCTCTCATTCTTTCAAGAAAAATATTCTGAGAGATTATGCCAGAAACAATCTGCCCGAACCGGATGAAATCTTCGGGTGGGAGCAGCCGGTTGAAAGGAGAAAGCCGAGTACCTGGCCGGTAGAACAGATTCTGAAAAAATTTGATCTTCAGTCCTCGGATTGCCTGATGATTGATGACCTGAAGCCGGGATATGACATGGCAATCAATGCCGGGATTGATTTTGCTGCCGCAGGTTGGGCCAATGATATTGCAATCATTGAGCAGTTTATGCGTACTAACTGCGAGCACTATTTCAAAACCGTGGAAGAATTGCAAAGATTTCTTGAAATACCTCTTGCAAACTAAAAATAATTCTGTTAACATAATTTTATTCAATCACAAGAGGCTGATATTATGAGAAAATTTCTTTCCTTGTTTGCAGTTTTGGTTTTGGCACTCTCTGTTTTTTCCGGAACGGCTTTTGCGTATTCCGGAGGACCGTTAGACGGCAAAACTTCCGGAGAATCTTATGACGGCGTGATATTTGTTGATCCTACGCCGGAAATTGTAAATGAGTTTACGGATGCTCTGAGTATTACCAAGGACCCGGGCAGCGAGAAGAAAAAAGCGGGAGACGAGGTTGTTTTCACTGCAAGTGCAACCGGTTCTGACTATGTGATGTGGTATTTTATCGCACCGGACGGGAAGGTATATGACTGCGCCAATATCGGCGATGTTTTCAAGGGCTGTACGGCAACCGGTACGAGAGGTGACCGGCTTGTTCTGTCAAATGTCACGTCCAAGATGGACGGCTGTCTGTTTTATGCCGCATACACGGCCGGTGACCTGACCCTGAATACGGGCAGAGCCAGCCTCACGGTGGAGGGCAGTGATTTGCCGACGCCGTCTCCTACACCGCTGCCTACGCCGACGCCGTCTCCGGCTCTTTCCACAGGGGTGAACGGAGCAAACGGCGGGAATAACGGCGGTGGTGTTACGTCCGGCGGTACCTCGTCAACAGGAATAACGGCCAATGGTGCAAACGGTGGCGTATCCATGATGGGTACCAACAATCAGAATTATAATTCCGACATTCCTGTCGGTTCGGAAGCTTCCGTTACGGAGCCCACAGCAACCGGTTATAACAATACGACGATTGAGAACACCCGCGGTAAAACCCACGCCGGTGCATATATTCTTGCCGGACTTGCCGGACTTGTTATTATTGGTTCTGTCCTTCTGATGGCTCTTTACATGCGCGGTAAGGTTTCTCTCGGAAAGTTTGAAAAGTTCCTGGGCAATGTAGGAGGAGCTGATTCCAATATGTTCGATGACGAGAACTATTACGACCCGAAGGACGGTAATACAAAACTGTAATTATCAGTAAAAAATAAGCTAAGGAAGCAATAAAGAAACGGAGCATCTCATCAATGCTCCGTTTCTTTCGCTCTTC
>JAZLHH010000053.1:0-16040 GCA_045616745.1 Candidatus Limivicinus sp. | reverse complement strand
CATTACGCTTCGCGAGAGCCACAGCGCCGACTGGAACGGATGGGCAGCCTGCCTCAACGACAGGGAGAACTTCTATGTTTCGAAGAAGTATGAAATCCGAGACATCATCGACCGTGTCGGCGGCGGGGACAGCTTTGCCGGCGGGCTGATCTACGGCCTGAATACTTATGATGACAGGCAGATCGCACTGGAATTTGCAGTGGCGGCTTCCTGCCTGAAGCACAGTATCATCGGTGATTTCAACCGTGTCGGCGTCTCTGATGTGGAAAAACTCATGGGCGGAGATGGAACCGGGCGGGTTCAGAGATAATAAAACCGGGTGCAGTTCAGTAATGCACCCGGTTTTTTTAACGCATGTAAAATTGTGCGGACAAGCAAAGCAGTATTGTACATTTTCTGTGATTTAAAAATTGAGATAATCTATCCAGCGGAAAGAGGACGTTTCAAACTTAAATAAATAGCAGGGAAAGAAGAATTCAAAGAGGTTTCAAAGGCTATACGCTTTTCTGCCCTTGATAAAGAAGCTGGCCGGAGAACCAACGGCTGCCGTCACAGCAATCACCCAAATGATGTACTGCATTCCTTAAATATTAGTTGCTGCTGTACATAATCCCGGAGAATATATCTGTAGATTCGGGATGTCAGTTTTTCTTGACGAATAATTCCCGCTTATCTATACTAATAGACTTGGAAACGATATGATTAACGTGAGATACCATGATGGAAAGGAAGGTAGAGTCTTGTGGCAAATTGTGCTGACTGCAAAGGAAAGCCCTGCTCCAGAGGCATGACAGAGGGACGTCTTCCGGACTGCCCCTGCGGTGTATACACAAGGGAAGAGATGTTGGCGCTCTATTCGGAAGAAGATCTCCGTATGGCTACGGAATCAGCCCGAGTAGAGGCAGAAGGCTACGGAAAAAACACCAGAGTGGAAGAAATTATGGACTATGCCCGGAAACTCAATTATAAGCGAATCGGCGTGGCCTTCTGCGTCGGCCTTTCGTCTGAGGCGGCAACGTTCGTTACGATTCTTCGCGCTAACGGTTTTGAAGTCCGCTCCGTCTGCTGCAAGAACTGTTCCATCCCGAAGCAGAATCTTGGCCTGTCACAGGAAGAGTTTGCTCACCCGGATCGGGATTATGAGGCCATGTGCAATCCAATTGGCCAGGCAAAAATTCTAGATGATGAATGCTGTGATTTCGTGGTGCTTCTCGGACTGTGCGTCGGACATGACACACTCTTTATCCGCCATGCCAAGGCCCCATGCACGGTGCTTGCCGTCAAAGATCGAGCTCTTGGGAATAATCCTCTTGGCGCGATATACACGGCGAACAGTTATCTAAGAAGAGTGTTCAGCTTCATCAAAAACAAATACGGGAAAAGTTAACGATAGGATTCCTTAATCCAGATAAAGAAACACTTATGGCTATACGCCATAAGTGTTTCTTTATTGTGGTTCCATGCACAACAACAGAAAACGAAATATTGTAGTTTTTTGCTGTCGACGTTATTTTTGCAGAAGGTGTACGGCAAAGCCACCAATTTCTTCCTTGAGATAAATCACATTGAGTCTGCCATTTTTATATCCTTTGGTTTCTTCAAGGAACGAATAACCTTTGTTTTTCAAATCTGCAATTGCAGCTTCTAAATTATTCGTCCTGATAGCTATATGTCCATTTGTTCCATAGAACAACTTTTTCATGACTTCGACAGAGGAGCCGGCAAAGTTTGAACTGTTTCCCCGCTTCGGGACAAAGTTGAATGCGTTGCAGAATTCTTCCGTGATGGCTGACGACACTTCGGCATCCGCTGTGTTGATTCCAATATGAACCAGCTCATAGCCCAGCATCTTTTCACGGGTTGCACAGCAAAGCTCGGTTATTTTCTCAAAATTTCCCGCTGAAATCTCGTTCTTCGGGCAAATCCAGCTGCCGCCAACGGCATGGATGAACGGTGCAGAAATAAAATCGGCGATATTGTCCGAATTGACTCCGCCGGTGGGGATGAATTTTATTCCGGGGAAGGGTCCGGAAAGCGCCTTCATGGCAGAAAGCCCACCGTACACACTGGCCGGAAAGAACTTCACGACCTGCAGGTTATACTTCATGGCAGCCATAATCTCTGTGGGTGTTACACAGCCGGGAGTAACTGGGATGCTGTTGTCCGTACACCAGCGAACGACTTCTTCGTCAAACCCGGGAGACACAATGAACTTTGCTCCCAGCTCCACGGCCTTTTTGCACTGTTCTATCGTGATGACTGTTCCGGCGCCAACGAGCATATCAGGGTAGCTTTCGGAAACGGCTTTAATCGAATCGGCGGCAGCGGCTGTGCGGAAAGTAATTTCCATGACGCCAATCCCGCCTTTCATGAGCGCCTGTGCTGTCGGAACAGCGGACTGGGCATCATCCAGCACAACGACAGGTACAATGGCGGATTCGCGAATTTTTTCTAATACGTCCATATACAGAATCCTTTCTTTCCAAATGACTTTTAGTTGAAAGTATTTGTTCCTTATCAGGCAACACCGTCGGCTGATATTTGTATTCCGACAATGAAATTACTTTACAGTATATTATGCGAACAGCAGAATATCAACGCCATCAGATGTATTTGATTTCAGATATCTTTTTCGCACAGGAAAACAATCGAAAACGATTTACCTGCTCGAATAATACCATATTCGATTATTTTTTGCTCCCGCTTTTATAGAAAGATTTTCGTACATCTGGATTTGTTCTGCACGGATACCGAATTATGGCAGGGAAACTAACTGAGGAGATCCGGAGACGGAAGCTGGCAGGCTGTGATTCCTTTGTTGACATTGATTTCCACAACATGTTATAGGCGGGCGCAGGTTACCGTTTTATCAATTCGGAGCTTACCATGATTTGATTCAAAAGCTGAAGCAGCATTATCCCAGTGCCCTTCTTTTTGCAATGACGCCTTTGCACAGGCTTGACGACTGGAAGGTTGGCCTGAACGGGTTAGGCTTTTCGAGGCATAAACCACTGGAAGGCTACGCAGATGCCATCGTTTCCATCGCAAAGCAGCACGAGATTCCCGTGCTTGACCTGTTTCATGTCTGCTACTTGAATCCTAATGACTCGGAGATTCAAAGAAGATTTATGCCGGACGGGTTACATCCAAATGAAGATGGTCACAAAATTATTGCTGACGTGGTAAAAGAATTTCTTGAAACATTATAAGACACACAATTACAAGCATATCTTGCAGATTAGGAATTCTGCAGATATGCTTGTTTTTTAGACCGTTATCACGTTTACACCGAGGTTTCGGATTTTTTCATAATAGTCCCTGTTATCCGGATAGTCATCGGTAATCATAGTGTCAAAAGCATTGAGATCCGCAATATGAGCGAAGGTTACGCGCCCGAACTTTGAGTGATCGGCTACGATGACCCGATGCTTTGCCTGCAGAATCATCTGGCGCATGATGGAATCTTCCAGATGATTGTATGAGGTTGCACCGGAATCAATATCGATACCGTCCATGCCCATAATGAGGACATCCGCCTTGTATTTGGAAAGCTGCTCGACAACATTCTCGCCGACAGTAATCTGAAAGTCAGTATCATATCGACCGCCGAGAAAAAAGACGGTGACATTTTTACAGTTGGACAACTCCTGAAAAATATGCATCGCATTGGTGATAACGATGATTCTCTTTTTCTTTTTGATTTCTTCACAGACGAAGGCACACGTCGAGCCTACGTTGATGATGACGGAATCACCGTCCTGAATCAAATCTGCTGCCGCTGCTGCAATCTTTACCTTCTCGGCAGAGTGAAGCTGCTTCTTGGAACTGTAGTCTACGGAGCTGTTCGAACGGCTGGGCTTTCCGACGCCCCCGTGACTCCGCCGGACAAGACCGAGCTCCGCCAGTACATCCAGATCCTTGCGAATGGTTACATCCGACACTTCAAAATGCGCACTGAGAGCCGTTACACTGATGTATTTTTCATCTTCCAGAATTTCCAGAATTTCCGCGCGCCGTTTCTGCTGCTTCTGACTTCCCGGTATTGTTTCCATTTCTCAACTTCCATTCTGTGTTAAAAATTTTTACCATATCGAAAAACTTGTTTTCAATTATAAATTTTTGGGGCAATAAATGCAACAAAAAATGAAGTTCCGAACGGAACTTCATTTTTGATGGAGAAGAGGATGGAATCAGATAAACGCGTATTTTTTCAGACGATCCATTGCCTCAAGGAGCATAGAATACGGGAGCGCAAGATTCATGCGAATCGTGTCTTTCATCATGAAAGCCTCGCCGTCCTGCCATATGACGCCCGCCATAACGCCACGTTTCTGCAGCTCGGCAATGTCAGTATTGTGTTTCCGGCACCAACCTGCACAGTCAAGATAAAGCATGTAGGTGGCCTGCGGCCGCATGACGCGTACCCCGGGGAAATTTTTCGCAATGAAATCGCAGGCGTACTGCAGATTTTCGTCTATGACGGTATTCAGTTCATCAGTCCAGACCATACCCTCCTTGGTGAAAGCGCCGATCAGTGCTCGCATGGACAGAACATTCATTTTGTTATACAGACACATATTGCTGCGCCGCACAAGGCGGTCGCGCAAATACTGATTGTACACGATGTGGTATGAGCCGACGAGGCCGGCCAGCGAAAAGGTCTTACTCGGGGAGTAGAAGGCAATCACGCGATTCTTTGCATCTTCGGAGACGGACTGTGTCGGAATGTGTACATAGCCGGGCATAATGATGTCCGACCAGATTTCATCGGAGACTACAACGCAGTCGTTTGCAGCATAGACTTCCATGGCTTTTTCGATTTCCCACTTCTCCCAGACCCGGCCTGTTGGGTTGTGCGGGGAGCAGAATATGGCGAAGTGGATGCCGTTTTCCCTGAGCTTGCGATCCATGTCCTCATAATCCATGCGCCAGATTCCCTCTTCATCACGGACAAGAGCGGAGTGGACAGCCGTCCGTCCCGTCATATTCAAAACGCCGGTGAAACCGACATAGGTCGGAGAATGCAGCAGAATCTTATCGCCCGGTGTGGTGAACGCCTGAATCGCAGCTCCGACGCCGCCGAGGACGCCGTTCTCATAGCCGATGTTCTCAGGTGCGAGGCCGATTACACCGTTGCGGGCCTCCTGCCACTGTATGATGGCATCGAAATACTCCTGCGGGGGGTCAAAGTATCCGAAGCTCGGCGTTTCGAGACGCTGCTTTATGGCATCGATAATAAACGGTGCCGTAGGGAAGCTCATGTCGGCAATCCACATCGGGATCCTGGAGATATCTGCTTCCGGCTCATAGTCAAAAGGTACAACATCGAGTGCGCGGGAATCCATCCCTGCCCGGTCAACGAAGGTCGTGAAATCGTAATTCATATTCTTATCCTCCCGAGAGCAGCAAATATCATATGATAACTTGATATTACCAAAATACAGATGAATAAACAAGAGCGAGCTGGATAAAATGAGAGAGGCGGCTCGCGGTATTTTCAGATTCCTTCTTCAATTTTTACGAAATCGAAAGAAATTTTTGCGAGTTGTGCTTCTTTCTTTCGAATGAAGGGAAATGAGTTGACAAACGAAAACAGATACACTAAACTTCCAAAAAGCCGACAAGATAAGCGGTAGAGTTTCCGCCAGAGGGGAAAACCGGGGCGGGAGGTCGCTGTGGATTGAATCGGCCGACAACAAAGAATAAAGGGCTGTAACGGAGAATAGGATTATGAAAAAAGTAACCGCAGCTGTGGAAAAGTGGACGATTCCGACGTATCCTCTTCAGGAAGCGGAGGTAATGCCGATGTTTGCCGAGACGCGCCATCACCAGAATACGACGGGTAATCCATACCCGAGCCGTGTTGTGCAGAGAGCCGAGATCCGGAACAAAACGGATATGGAGTATGACATTATCCGCCTGGAAAACGACTATATCAGGATTTGCATCATCCCAGCTTTGGGCGGCAAGGTGTTTGAAGCGTATGACAAGATAAATGATTACAATTTTCTGTATCGTCAGCATGTGATAAAGCCGGCACTGATTGGGGCATTTGGAGCCTGGACTTCCGGCGGCCTGGAATTCAACTGGCCGTTCCATCATCGGCCGTCTACCTGTATGCCGGTCGATTTTGCTTTGGAAGAATGCGAGGACGGGTCGGCTGTGTGCTGGCTTTCGGAATGCGATCCCGCGGACAGAACCAAAGGAATGGTCGGTATCGTCCTTCGTCCGGATGCCAGTTACTTTGAGACACGAGTGAAGATCACAAACCGAACCGATATGGCGCATTCTTTCCTCTGGTGGGAGAACGGAGCGGTCCGCATTCATGATAAATACCGCATCATTTTCCCCCCTGATGTGACCTGGGTCCATCATCATTACGATCGTGATCACACGACGTACCCTCTGGCAACGGGACGATACGGCGCATTAAACTTTACAGAACCGACGGACGTTTCCTGGCTGAAAAATACACGGCTTGCAAGCTCCTATTTTGCAGCCCCTTCCAAATATGATTTCTTTGGCGGGTATGACTATGCCGCCGACTGCGGGACAATCCACGTGGCGGATCATTATAAATCTCCCGGAAAGAAAATGTTTACTTGGGGTTTCGGAGCAAATGCAGATAACTGGGAGCGCCAGCTGACGGATTCTGACGGCAAGTACTGCGAGCTGATGGCCGGATCTTATACGGATGATCAGCCGGATTTTTCCTGGCTGGAACCCTATGAAACAAAGACATTTTCACAGTTCTGGTATCCGATTCGGAAGACAGGAAAGGTGAGCTTCGCCAATCTGAACGCGGCAGTCACGCTGGACAGAGAAGAAGAAAAATTGCGTGTCAATGTAACGAAAGAAGTTCGGGAGGCTGCCATTGTGCTTTCCGAAGCGGGGAGCGGAAAGGTCATCCTTTCGGAAACGTTTTCTCTGAAGCCGTGCGAGTGCCAGACGTATGACATCTCTCTCACGGATGGACTTTATTGCCTGAGAATTGCGGATTCGGACGAAAATGAGCTTCTCTCCTATAACGAAGAAGTTCCGGACACGCTTCATATCCCCAAAAACAATCCGGGAATTCCGACGCCCGATCATCTTCACAGTGCGCAGGATTGCTATCTGGCCGGTGCACACATTGATCTGTATCGAGACATAACATACAAACCGGATGCCTATTATCTGGAAGCTCTGCAATACGATCCTTGCCATCTCCCGTCTTTGACCGGCCTTGGGGAATATTATCTGCGGACAGGAAGGTTGAAAGAGGCGGAAGAGTATCTGACCAAAGCCATGGCAGTGCAGAATCCTTACGACAGTAATCCGAAGGACGGGACTGTCGGCTATCTTTTGGGGCTGACGTATCTTCGCAGCGGGAAGATTGATCAGGCATATGATACGCTTTGCAAAGCGGCCTGGAGTAGCAGCACAGTTTCAAAAGCCATGACGCTGATTGCCGGAATTGACGGACAACGCGGCCAGTATCGGAAAATGCTGCAGCACGCCGATGAGGCCCTGGATAAAGAAAGTCATAATCCACTTGCAGGACCTTATGCTGTCTGGGCTCTTTATAAACTCGGCTGTACCGATGCGGCCGCAGAGCGGATTCGCGAGATTCTCGATTATGACCGTCTGAACCATCTGGCACGATACACGGAGATCCGTATGGCAGGCTGGAATCCGGAAGAATTCTATGACAGCTTTCTTATGAATTCAAATCCGTCGCAAACATGCCTGGATGTCGCGCTGGATCTGCAGAAGGCCGGCCTGACACAGGAGGCCGTCCTGGTACTGGAAGGATTGAGAAAATACCGCGGTGCATCGACAATGGCCCTTTATACTCTTGGTACGCTCCTCTGCGAGCTGAAAGAGAAGGACAGAGCCGAAGACTGTTTCCGGGAAGCGGCCGCCAATCCGATCGTGGATGTTTTCCCGTATCGGCTGGAGGAAATGGATGTCCTGAAAAAAGTGATAACGATACGACCGGAAGACGGGACGGCATATTATCTCCTTGGGTGCCTGCTTTACGACAAGCGGCAGTATGAAGAAGCCTCACAGTGCTGGCTGGAAGCCGTTCGCTGCTCTCCGGAGTTCTATATCCCGTATCGAAATCTGGCAGTTGCAAGCTTCAGCCATCTGCGGAAACCGGATGACGCCCTGCGTTATATCCGGGAAGCCGTTGAACGGAAGCCGGATGAACAGCTCCTTACGGAAGCCGGATTCCTTATGGCCGCCTGCGGCATTTCAGCTGAAGAACGCGTGATGTTCCTGACGCAGCATTTCCCGGAGAATTGCGGAGATAACTACATCCTGGAACTCACGAAAGCGTATCTTGCCGATGGAAAATACGATGAAGCGATGCACACGATGCTCGACCATGAGTTTACCCCGGGAGAAGGGGGAGAATTCATCATCGCAGAACCTTACATGTTCAGCCGTTTTGCTCCCGGCCGCATCGCACTGGCGGAGGGAGACCCGGAGAAGGCCCTGCAATACTTTGAGGATGCCCTGACCCTGCCGGAAAACCTGCATGCAGGCTTCTGGAATGAGGCAGTTATTGTGCCGTTCCGCTATTATCAGGCCGAGGCTCTGAAGCAGCTCGGAAAAACGGAACAGGCCCAGAAGCTGATTGATGACATGCTCCAGATTGACAACAGCGGAATGTGGAGGATGGGCGGAGAATTCCAATACTATGCTGCCATGCTGCAAAAGCTCTCCGGTCGCGGCATGGAAGCGGATCGTCTGATGAGGGATGCCGTCCTCGGCTGGGAAGCCGAGTTGGCAGATCGGCGCTATCCCGGCTCGCATGAGATGAACGACAGATTTTTCTATCGCTCCTATATTCAGGATCCCATGACGCTGAAGCAGGCGGATTTGTATTCCATGCTCGGATACGGCATGCTCTATATGGGCAAAAAAGAAGAGGCAAAAGCCTGTTTTGCCAGGAGCCTGTCCTTTAATCCCGACAATCTCAAAGCAGCTCTTGAATTAAAATTCCTTTAATTTTTTCTGCCGCCGAACTATTTCGGCGGCAGATGTAATATTTTTGCGGATGAAAAAACTTTGCGGTATTCCTTCATAAACCATATGAAACTTCGGTAATATTCATGAAAATAAAAGAAATAATTTTTTTAAAAAGCTTCGAATGACTTTTGCATTATTTACGAAAATAAAAAAATAATTTACGTTTGTAAAAAAACCTTTCGAATATATACAAAAATAATTGACAACAGAAAGAAAACTCCATAGAATATACGATACGAAGTATATATGAAAACAATATGAGGTTTGCCATGCGTAAAATAAAATTGGAGCCTCCTTTCTTTGAGTTGGGGCCAAAAAACTATTTGTACGGGGATCAGGTTATCGATCTGGCACGGATCACGGACGAGGCCGCTCGAAAGTATGACGTCCGGGTAATCTATACTCCTCCTTATACAAGCATCAAGGAAGCAGCTGAGGCTGTAAGGACGATTAAAATCTTTGCTCCTCATATGGACAATCTTCCGGTCGGGCGCGGTTTGGGAAGCGTGCTTCCCGAGGCTGTGAAAGCGGCAGGAGCTGTCGGCGTTATGCTGAATCACGCGGAGCGCCCTCTTTCACTTTCCTGTATAGAATCCACGCTGCAGCGCGCAAGAGAAGTCGGACTTATGACGATTGTCTGTGCCGATTCTATGGCGAAGATTCGATCCATTGCACAACTTTCGCCGGATTTGATGCTCACGGAGCCTACGGAGCTCATCGGTACTGGACAGGCCTGCGATTTATCCTATGTCAAACAGTCGTTTGATGCTGTTATGGAAGTCAATTCCGATATCGGTGTTCTTGTTGGCGGCGGTATCAGCAGCGGAGAGGATGTTTATAACACAATCATGGCCGGCGCAGATGCGACGGGGTCTTCCAGCGGCGTCGTCAAGGCGGCGGATCCGGGTGCCATGGTGAATGAAATGTTTGCTGCGCTGCGGCAGGCCTGGGACGACAGAATGGCCGCAGAAGGAAAAAAGTAATAATTGGAAGCGTAGAGATGAGCAAGTACGACGAATCAATAGACAACATATTAAATATTGAATGGAATGACATCAAAAAGCTGATGGATACCCTGAACCGCGATGTAATGGAACAGATCATCGATTTGTTGCTTTCCGTCAAGGAGAACGGGCGTAAGGTCATTACTGCAGGTTGCGGAACCTCCGGAGCGACCGCCGTGCGCGTGGCGCACTCTTTGAATGTGTGTGAGGTACCTTCCTTTTTCCTGGATCCCTCTATGTCTATTCACGGAGGTTGCGGAGCCATTCAGAAGGGGGATGTCGTAGTCCTGTTTTCCAAGGGCGGCAATACGCCGGAGATTACGAATTACATTCCAATCTGCCGGAAGAAGGGGGCCGTCGTCATTGGGGTGTCCCAGAATGACGATTCCGTTTTGGCAAAACTGGCAGACATATACTTCAAAATCCAGATTGATACGGAATCAGATAAGTTCAATATGTGCGCTTCGGCCAGCTGCACGGCCTATTGCGCCGTATGGGACGCGATTGCATTCACGATTATGCGATTCAACGGATATACAAAAGAAGATCTTTTACTCATACATTCCGGCGGCAAAGTCGGTGAACTGCTGGCGGAAGAAAACAAAAACACAGAGGAGAAATAAAAATGATTATTTACAATGAAAAATTTCAGGTTGAAACCGGTTCGGCACATGTAACTGTTATTGACGTTACGAAGCAGGTGCGCGAAATTGTGGCGAAGTCTGGTGTTAAGAACGGCAATTTCCTTGTTTTCACTGGCCATACATCCTGCTCTGTTCAGATCCAGGAATTCTCGGACGGTCAGACTCTTTGGGGGACGGAGTTGATCATGCAGGACCTCATCAACTGCCTGGCCAAGATTGCTCCGACCTGCACCAATGAACATATGTATCTTCATCCCAATGAAGCGCATGTCAAGGGTGCCATGGAAGAGAGAGGCGAAAAGCCGGAATGGTGCCTGAATACGGACGGACACATTCGCTCAATCATTATGGGTCGTTCCGTTACGGTGCCTATTTTTGACGGAGAGATTCAGCTGGGCGACTTTGGTCTCATTTATTTCGCAGACTGGGATCAGGTCAGAGCCCGTACCCGCACGGTTATGGTTCAGGTTATTGGAGAATAAAATGGGAAAGACCGTTCATGTAGACTTGGCCGTTAATTCTTGCTTTATGACTCGAAGGTATGAAAAACCGGAGAGCTGGGCGAGAATAATCCGTGAACTCGGCTTCGACTTTGTTTCCATAGATACCGATGCGTTGGACTATCTGTACAGTGGAGATCGGGAGTATGTGCTTCGAACGGCAAAAGAGATTCGCAAGACCTTTGATGACGCCGGCTTGAAGATTATTGATTATCTGACAGGATTTGCACCGTATCGTTTTTTCGGCTTGGCGCATAAAGACCCGGAATCAAGAGCCAGAATGTATTCTTGGCTTGAAGGTGCCATCGATATAGCAGCTGCGCTGGGCGCCGACAGTGTCAGTGGTCGATTTGATGCTTTTTCTGTGGAGGTCCAGTCAGATCCGGTCGCTTTTGCAGAACGGTATAATGAGGTAATTGCTTCCTATCGGAAGCTGGCGGAAAAAGCAAAAGAATGCGGGTTATCTACAATCGGAATCGAGCAGATGTACGTTCCGAGTCTGGTTCCGTACACACTGAGCGGTGCGAAACAGTATTATGCAGATGCAAATCGGAATCTGACAGGAGCAGCTATCAGACCGGTCGTTGATACAGGGCATGCCTGCGGTCAGAATTATGGTGTTTCCGGAGACGATCTGTATTACGAAAAGTGGATTGAAGAATTTGGCGCTCTTTGCAAAGACATTCATATCCAGCAGACGCGCCGCGCCGGCAGTGATCATGCACCTTTTACCCGCGATGGCGGAGGCGGGGATGTCAGGATCGATCAGATACTTTCTTCTCTCGAACGGTCAATCGCCAACTATGAACAGAATAGCCTGTCGGAATACATTTCTATGCCGGATACGATCAACCTGATTCTGGAAGCAATTCCGTCTACAGCACAGACTGAAGAAATGGTCTATGAAGACATCTTCCAGAGCATAGAGTATCTGCGCACAGCAGTTCCGAAAGGCGGTATAGATCTCCGTATTTCATAAATCGGGGCATCTTATGACAAAATACCTATTAGCCGTTGACATCGGGGCCGGCAGCGGCCGGATCATGCGCGGTATATATGAACAGGGAAAGCTTTCCGTCCAGGAAGATGCCCGATTTTCAAATCCGCTGATGAAGTCTCCCAATGGAACCACATACTGGGACTTCGAAAAATTGGCGGAGCATCTGGCGAACTATCTGGCAGAGGCGGCCGATGCCGACAGCATAGGCTTTGATTCTTTCTCCCCGGATTATGGAATTTTTGACAGCAGCGGCAAGCTCTGCCACAGGATGCTGTCCTATCATAATTATTTTCATGCAGAAATCCCGGAAGAGATTCTGAGGTGCTATTCTCCTGATGAATTGCACGAAATGACTGGTAACTCCTTAAGCCCACTTTCTCCGCTGGTAAGTATGTACTATCTCCAACAGGAGGATTCCTGCGCATCCGACGGACGCAACACGCTGCTTCCCTTGGCGGACGCTCTGGCGTTTACCGTGTGCGGCGAGCAATATACCGATGTAACTTTCTCCTTCGACTGTGGCCTCGGCAATCTGCAGGGAGCCTGGGATGAGAGGCTTACGCGGTTTTTAAAGGCGGGAACGGATATCCTGCCGAAGGTCCTCTCCTGCGGGGAGATTGTGACCTATACCGATCTGCCGTCCGGCAAGAAGATGGCGGTGGTCAATACGGCACTCCACGATACGGCGTCTGCCTACTATTCGCTGCGGCTTTTGGCCGGCGGCCAGCTCTGCATGAATGCCGGAACCTGGTTCTCCGTCGGCGTTTCTGCGCAGAATCCGGTCCTGACTCCGGAAAGCAAGCGTCTCGGTATCGAGAACATCGCCCTTCCGGAAGGCTTTATACATGGATATACGTTCCCGGGTGCATGGTTTCTGCAGACATTCCAGAAAGAAAAGGGCGGTTTGCCGTTTTCAGAAATCTCGGCGGCAGCGCAGAAGGAACGGGGAGAATTTATATCCGCGGACGTCAGCGACATTTCCCGCTATCAGGGTCCCGACGGACTTATCGAGATTGTTCGGAGGGATATGCGTGATGCGGGAATCGGGCAGCCCGGTGATTATCAGATTCTGCGGAGCATTTACGAAGGACTTGCGAATGCGGTCGCACAGGCCGTCTCACAGATTGAGACAATCAGCAACAAGAAATTTACAGAAATATATATGAGCGGAGGCGTTACGCAGGATGCGTTTCTCTGCTGTCTGATCGAGGAGAAATCCGGAAAGAAGATCGTGACGTGTATGAGAGAGGCGAGCGTCGCCGGAAATCTGCTGCTGCAACTGCAGGGGCTGCAGCTGGCGGGCAGCGAAGAGGAGCTCCGCGAAATACTGAAAAACATACATGAGTAAACGAGATAAAAAAGAGGAGTATTGCAATGTCTCATTTAAGATTTGAACTTAATCCAGCAGCATTTGAGCCGCTGTCTGATCGATTTGGCCCCGGATATAAGGACGAAATCGGTGAGGAGCGTTGCCTTGAGCTGATGAAAACTCTCAAGGACGTGGAAGGCATGGGCTTCTGCTGCCCCGGGCAGGTTGACAGTGCGAATGCTTCCCGATACGCGGAGCTGATTCGCGACTGCGGAAAGCAACCCGGCACGATCATTCTGAACAACTGGTCCAAGGAATTCGGCTGGGGCTCCTTTACCAATAAAGATGAAAAGATTCGCGCCCTTTCCATGGAGTATGCCAAGGAGTGCAAGGACGCGGCAGCAATAATGGGAATGGACACGATTACGGTGTGGCTGGCGGACGACGGCGTGGATTACACCTTCCAGGCGGACTACTTCCAGGCATGGGACTGGCTCGTTGAAGCCTTTGCTGAGTTGTGCGACTACAAGCCGGAAATCCGCACCGCCATAGAATACAAGATAAAGGAACCCCGTATATTCCAGTTCGTCAGCAACTGCGGCGATGCGATGAATCTAATCGGGGACGTGGGAAAAGAAAACCTCGGCGTTGCTCTCGATTTGGGTCATTCCCTTATGGCCGGAGAAAAAATGGCCTACTCCGTCGCAAGGATTATGAAGAAGGGCAAACTGTTCCGCACTCACTGGGGCGATAACTTCCACCATTGGGACGACGACGTGATTGTCGGCACGGCTAACCCGCTGGAGTTTTTCGAGGTTGTTTACTGGCTGCGCAAGGGAAACTGGGACGGCTGGTGCGATTTGGACATCTATCCTTTCAAGGATGATGCGAAGACGGCGGTGGAAGAGAGCGTTGCCAATGTCCGCGCCTTTGAGGCTCTGGTCGATTTCATTGGCATGAACACTCTGGATGAGCTTATCAAAAAGGACGAACCCGGCTGCACAGTCAGAACTATCCGGGAAGCTCTGTTCGATTTCAAAACAAAAAGATAAGAGGTTCTGTGATTATGGCGCTCAATGAAGAGCTGCGGTTGAAAAAAGAAAACGGATATAAATCCGTTTCCCAAAATGATCTGGTAAAAATGGAAGAGTATTGCGCAGAGTATATGCGCTTTCTCAGCGAGTCCAGAATCGAGCGGGAATTTGTGCACAACGCCATAGAAAAGGCGAAGGCGTGCGGTTTCGTCGCCTATGAGCCGGGCATGCCCATCTCCGCAGGCAGCAAGATCTACTGCAACAACAGCGGCAAGTCCCTGATACTCGCGGTAATTGGAAGAAAGGATCTCTCCCACGGTGCGCAGATTGCGGCGGCTCATATCGATTCCCCCCGGCTGGATCTGAAGCCAATTCCCCTCTATGAGAGTGATGAGCTGTGCTTCCTGAAGACCCAGTATTACGGGATGGTAAAGAAGTACCAGTGGCCGGCAATCCCTCTGGAGCTCCATGGTACGGTTGCCCTGAAAAACGGGGATACTGTGGACTTTCAGCTTGGAAGAAAGCCGGGTGACCCGAAGTTCGCCATTTCCGATCTTCTCCCCCAGCTCGGAGATGATCAGATGAAGAGATCCTTGGCCGACGGAATACGCGGCGAGGAGCTGAACATTATGGCAGGTTCTGTCCCGGATGACAGTGATGACAGGGAGCAGGTAAAGATTGCCGTTTTGAAGCTTCTTAACCGTGAGTACGGTATAAAGGAAGAGGATCTGATTTCTGCAGATCTTGCCGCCGTGCCTTCGTTTGAAGTATCCGAGCTTGGCTTTGACAGATCACTGATCGGCGGCTACGGCCATGATGACAGAGTCTGCGCCTACGCGGAGCTTCAGGCACTTCTGGACACATCGGAGCCGGAATATACTTGTGTCTGCCTTTTCGCGGACAAGGAGGAATGCGGTTCCTTTGGGGTTACCGGAATGCAGAGCAGCGCCTTCGATGGATTTATGTCTGAGTTGTGCTTGCAGCAGGGCGTACTGCTGAATCGCTGCTTCGCAAAAAGCCTCTGCATTTCTGCGGATGTGTGTGCCGCCTATGACCCGACTTTTTCTGACGCCTATGAGAAGAACAATGTGGCCTATCTGAACCACGGAGTCGCGGTGGTCAAATACACCGGCGGCAGCGGGAAATCCCGTGCCAACGATGCGTCCGCTGAAACGGTTGCCGCTGTTAGGGCGATGCTCGATGAAAACGCCGTCGTATGGCAGATGGGTGGAATGGGCAGAATCGATTTGGGCGGAGGCGGAACGGTCGCCAAATATGTGTCCGTCCGCAATATCGAGACAATCGACGCGGGTGTTCCCGTAATCAGTATGCACTCGCCGTTTGAGATCGTTGCAAAGTATGACTGCTATATGACCTATAAGGCTATTCAGGCCCTATTCGGGAAAAGATGAGGAACGATTACGATGCTGAATGAATTGACAAAACTTGCGGAAAGCCTCTGCTCCGTTACCCTTGACGAAGCGTTTACGAACGCCATAGCCGATCAGCTCGGCGGTCAGGCCGATATGGA
>JAZLHH010000052.1:0-31285 GCA_045616745.1 Candidatus Limivicinus sp. | reverse complement strand
AAAATAAGGAAATCTCAAATTTGAGATTTCCTTATTTTTTACACTTGATTCAGTTCTCCGGGACGTGAATTTCCTTAATATTGAAACTTTCTCCGGTAAGTACGGTTTTTTCGAAACTGCCGCAGTTCGGGCAGTATCCCTCATGCTCAATGACGTTGAAAATCTCGTCGCAGTCGTCGCATTCCGCAAGTCCGGGAATGACATTGATCACCAGTTTCGTATTCTGATATTTTGTATCCATGACGACAGCGGGATAGACATCTTCGACATACTTGGGGATAACCAGAGAGAGCTCTCCGATATCGAGTACAATTTCATCTACCTGATCCACATTGTTCTCTTTGCAGAACTCATCAATCGTGTGAATCATGGAACGGACAACACCAATCTCATGCATAATTACTTCTTAGCCACCTTTTTTCTGACAAATCTTCCGGCTACGCTGGGGATATTTCCGACGCAGGTAAGGAGCGTCTGGAAGTATGGCGTACCCTTGTTATCCATAATCTTTTCCAGATGAATGGCATCAAACTTGCACTTCGTTGTGCAGACACCGCAGCCTACGCAGAGGTCTTCATCAATGACGGCACAGCCGCAGCCAAGGCAGCGGTCGGCTTCCTTCCGGATCTGTTCCTCGGTAAGCGTTCCGCGCAGATCCTTAAAGGTCTTTTTTGCGTCGGAAGGCTCGGAATAAGCCCGCTGACGGGGCGTGTTGTCAAAGCCGTTGACGGAAATCGCAGCGGTATTGACATCGAATGCGGTATAGTCACGCGGATCACGGCCGTTGACGAGAGTCTGGCCGGCATGGACATAGCGGTGAATGGAAACTGCGGCTTCTTTGCCCGCAGCAATCGCATCAATGCAGAACTTCGGTCCGGTGACCACGTCGCCGCCGGCAAAAACGTCGGCAACGGAAGTCTGGCAGGTCTTGGAATCGGCAATCACTGTACCGTTCTGCAGGGTCTGCAGACCTGTGATTCCGCCCAGATCGACCTTCTGACCGACAGAGGTAATGACGCTGTCTGCCTTCAGTTCATCATTCTCAAAGACGACCTTGCAGACCTTTCCGTCTTCACCGGCAATCTCCACAGGCTTGTGCTCAAACAGGAAGCTGACACCTTCTGCGCGGGCTTCGGCTACTTCATCCGCAGCGGCGGGCATGTCCTTTTCCGTACGGCGGTATGCCACCGTGACATCTGCGCCAAGACGGACGGCCGTTCTTGCAACGTCAATGGCAACATTGCCTCCGCCGATGACAACAACCTTCTTACCGAGCTTCGGCTTCTTGCCCAGGTTGACTTCACGAAGGAAGTCAATTCCCGTAAAGACACCCTTCAGATCCTCGCCCGGGACATTGATCCTGCTGCCGAGCTGTGCACCGGTTGCCAGATAGAAGGCCTTGTAGTCCTCAGCACGGAGCTGATCCAGGGTAACGTCCTTTCCGACTTCCACGCCGGTTCTGAATTCTACTCCCAGTTCCTTCAGAACGTCGATTTCGGCATTGATGACTTCTCTGCCGAGACGGAATTCAGGAATACCAAGCGTCAGCATACCGCCAAGCTTGTCTTCCTTCTCGAAGACCGTAACAGGATAGCCTTTGACAGCCAGATAATATGCGCAGGAAAGTCCGGCCGGGCCGGCGCCTATGACAGCAATCTTCTGCGGGAAGGCTTTGCCCGTCATATTCAGCATTTGGGGAACGTATCTCGTTGCCGGGTTCAGATCCTTCTCGGCAATGAACTTTTTGATGTCGTCAATTGCGACGGCCTCGTCCACAGAGCGGCGGGTGCAGGCATCTTCACAGGCCTTGTTGCAGATTCTGCCGCAGACTGCGGGGAACGGATTGTCCTTCTTGATGAGCTCGAGAGCTTCATCGTATCTGCCCTCGCCGGCAAGACGGATATAGCCCTGAACGGCAATATGCGCCGGGCAGGCTGCCTTGCAGGGAGCAGTACCGGAAGGCATGACGTCACTCCGGTTCGTGCGGTATTCTACATTGTAGCTGGAGGAATCAAAGGGCACGGCCTGGTCGGAGTCGTAGGCATCGCTGATATGGGGATCCACGGAAGACCGCTTCTGGCCGAGGCGGAGTGCATTCGTCTGGCAGTTTTCCACGCAGGAGCCGCAGGCAACGCACTTTTCCTTGTCAACTCTGGCGATATAGTTGGACTTGATTCCGTTCTTGGAACGGAACATTTCCGCCACGCGCAGTGCATAGCAGGAGCAGCCGCAGCAGTTGCAGATAGCGGTAGCTTCTTCAAAGCCGGGGGTCTGATTGATTTCATGCACGAGGCCGTTGTCCTCTGCTCTCTTCAGAACCTCATAGGCTTCTTCCCGGGTGATCAGGCGATGAGAGCCCAGGCGGGAGTAGTTGATGGCGTTGTCATTGAGGTACATGCAGATATCGTCTTCCAGATGGCCGCAGCCTTCTCCGAGCAGACGGCGGGAACGGCGGCAGGAGCAGGGACCTACGGAAATGGCAAAGGCATTGTCTACCAGGGTTCTGACTTCGTCATAGTCGGCAACGCGGGAGTTGTTTTCCACAGCACTGTTGACCGGCATGACACGCATGAAGAACATGCCCATTTTTCCGGAGTTTGCCAGAGGCGCAAGCATGGCAACGCGAATGCGGGTGTATTCCTCGAAGCATCTGCCCAGGTCAGGGTAACGGTCACACTGTTCTTTGTTGGCAAGGACGCCTTCCATGATTCCGGGAACCCAGATCGGGTAATACCAGGTGATCTCCGTCTGATCGCCCTGAGGCTCCTTCGTACGTACAATACCGGCATCATTCAGCTTGGCCAGCTGATTCTCGGCCCATGCCACGTCTTCTTTGCAGCGCCTGGCAATATCGGCGGCGGTACGGGGCGTATCGAGGCGCATATGCATCATGCATCTGCACATCTCGTCATCGACAATCGGCGCAAGAATCCGGTATTCCGGGTCTTTATATCCGATTCCCGTATACGTCATGCTTTCCAGGCTGATCTTGGTAGCAAGCGCAAGGATATTCGGTCTTTCTGACATGTTATTCTCTCCTAAAAAATATTAAAATTGGGTTAACTGCGAAAATCAAAGATATTGAGGACTTCCTTCCCGCAGAATACCAGCACGTTGACAATAGCAACGAGTGGGAGAAGATTGAGCGGAAACGGATTCCGGAAAATATCCACAACAAACAGCGCCAGATCCAGCAGGGCCAGCCATTTCATTTTAATCGGAATCAGGAACATGTACAGCACCTGCGTATCCGGGTACAGCGCCGCAAACGCCAGGAACATGGAGAGGAAGATATAGGAGGCACTGAGACTGACGGACAGCCCGAGAAGGAAGTACATCAGGAATCCGTACAGCAGGGTCAGGAGAATTCCGAACAGAATGAACAGATTGAATCTGGCCGTTCCCCAGTAATTCTCCAGGATATTCCCGACGACATAGTAGAAGTAAATTCCGATTGCGCCTAAAATCCCCGTCGTCGGGGGGATGAAGACGAAGGAAATGATCCGCCAGATCTGCCCGCTGAAGATAAAGCGCGGGTTGAAGGACAGATAACTCAGGAACTTGGGGCTGACAAAACTGGCAACCCAGAACAGGGCATTCGCAATGGCGATATACCGCATCAGATTCGGAAAGCCGAAATCCGGATGCTTCAGGCAAAATTTGGTAATATACTTTCTCATGGTGCTATCATACTATGATATGGAAAAAAATTCTACAATCTTTTGTGAATTTATGGTATTCTAACTGGTATGGAAAACGAAGAATTCAAAAATGAGATTATTGAAGGCAGAAATGCCGTAATCGAAGCGCTCCGGGCACAGCGGAGCATTGACAAGATTTATATCAGCAAAGGCGAAGTTGACAAAACTCTGGGGCACATTGCCTCCAAGGCGAGAGATCAGGGTATCGTTGTTGTGGAATGCGACAGACGGAAGCTGGACTTCATGAGCGTTACCAAGGCGCATCAGGGCGTGATTGCCGTCTGTGCCGTGCGGGATTACTGCTCCATTGACGACATCCTCGCCAGTGCTGCTGAAAAGGGCGAAGACCCCTTCATCGTCATCTGTGATGAAATCTCTGACCCGCACAATCTGGGCGCAATTATCCGGAGTGCAGAGTGTGCCGGTGTTCACGGCCTGATTATCCCCAAAAGGAGAAGCGCCGGTCTGACGACAATTGTAGACAAAGCCTCCGCCGGTGCCGCAGAGCACGCGCTCATTGCCCGGGTCCCGAATATCGGATCTGCCATTGACGAACTGAAGCAGAAGGGTCTCTGGATTTACGGAACGGCTGCCGACGGGAAGAACGGATTGTGGAGCACGGACTTTTCCGGTCCTGTCGCTCTGGTCATTGGCTCGGAGGGTGACGGCATGAGCCGCCTGGTCAAGGAAAAATGCGACTTCATCGTGTCGCTTCCGATGAAAGGCGAGATCAGCTCTCTGAATGCCTCCTGCGCCGCCGCTGTCACCATGTACGAGATTCTTAGGCAGAAAACCTGTAAATGAACGAATTCGAAGAAATATTCAACTCCATATACGGCAGTCAGAACCCTTCCGCAGGCCCTTTCTCCGATGAGAATGCGGAATTCCATTCCGGATTCCACATTTATGCCCCGGTGTCCCAGACGGAACCGGAACCCGATCCTGCTGAAAGTGAACCTGATTCCGAGGAAATGCCGGCCTTTGCCGATCCCTTTGCCGACGCCCCTGCTCCGGACCCGGAGTCGTCTGAGGAAGAGGCGTTCGAAGAGGATGCGGCAGAGGAATCCGAACCGGAATATGAGGATGATTCTGAAGCCGAAGACCCGGATGACGACTATCCGGATGACGACTACATGGATGACCGCAATGAATCCGGACCTGCAAGCTTCAGCGCCTACGTATCTTCCAAAATTGCCGGTGCAGTCATCCGGCTTCGCGGCGGCGTCCCTGCGGATGCGAGCAACGATACCGTAGAGGAAGATGCTGACGGTTTGGGTCCGGAGCTCCCCTTCATGAATGCTTCGCGGTACTACGGCGGGCATGTGTATTCTCTGCGGCTGCGGTTCCTGATCAGTCTGGTATTCGGTCTGATTCTTGCCTATATTTCCCTCGGTCTTCCCGTTCCCGGAATGCTGAAGATTGCCCAGGTCACGGTCATCACCTGTCTGGCGCTTTCGCTGACGATAATCGTTCTTTGTCTGGATGTCTTTACCAACGGCATCTGGAACATGTTCCACGGCAGGTTTGGGGCGGACAGCCTTTGCGTGATTTCCTGCCTTCTGACATCGCTGGACGCTGTCATGGTCAACCGGGAGCTTGTCCCGCTGCACATGCCGTTCTGCCTGATTTCTTCCATGTCACTGATCGGGCTGCTTTTTGCTTCCCTGCTCAGTGCCCGGGGCATCCGAAAAGCACTCCGCGTTCCTGCCATCGGGAAAACGAAGTACACCGTCACCGGTGAATTGGGAGTTACCGGGCGGGACTTTACCCTGCTCAAATCCGACCGGGAAGTCGAAGGCTTCGTGCGACGCGTGGAGGAAGAGCCCTGCGATGAACTCACGTTCCGCAAGGTTTCGATCCCGATTCTCCTGACTGCCGCTGTTCTCGGCACAGGTCTCAGCATCATCAAAGGAAGTCTTTCCAATCTGTTTTATCTCATTTCCGTGATGGTCAGTATATCTGTTCCCTTTACGGCACTGCTGAATTACGCTCTCCCCTACTTCACCGGCAGTCTTCGCATCTTCAACAGCGGTGCAGCCATCGCCGGCTGGTCCGGCCTGTCGGATATCGGCAACAGCCGGAATCTGATTGTCACCGACAGAGACCTCTTCCCGCCTGACTGTATTGAGATCACGAGTGTGCGGATATTTGCGGACTACGATTCCGACAAGGTGATTTCCTATGCCGGAACCATGATTCAGCAGTCCAAGTGCGGGCTCGTACCTGCGTTTGACATACTGCTGCAGGAAAACAGCTGCGAATATTGCCGGGCGGACAACTTCACTCCCCTGTCCGGCGGCGGATCCAAAGCCATGATTGAGGGGCACGACATTCTCTGCGGCAACTCCGCGCTGATGCGGCTGATGAACGTGAAGATCCCTTCCCGCCTGATCGACAACACCTGCGTTCTTCTGGCGATTGACGGGGTTCTGTACGGCATTTTCAACATCAAATACAAGCCGGACCCCAAAGTACGCCGGGCTCTCGTCAGCCTGATGCGCTCCAACCGCCATCCCGTATTCGCCATCCGGGACTTCAATGTGACCCCCGATATGATTCGGGACTGCTTCGATGTGGCAACGGACGGTTATGACTTCCCGCCCTATACGGACAGATTCCCCCTTTCGGAAGCCAAACCTTCCAAGGATTCCAAAGTCGCCGGCGTCATCTGCCGGGAAGGTCTCGGACCTCTGACCGTTCTGGCCGATACCGGAAGAAGCATTTATGTCATTGCCAGAATGTGCACGGTTATCAGCGTCGTTTCCTCCTTCGTTGGAATGCTGTTCTGCTTCTGCTGGGTTCTCGTCGGCAATTCCATTTCTCTGCCGGTAATGTTCCTGTTCATGAGCATCGTCACGGCTGCCGTTCTGCTGCTCGGGCTGATCGGCTCTTCCCAGAACTGACGGAGTCACCATGAAAGAAGAACGGACCAACGTGATGCGGCTGCTGGATCTGGCCGGGATTCCCTATCAGGTCCACTGCTATGCCGATACTGATGCCGTCAGCGGCACGGACGTCGCCGCTGTCCTGCAGGAGGATCCTGAGCACGTTTTCAAAACTCTGGTCACCGTCGGAAAAAGCAGAGCGAACTATGTCTTCATCATTCCCGTCAATCAGGAGCTGAATCTGAAAAAGGCTGCAAATGCTGCAGGAGAAAAGAGCATTGAAATGCTCAAAGCAAAGGAGCTGCTGCCGCTCACGGGATACATTCACGGAGGCTGTTCTCCGATCGGAATGAAAAAACCGTTTCCCACCTTTATGGAAGAAACGGCGCAGCTGTATGATACTGTCATGGTCAGTGCCGGGAAAATCGGATATCAGGTGGAGCTTTCACCGGATGCACTGTGTTCCTATGCCGGCATCGTCTATGCCGACCTGACATGAAAAACGGAAGGGGTCTCCCTTCCGTTTACTGTTTCGTGAGTGCATTGATCAGCAGATCTCCGACGACAGCCAGATCTTCCGCTGTAAATGCCGTCTGAAAATTGTCGGAAAACAGAATCTGCGCATTGGGCGGAAATTCCTCATCCCCTTCCCAGAGCGTCAGACGAATCTTCAGTTCCGGAAGAAAGTCCAGCTCGAAGGCCACGTCTCCGCCGGGAATCGTTCTCCCCCCAAGACGGCTGCATGCTTCGGAAAAAGCCGGCAGATCATTGCCGAACTTCCCCGCCAGACGCCGGATGCACCGGCCGGTAAACTGGGTAATGTAAACTTCCCCGCCGGGAAATTCCCGATAGGGCAGAAATCTGCCGGAGGAAGGAATCAGCGTTCCTTCCAGCAGGAGGCGCACCAGCAGAATCTTCAGCGGGGCAGAACCTTCGATACCGTTTTCATCCTTCAGCTCCATCTCCGGCCAGGAAAGTCGGAAAAGCCGATTGAAAAATTGAATCTGAAACAACGCGTTTTCACAGGGAATACCGCAGCGTTTTGCCAGTGCCTCCGGATCGGAATCCGCATAGATTCTTCCGTAGTGCTGCAGGGGCGCTGTGTTTTTATTGTCGGTATGTTCCGTCATGCTTCAAATAATGATGCGTCAGTGTGCGGCAGAAAGCACGCAGCTACAAACTCATTCATATATCCTTCCTCTGTGGAAAGTTCGATATAGGTCATATTACGGCCAATTTCGAACATTCTGTGCTCAGCATCCTCCGAAAGGAGAACGGCACAGGCCCCCGTCAGGGAGGTATTCCCGATGTAACGGTACTGCTCCGCCGGAAGCTTCGGCAGCATCCCGATGGATACAGACTTTTCGATGTTGATTCCGCTGCCGATTCCACCGGCCAGCAGAATCCGGCCGATGTCTCCCGGTCCAAGACCGACTGACTTCAGCATAGTGCGGACAGCGGAGAAAATCGCCGCCTTCGCGCGGATAAAATTATCCAGATCGGACTCGTTAATTTCCAGTTCTCTGCCTGTTCCGCTCTCTTCCCGTGTAGCGAAAATATAGGAGGCGCCGCCATATTCATCCTGACGGATTCTCGGCGAGTTCCCGATGAACCGGCCCTTTGCGTCAATGGCTCTGCAGCGGAAGAGCTCGCTGATCATGGCAATCAGACCGCTCCCGCAAAGGCCCTTCGGCAGCCCTCCGCCAATGACAGACAGTCTGGGCTCCAGCGTTTCCGGGTCAATCAGGCAGTCGTCCACAGCACCTTCCGTTGCCCGCATGCCGCAGCTGATATCTCCGCCTTCAAAGGCGGGCCCGGCCGAGCAGGCGCAGCAGAGCATGAATTCGCAGTTGCCCAGTACCAGTTCCCCGTTCGTTCCCAGGTCAATGAACAGCGTCATCTCTTCAGACGACGCAAGTCCTGAGGCCAGAACCCCGGCAGTGATATCTCCCCCGACGTAACTGCCCACGTTGGGCGCAAATATGACGGGGGCATCCGGGCAGATCGGCAATCCCGCTTTGGATGCCGTCGTATCATGCAGCTCCAGAAACTCCGGCTCAAAAGGTTCCAGACGAATCGACTGTGCATCCGCTCCAAGAAAGAGATGCTCCATCGTCGTATTACCGGCAATCACCGCACGCTGAATTTCCTCCGGGGCAACCCCTGCCTGACGGCAGAGGCTTTCGATAATCGGGATAACGGTATCGTCAAGAACGGCCTTCTGCAGTTTTTCTCTCCCGCCGGGCCGCGCGGACTGGATAATCCGGTTGATAACATCCGCACCATACTGAATCTGCCCGTTTCCCAGGCTGCTCTTCCCCAGGATTTCTCCGGTTTCCAGATCCAGCAGAGCGGCAGCGACCGTCGTTGTCCCGATATCCACGGCAATTCCTTTTCCGGACAGGCTGCAGCCTTTCTTCAGACCGGACCGGAACAGGGAATTCAAAGCGGATTCATACTGCTTCCGTTCTTCCGGAGAACCGAGATCTGCCGTGCGAATCTGATTCTGAAATGCGGATGCCTCCGCAGGAACGAAGAATTCCGCATCCCCGATGACCCGGCTCTGGCAGGCCAGGCGCCAGTTGTCATGAAAGTCTTCCCGGGAAAGGCGGGGGTTGTGTTCCATATCCACGGCACCGCCGATCAGCTTCATCCGGCACTTTCCGCAGGTGCCGTTCCCCGAGCAGGGAGAGTCCACGACAACGCCGTTCGCACCGGCTAACTCCAGGACAGAGTCTCCCCTGTCGGCAGAAACTCTGACGGCATCGCCGCCTTCTGTTTTGAAAGTGATTGTAAACATGCAACGACCTTTTCGAAAAAGCCCCGGAAAATCCGGGGCTGTAATATTACATGAGAGGTTCCATAGAGAGAACCGGGTGATTCTTCTCCGTCAGGAAGCCCAGCAGCTCTTCAGGATCCACGGTAACGGTTTCATCGGCTATCATATCCGTGAAATTCTCAATACCGAGCAGTTCCTTCGCTGTTTTGTTGAGACGCTCTGACAGATCGTCCTTCAGTTCTTTCGGCATCCAGACAATACGGCCAACACCGCCTTCTGCGCTGATGAACTTTCTGGAAGCGATGAAGTGACGGCCGTGGCCCATAAAACCGGGGGTCTGCACGCCGCCGCCGGTCATCGAAGCCAATTCGCCGAAGGTCATGCCGGTAGGCGTCTGACCGGCGTATTCCCGGTTGACAATGACGACACCGTTGGAGAACGGCTCAATTCCGCAGATGCACTCGAAGCAGCCGCAGCTGGTCATCGGATCTTCCAGGAGAGAATACAGCGTGACGTTCTCCACCTTTCCGTGCGTTGCTGCATTGACACAGCGGTTCACTTCTTCGTATCTGCCGGTACGCTCATCCAGCAGACCTTCCTTTTGAATCGGCTGGTTGGGACCGGTAGGCGTCAGTTCATAGGAAGCTTTGGCATCCAGCCAGGAAACAGCACCGCAGAGTCCGAGACGTTCCGGAGTGACTACGCAGCAGTGTGCCGGTGCAAAGCTCTGGCACAGGATGCAGGTATAGAAGGTATCTACGCTCTCGTCCGTAAGAGAAGAGAGTCTGTCGTCTCTTGCGCGGTAGACCGGCATTGCCTCTTCGTTGAGAATCTTTTCCACCTGTTCGGCATCGGTGACGAAAGTGACCTCGCATTTGTCCACAACATTGCCGTATTCCTGCATGACCATGGAATAGATGACCTCTCCGAAGTCCTGCAGGCGCAGGCCTCTGGCCCAGCTGTCTCTGGAGATGCGGATGCGGAACATGTTTCTCTGGCCGGTATGCATGGCACCTTCGATATAGTTGAACCAGGTATGGAACTTACGTTCAATAACGGACTCGAAGTCGCTCTGCATCTTGCTTCCGGCAACCTTGACAAGCGTTGCCAGCGGGAGACGGATCAGCTCCTCGGAAGATTCGGGGACTTCCGGTCCGATTACGGATATTTTGTGGTCTTCCACTTCCTCGGCCGACTTCATCTGCAGAAGTTCGCAGGTGAAATTGTGGTCAGAGTCAAATTCCACGTAGGTATCCTTCTTGCGGATGATTTCGCCTTCGAACGCGGCGGCAAAGCCCACAGGAAGCGAGACTGCTTTGGCCTTGACCTTGATATTGCGAAGTTCCAGAGACGTCTTCACAGTATCGGCATGGTCACAGACAGATACCAGTGCTCCGGGAACCTGATTTTCGCCCAGGTCAATGTCAACGATGACAGGGAATCCCAGGGCAATCGCACCGGCACCGGCTGAAACCACGACGCTGTCGATGTCGCCGAAGGTGTTGACATAGGCGGGAACTCTTTCCTTGGTATAGGCAAGAAGTGCCGGAAGATTGCCGGGTTCTACCGCGCCGAAAATCAGAGCGGCACGAATGGCTACCGTCACAACGTGAATAACGGAAGTAACGTCATGGCCGAGGGGAACAACGCGATACTCCAGCCCCAGCTTTACGCCCTGATCCACAGCCTGCTCAATGCAGTCTCCGATCAGGAAGGACATAATTCCCTTGTCCTGATAATCGCGCACGATGGCCGCGAGTTCTTCCGGCTTCTCGGACTTTCCGAGAACAACGGCAACGCCGGGGATATCTCCGGTAACCAGCGGAACACCCAAGCTGCGGATGACAGGGTCAGGAACAAAACCGATGCCGGAATCTTCCGCATAGGGATCCTCGGATTCCACATACTTGAGGAGTTCCAGAATTTCCGCGCCGACCGCCGTGGCAAGGCCCGCATTGAGAGCCTCTCCCAGATCTTCTTTATTGGAAATCAGAGATTTAAGTACGCCTACGCAGGCAGGCAGATCGCCAAGCGTCTGCACTTTCACGCCCGTCGCCGCATAAATCGTCGGTGCAAAATAGGCTGTGTCGGGAAATGCCGCTTTTTTGTCTGCACCGTATTTCTCAATTGCTGCATTGACAGCATTTTCTGTCAGACCGGCTACTGCATTGGAGCCGCCGTATATCAGGTCAGTTAATACGCTCATTGTTCAATTCCTTTCTTTTCGCTCAGATCTCCAGGAAGGAGTCGGCATACAGAGTGTTGTTCTTGATAATATCTGCAGACTTGATTGTCTCCATCAGTCTCTGGTCGCAGGGGTTGGCAATTGCGGAGGTAAGACCGCAGTACATTGCCATGGCAACCATAGTGCTGTCCAGAACAGGACGGATATTCTTCGGGGTGCTGTTGGATACATTGGAAAGACCGCCGGTGGAGTTAAAGCCCATGGCAGCGAGCTGGCTGATGAATTCGAGAACATCCATCTGCTTGTCCTGCATTCCCTTGATGACAAGGAAGAGAGGGTCAAACCAAAGGTCTTCCGGATCCATACCCAGTTCCATGCCGCGCTCCAGCATTTCCTGGCAGTACATCATACGCTCGTCATTGTCGGAAGGAACTCCCTGCTTGGAGCAGAGGGCAATACAGATGGCATCATTGGCTGCCGCCAGGTCGATGTTTCCGATTCTGTCTCCGGCATCTGCGGAATTGACGATGGGCTTTCCTTTGCTGCGATTGTAAACCGAGATTCCGGCCTCGATTGCCTTGCTGTTGGAAGTGTCGAGGCAAAGCGGGATATTGTCAAAGTTGCTCTGAATGAGCTGTACAGCCCACTTCATGAGCTCTTCCCCGTTCTTTTCCGCCGGTCCTATATTGACGTCCAGATAGCTGGCGCCGGCGTCAATCTGCTCCTTTGCACGCTTCAGAATCGGTTCCGGATCCATTTCTTCCATGGCCTTCCGGATGGTCGGGGAAATGCAGTGAATTCTTTCGCCGATAACGATAAATTTACCCATGATGACACTCCTTACTGATAATCTTTCATGAACTTGACCAGTGCAGTCGCATCATTCGGTGCAACCACAATCTTCCATCCGGGAAGCCGTTCTTCCAGCTCACCCTTCAGCACAGCAACCTTACCGGGAATAATCAGCGTTCTGCTTTTATACTTTTCTTCAATATTCTGCTCTTTGATGAAAGCGGAAATGGAACCTGCGCTGAACTTGCCGGCTGCCCAGGAAGTCAGAACCGAGTATCCTCCGGCGTCGGAAATCATCAGATTGCAGGGAACGCCGGAGCGCTCCAGCTCACCGCTGACGATGAAGTAGGTCAGCGCGAAGTCGACGGTAGTAACCATAACGCTGTTTTCATCTGCACCGTTAATGGCATAAATGCCGGGATTGACGCGCATGGGCTTCTGCGGGTCGGTAAAGATATTCTGCCGCAGGCCGAACAGAGGCAGGGCCTGCGCATAGCTCATGTCTTCCATGATGATAATGGAACCGTACTTCAGAACGAACACAGAAGCAATCGCCGTCTGCATGGCAGAATCGCCTTTGGCGAGCTTTGCCGCATTCACAATGGAAGGATAACCGAAGGTCCGGTTATGATCGGCAAGCGCACTGCGGCGTACCTGGACTGCGTTCTCGAAGGTCTGCTTAATGCTGTCTCCCGTGACGTCCAGTACCAGCTTTTTATAGCCGGCAGCTTCCGCCGCAGCAGCCGTGTCATAGAGAGCGTCCAGATCCGGTGCAGAAATTCCGAGCAAAACGTCATACTTTTTGGCAAGTTCAGCCATTTCTGCCACATTTTCGGGGGTGGCACCATTCAGCACCGGCTTTTCGGATGCACAGATTTCCAGTGCCCTGGCGGCGGTATCCGTGCACTTTGTATCCAGAATCAGGGCATAACCCTTTCCGGCAGATTTCTTAACAAGGTCAAGAAAGACATCCGGATCGCCGGTATCCGGCAGATTCAGAACTTCCACATGCATTCTCTCGCCGATTCGCTCATAATCAACTTTGGCAAGCTGTTCCAGCTTGCTGTCAGCGCAGCAGGGGCAAAGAGAAACTCCGAAAAGGTTCCTGCTGACAAAGGTTTTGTCGTGACGGTACAGGACCGTCTCTCCGCCGAGTTTGTATTCGCAGTCTCCGGTTCCTACGCTCAGCTGTGCCATAGGAGGAGCCGTAGCCTCGCTGAGAAGTGCTTTTGCTTCTTCCGACATATAAGGGCAGGTTTCTATGGAAACAGCGCCCTGTGCGACCTTCATGGAAAATGCCATACAGGTCGGGCTGCCGCATTCTTTGCAGTTCGTCTTGGGAGAAAGCTTGAAAATATCCAGTCCTTTAATAGCCATAATTCTTTCTCCTCCTTACATCAGCTCTGAAATCAGCCGGGAAATCGTATCCACCGACTTCGGATGTCTGAGAATCAACGCATTCGCTCCGCCGATCAGGGCGGCAGATGCTGTTGCAATTTCCATTTCGATGCCGCGCTCCTCCCGGGGACCCCACTCCGGCATATCCTCTTCGGAAGCGATAGATTCCTTTACCGTCCAGGCTTCACCGGCAACCGGCAATATAATCGGCATCTGGAGCATGGTATCATTCTGGGCCAGGGCCGCACCGCGGACTCTGTCAAGGGTGGAGGCCACATATTCATAACCGTAGCCGGCAGCGGCAGAACCGATATTCATCACGTGATTTTCGCTTTTCACACCAATCTGGGAAATCAGGACATTCAGCTGCTTTGCCAGGTTGATATCCACTGCAGATTCTGCGGAAAGCTTCTGGCCGTAAGCAATACCGACAGCGGCGGAGAGGACCTTATGGTTCTCTTCACGGCAGGAAACAAACAGGACGTTGTATCCCTGCAGTTCCTCAGCCAGTTTTTCAAACAGAGCCGTGTCTTTTTCAATATTCTTGCATCCCTGAATTGCGAGAGGACAGTCAATCGCTGCGGCAACGTTCTTTGCAATCGCAGCACAATCCTCAACATTGCGGTTTTCTCCGGCTGGATCCGCGCCGGCAAACGTGAGAACCACGAAGTCTGCTCCCGGCATTTCCGATGCTCTCTTTGCCAGAGCCTCCACTGTGGATGCACCTTCATACCAGGCGGCAATGCCCGGAATCTCCGCATCAATCCCGGTATCGAAGATTTCCACTCCAATCGCCGTTCTGTGCGGCATTTCTGCATCGAAGCAGTAATACGGCATCACATTTTCGCCGCCGATCGTTACCGCCTTCTCGCCGCAGCCGAAGGTTACTTCATTTACCGAGGCACTGAATACCTGCCTGGACCGCGTAAAAGCCATACGTCATTCCTCCCTTAATTCAGCAGTTGTTCTGCAATATTTTTCACTGCGAGTTTTGCACCCGACGTCTCCGGAAGATAAGCAGAGGGCTTTCCGGAGCAGTCGTATTCATAAACTGTTTCATCCTGGGGAATCACCCCGATCAGATCCAGCTGAAACTTCTCTATTTCTTCCAGAATTCCGGCGTTCAGTTCTCCATTCGGAGCTCTGTTGACCACCAGAACTGTTCTTTGAGGATTCAGTTTTATTTCCCGAGACAGTTCCGCAATTCTCCCGGCTGCCTGAATTCCTCTGCGGGAGCAGTCGGACACCAGAACGAGATAATCTACGGAGGGCAGCGTTCCCCGGCTGATATGCTCCATACCGGCTTCATTGTCAACCACGAGATAACGATAACTGTTCTGTAATCTGGAAATTTCCGTCTGAAGCAGACCATTCACAAAGCAGAAGCAGCCCTTCCCCTGGGAGTGTCCCATAACGAGCATGTCGAAATCGTCTTCCTCAATCAGGGCAGAGCGGAACTTATAGTCCATATAATCCTGCCTGCTCATTCCGGCGGGGATTTTGCCGTCGCCCGTTTCCGAAGAAGCAACTGTATCCCGAATTTCGCCCAGTGTAAGGTCGACGTCAACTCCCAACACTTCATTCAGGTTTTCATTCGCGTCTGCATCCACTGCCAGAACCGGGCCCTTTCCGCTTTTGCACAGCCATTCAATGAGCATGCCGCAAAATGTTGTTTTTCCTGTTCCGCCCTTTCCGGCAACCGCAATCGTCAATGCCATTTGCTTACTTCTTCTTTCCGAACAGGCCCTTGCGATAGGCACGGTTGTACTTTCTTCCGCCCTGGTCAGCACCGCTCAGTGCGGAGGCCGCATACAGAATCCCCATCATGTTGTCACTGGTCGGATCCATAATGCAGGAATCCAGACCGGCCATAACGGCACTGGACAGGCAGGCCATATTTACGAATTTTCTGGCGGGCATATTGAAACTGATATTGGAAATTGCACCGGTTACTTTTACATCCGCAGACAGGGCATGAATCTCCTTAATGCAGCACAGAAAATCGTCCAGAGCACTGGGCCACGTGGCCATTGCCATCACGCAGGGATCAATATGAAGATTGGAAAGAGCAACACCGTATTTGTCTGCTTTTTCGATAATACTCTTTGCAATATCAATTCTCTGTGCGGGATGTGCGGGAATTCCGTCCTTGTCGCAGGTGAGACCGACTACGTTCCATCCGGTTCCGGCAATCAGGGGGAAGATCGTTTCACACTTGTCCCCTTCCTCATTGACGGAGTTCACCATACCGGGGCGGATGACTCTGCCCTCTTCCAGAATTCTTGCCAGAAGGTGTGCATCCGGGCTGTCAATGCAGATCGGCGTGTCCGTTTCGGACTGAATTATATCAATCAGCCAGCACATCGTTTCATACTCGACAGAAGTATCCGTGCTTGCGGCACAGTCAATGAAATCAGCACCGGCTGCAACCTGATTGCGAACGCGCGCACGAATCTCTTCTTCATTTTTGTCTTTAATTGCCTGCATAACCGCAGGAATCGCGCCGTTAACTTTTTCACCGATAATAATCATATTTCTGCTCCTAACTGAAATTCCGTTTTATTTTTGAGGACCGGATACTCCAAAAATCCGGCCGAAAGACTTTCTGCTGTACTGCATGGAATAACCGATTTTCTTTCCGTCCTGACGGATAAAAACACGCTCTACCAAGAGGAGCGCCGTATCCCGGGGACACTGCAGAATATCCGAAACTTTCTCCGGAGGGTTGACCGCGCTCACTTCAATGGTAGTGTAGTAGTCAAAAGGTTCCACACCGGAAAGCGCAGGCACGCTCGGAATGGAAAAGCGCATTTCCTGTTCGACGGAAGGCACGGAACGCTCATAGGGAACGTATTTGATGTCGTAAGCCACAGGAATGCCGCCGGCATCCTGCGTCAGCTGTGAAAAAGCAATCAGCATCTGCCGGGTATCAAGATCCAGAATCTGCTGCAGATGCGAATCCGGGCGGACACCGTGAACTTCCAGAAAATGCGTGGAGAAGCCTTCCCGTTCTTCCGTAAAAGTCAAAGTAAAGTCCGAGTGATTCGGGACACTGACGAAAGTACCCACTTTATTCTTTGTCCAGGTAAGTCCTTCGGATTCCAAAGCTTTCAAAGCCTTTCTCACCGTTTCCCGGCTGGCACCAAAAGCGGCACACAGCGCCATCTCGGAAGGAAGAGGGTCTCCGGGCTTCAGCTCACCGCTGAAAATGCGGGAACGAAGACTGTTATAGATTTCTCGGTAAAGCAAAGATGTACTCAAATTATGGCCCCTAACCAGCCATCTTGTCTATACAAGAAGTATAGAGGATATGGCATACATTTGTCAATAATCAACTGTTGATTCTTCTGCAGCAAGTGGAAAGTAATTTCTGTGTTTTGATTATACAATAAAAATACGCCCTGTGACAATCACAGAGCGTAAGAACAGACACTGTTTCAGAACTTTACAGCCAGCTTCTGCAGATTTCAACGGTCTTCTGAGGACTGTGGGCAAATGCATCCGCACCGCAGGCACTGCATGCTTCTTCGCTGACCGGGGCTCCGCCGATAATAATCTTCACCTGATCACGCATACCGGCTGCCGTAAAGGCGTCAACCGTGGCCTTCATGGAATCCAGAGCCAGCGTCAGGACACCGGACAATGCAATGATTTTAATGTTTTCATTTTTCGCTGTTTCGACAATCTTTTCGGCCGGGGTATCAATCCCCAGGTCAATGACTTCAAAGCCGCCGGCTTCCAGCATGGCCTTGACGATATTCTTGCCGATGTCGTGCAGGTCATCCTTCACCGTGCAGAGAATCATCTTGCCGGCCGCAGAACTGCCTTCTCCGGACAGCGCGGGCTTGATAATCTCCATGGCTCCGGTCATAATCTCTCCGGCATAGATCAGGTCGGCAACGAAGTAATCTCCGCTTTCGAACCGGCTGCCGACTTCCTGCATGCCTTCCTGCATAGCAGCAAGCGCTTCATCTACACCTTCCCCGTTGTTTGCCATAATCTCATTCATGGCTTCCAGAAGTTCATCTTCCTCCAGGTCCGCCATTGCATTTTTAATTGCTTCCAGATTCATAGTCGTTCTCCTTATCAGCCGTCAGTCAGAATTATCAGAAAGAGCCTCATCAGCATCTTTTTTGCAGGTCTCATGTACCAGGGCAGCATGTCGTGCAACAGCTTGTTGTAGCCCTCGGGATAGGATTTATACTTTTCCATTTTCGTTCCTCCTTACAGTCTGTAGTCTCTGAGGAAGCTGCAGACTGCCAGCATATTCTCGCTTCTGGCATCATTGCGGTAGGACAGCATCTTGTTTTCACTGAAGATAAAGCCGCCTTCGCTTCCCAGCTCGTCGCAGAGGCGCTTCGTGTAAGCCACGCATTCCTCCGGCGTTGCATTGCTCAGCATTTCCGTGGTCATACCGCCGATAATACAGACATTCGGCAGCTGTTCCCGGACAGTGAACGGATCATCTCTTTCAATGTGGAACGAAAGGACTCCCTTTTCATAGTCCTTGAAATAATCCAGATACCGGCCGATTTCGCCCTCGCAGAATACGCGGACGTTCATCTTCTTTTCCGCATAGGCATCCAGCAGCTTCTTCAGGCTCGGCCAATAGTACTTTTCAAACTGTTTGGTGTTCATGATGTTGTGCGCCAGCATCATTATCGAAGCATCAAAGCAATACTTGTCACTGGGGCCTTTCCCGTTTTTCACCTGCTCTACCAGCGGATCGATATGCTCCGCATCCCAGCGGGAAATGAAACTCTCGATTTTATCCGGATTCCGGCGCATGGCAATGGAAAGATTGCGAATGCCGAGCAGATTGGCTTCGAGCTCTTCGATACCGAACTGAATGGAACCCTTCATCGGGTTGTTTGGCGCCATGGAAGGAATGCCGTATTCCTTTACGACTTTCCCCATGTGGAGAATGAACTTTGTATAGTTCATATATTCCTTGAACGTCTTCTTCCAGACATCCAGGGTTTTATTGTTCCAGTCCTCACCGTACTTCTCCGGCAGGACTTTCGTCCAGATGTACTTTACGGGATCTTCCAGATATTCATCCAGCGTTTCCGCTGTACAGTGAGAGTGATCCCTGATTCCGACGACATCTTCCGTGTAGTAATAATAACCGCCGGGACCAAAGGCCTCCGTTACGTTGAACTGATTGCGGATGCCGATATCCAGCATGGAATCCACGGAATAAGTATCCAGAAAATGACGGACGCACTCTTCCATTACGTCGAAACTGGTCATGGCCTCATCGAGCGTATGACCTGCATCGAAGACCTTCCAGGTTACAGCGCAGGAGAGATGCGGGATGCGTTCCACCTTTTTGAAATTCGCCGCATCGCGGAACAGCTGAATGCGGCTGCGGGCAAGTTCTTTCTGGTCCATAGGACAGCTCACTTTCCGTTCGCTTCTTATTATACTCAAAAAGTACTGTGAAGCAACATTTGATATATGTTAACATATAATTCCGGTACTTTCAACAGCCGAAACGTAAAACAATTCTATATACCCGGGCAAATATTCTCTTGAAACCCCCGTCCTCCAAATATATAATAATATATTGAACTATTATGTATTGGAGTCAGGTAATGAAAGTAACCGACATCGTTAAAGATCGTCTCAGCGTCTCCTTTGAAGTGTTTCCTCCCAAGGAAGACAAACCCGTGGAGCCCCTGATGCATACGCTGGATCAGCTCAATGAATTACAGCCGGATTTCATCAGCTGCACCTATGGCGCCGGCGGCACCAACAAAGGACGGCAGAGTGAAATTCTGGAATATATCGCTGCCCATGGCAAAGCCATGTCCAACTATACCTGCATCAGTGCAGCAAAGCAGGATGTTCTGGATCTTCTCCGGGAATATACCGGTTTCGGCGTAGAGATTTTTCTGGCACTCCGGGGAGATTATCCGAAGGGCTGGACGAGTACGCACGGGGATTTCGCCCACGGAAATGATCTGATTTCCTTTATTCGCAGCAATTATCCGAATCTGGAAATCGCCGGTGCCTGTTATCCGGAAAAACATCTGGAATCTCCGGATATGGAATCCGAAATTCGTTACATGATTGCCAAGCAGGAAGCCGGTGCGGATTTTCTCGTATCCCAGCTCTGCCATGATCTGGACAATTACTTTTTCTTTGCTGACCGGGCAAGAAAAAGCGGACTGCAGATTCCTTTCATTCATGGCCTCATGCCTGTGCTCGGAAAAGACGCAACTTTACGCATGGCCTTGTCCAACGGCTGTTCCATTCCGAAGGAGCTGGCAGAGATTATCGGCAAATTCGGTGAAGATCCCGAAGACTTCAAAAAAGCCGGTAAGGAATTCACGGTAAAACAGATCGAACGGCTGCTCAGGGAAGGCGTTCAGGGCCTGCACATCTTTGCATTGAATAAATACGACGACGTTGCCGAGATCGTACGCAGCGCCGGGCTTCGCTGAGATGCCTGTCATTCATCAGGTTCGGCTGAAATCACAGGGCATCACTCTCGAGGCAGCGGAAGGCAGAATTCTCCAGGATGTTCTTGCCCAGGCCGGGCTGTCCGGTTCTGCCTACTGCGGCGGGCAGGGAAAATGCGGCAAGTGCAGGGTTAAGGTAAACGGTCAGGAGGTTCTTGCCTGTCACACCCGCATTTCCGATGATCTGGAAGTGGATCTCCCCTTCCGTGAAAAGCTTCGGATTCTGGATGATTCTTCTGCTGCCATCGAAAAGTGCGGCAAAGGCTGCTTTGCAGCCTTTGATGTAGGTACTACCACGGTAGTCGGCTACCTTCTGGATGAAACCGGGCGGGTGCTTGCCTCTTTGGGACAGCAGAATCCGCAAAGCAGTTATGGGGCGGATGTCATATCCAGAATCCGTGCTGCAGAACTGAACGGTTCTCTCAATCTGTCCGTTCTGATTCGAAACTGTGTTTCCGATATTCTTTTCTGTCTTCTGGATATGACCGGTACTTCTCCTGACAGGATTAACCGGATTGCTGTGGCCGGAAATCCGGCCATGGAACAGCTCTTTCTCGGTCTTCCCGTAGATAATCTGATTTCCATTCCTTTTGTCCCTGTTCTTAAGAAGCCGGAGGTTTTCCGGACCGGCGATTATCTTCGCTGCTGCGAGCGTTCTGAGCTTCGGGTCCTGCCAAATATTTCCGGTTACGTCGGTGGCGATACCATTGGCTGCATTCTTTCATCCGGAATGGACGAAACGGAAGAACTGACGCTGATGATTGACATCGGAACAAACGGTGAGATGGTTCTCGGAAACCGGCAGAGTATGCTCTGCTGTGCCACCGCTGCCGGCCCTGCGCTGGAAGGCGCCAGCATCTCCTGCGGTATGCGCGGACAGTCCGGTGCAATTGACCACGTAATCTTGAAAGACGGAGTTCTTTCCTGCTCCGTTATCGATGAGGATCAGCCGCGTGGAATCTGCGGTTCCGGCCTGATCGATGCCGTTGCCGCATTTCTTTCCCTCGGTCAACTGGATAAACGCGGACGCATCCTCCCCTTGGGAGAAACCAGACTGGAGCTGTTCCCCGGCATTTCCCTGACGCAGGAGGATATACGCCAGCTGCAGCTCGCCAAAGGCGCAATTGCGGCGGGTATCCAGTTGCTGTGTGAAGAATTGGGCTGTGATTATTCACAGATTCAGAAAGTATATCTGGCGGGTGCTTTCGGCAGTTATCTTTCCCCTGAAAGTGCCTGCCGCATCGGTCTGATTCCGCCGATTTTAGAAGACAGAATCAGAGTCATCGGGAATGCCGCCGGGAAAGGCGCAATACTCTGTGCATCCAATGATGAAGTTTTTCATCGCTCCGGTGTTCTGGCTTCTTCCGTGCGCGCGGTGGATCTTGCAAGCGTTCCCTCCTTTAACAGAAGATTTGCAGAAAACATGTACTTCCAACAGAAAGAAAGGTGTAGTCCATGCTGAAAAAATGGAAACAGGCAGTATTTGCCCAAGAAGAAGTAAATCTGGGTCGGCAGCGGGAGCTGGATATGGGGAAAGCTCTGTCGATTTTGTGTCTTGCCTGGATTCACAGCATTATTGAATGCTCTACGGATGAGATGCTGGAGAGCGGCATTCCCTATCTTTTCGATACCGTGATCGGAGGACCCATGAGCGCCCCGATGTATATGTTTGCAATGGGACTCTGCCTGTTTTACACCAGAGACAGGTCATATCAGCATTGTTTCCGTTATGCGCTGAAGGTTGCTGTCATCGGGCTGATTCTCAACATCTGCCGTTTCCTTATTCCATTAGGTGTCGGTTATCTCATCACCGGAGATTCGGAGCAATTTCTGTCACGTCTCCCCTACCGTTTCTTCGGGAACGACGTACTCCAGTTTGCGGCTCTGGCTCTGGCAATTCTGGGATGTTTCAAAAAATGGAATCTGTCTCCTCGGATTGTGTTTCTCATTGCTGCTGTTATGTCTCTTCTTGGGACACTGCTGACCGGTACGGATTTTCAGTCTCCTGTTCTTAATACCGTTCTGGGATATATCCTCCCCACGGAAGAACCTTTGGACCTCGTAATATCCGACTTTCCGGTTCTCACCTGGTTAATCTGCCCGGTTTCCGGGTATTGCTTCGGCAGTCTGCTGATCCATGTAAAGGACAAGACCCGGTTTTATGGGCTCATTACTCCTGTAGCTCTTGCTGTTTCCGTTGCCTATTTCACATACGGGATTACACATGAGGTCGGTATGTTCGGCGAAGGGCAGAACTGCTACTATCACATGCTGAGCAACGATATGGCTGCGAGCATTGTCAATGTGATTGCCATGCTTGGTATTTACTATTTCATCGGTCTTCTGCTCCCGGCAGGTTTCCACCGTGTATTTCAGAATATCAGCAGAAATATCAACCGAATCTACTGCATCCACTGGGTATTTGTCATCTGGATTACCAATGTCATCCTCTATATCTGCAGAGGCACGCAGATTCTCCCTGTGAGCTCCACGATGCTGCTCGGTGCGGCCATCATGATTGTATCGGTTGCCCTTGCCAACATTTGGGACTTCAAACTCAGGGATCTCTTTTTCAGGAGGAAGCATAATGAAAAAGAAGCATAAGCTCGGCAGCCGGATTGTCCTCTGGTTCAGTCTTCTGGCGTTACTGCTGGTCTGTGTTACCAATGTTATCGTCGGTCTGGAGTACAGGAACAATGCTCTGAAATCCTATTCCGATCTGGCCTATTCCTATACACGTGCCGCCGCACAGTATATTGACGGAGACAGGATTCCCCAGTATCTTCTGACTGGAGAAAAGGATGAGTATTACGATCTTGTCTCGGACTATCTCAAGTCACTTCTGGATCAGTCCAAGCTCCTTTACTACTACGTTTTTGTTCCCTGCGCTGATGACCTTGTTTATATTTGGGATGCGGATACGGAACTCGGCTATCATGAGGACTACATGCCCGGCGGCAAAGAGAGCGTAGCCCGGTTGCTGGAACCGGAATATACCGAAGAAATTAAAATTACACCGGACAGTGAATACGGAAATATAGCCTCCGCCTTCTCTCCGATTTTTGACAGCAGCGGAAACTGTGCTGCCGTTGTCGGCGCGGATCTTTCCATGGGCAATATCAATGCGCAGATTATCGGCTTCATTCTGCGATTGGGCGTGATTATTTGGGGAATCATTCTCGTTTCTACGCTTCTTCTGTACTTTATCATCCGCCGCTTTGTAGTATTGCCAATCAATCATCTGAGCAATGTAACAAGCGGGATTGTTCAGCGTATCGAAGATAATGAGGAATTACATATCGATATTCACACCGGAGATGAAATCGAAGAGCTGGCCCATTCTTTTGAATCTATGAATCAGGAAATGAAGGAGTATATCGTACAACTCTCCGAAGTTACGGCAGAACGGGAACGGATCGGTGCCGAGCTGAACGTCGCCAAACAGATTCAGTCTTCTATGCTCCCCAGTATATTCCCCGCTTTCCCGGATCGTTACGAGTTTGACATCTTCGCCACAATGAACCCGGCCAAGGAAGTCGGCGGAGACTTTTATGATTTCTTCATGGTGGACGAAAGCCATCTGGCCATTGTTATTGCGGATGTCTCCGGCAAAGGTGTCCCGGCTGCTCTGTTCATGGTCATTGCAAAAACACTCCTGAAGGACCATACGGACGGCAGCAGTGATTTGGGAGATGTGTTCACTACCGTGAACCAAATGCTCTGCGAAGCCAACAGTGAAGAAATGTTCGTTACTGCTTTCGAAGGTGTTCTGGATCTGGAATCCGGTGAATTCCGCTATGTAAATGCAGGTCATGAAATTCCCTTTATCTGCCGGAAAGGCGGCATCTATGAGCCCAATCCGATAAAAGCCGGCTTTGTCCTGGCTGGAATGGAAGGCCTTCGTTATAAATCCGGAGTCATGCAGATGAATCCCGGTGATAAACTGTTTCAGTATACGGACGGCGTAACGGAGTCTACCGATGCCAACAATCAGCTTTACGGTATGCAACGGCTCACATCCATACTCGGAGTCAATTCCACCTGTACGCCGGGGGAATTGCTCCCCCTGGTCAAAGCAGATCTGGATGCCTTTGTGGGCGAGGCGCCGCAGTTTGACGACATTACCATGCTGTGTCTGGAATATAAAAGCAAATACGTAAAAAAACAGAATACATAATCATTGCACATTAAAGAGCCGGCTCCGCAAAGAACCGGCTCTTTAATATTCTATTCATCAATTAAACGAACAGCCCGATAATCAGAGCAGCCAGGCCGCCGAGCAGCATGGTAATCGGCAGAGTAATAATCCAGGCAGTGAAGATATCACCCGCTTTTCCCCATTTGACTGCAGACTTTCTCCGCACAGCGCCAACTCCCATTATGGAAGTAGTGATTACCTGTGTAGTACTCACTGGCGCTCCAAGGAAGGTCATCAGCTCAATGACAATGGCCGAGGCCGTCTGAGAAACAAATCCCAGCGCAGGCGTCAGCTTTGTTACACCGCTTCCCATTGTCTTCATAACCTTCCAGCCGCCCAAGGAGGTACCGAGTGCCATCATACAGGCACAGGCCAGCTTTACCCAGAAAGGAATACCGGAATCCGCTCCCAACAGACCGCCGGTAGCCAGAGAAAGTGTAATAATTCCCATCGTCTTCTGTGCATCATTATTTCCATGACTGAATGCGACAAATGCGGAAGATACTACCTGAAGCTTCCGGAATACAGCATTTACCTTCCCGTAAGGCCGATTCGCCAGAATGCGATTCATCAGCTTCATAATTCCGTAACCTACCAAAAGGCCGAGGAGCGGAGACGTAAACAGAGGTACAATGACCTTCAGCAGAACTGCTTTCCAGATGACATGCTTCGTGCTCATCGTATAAACCATGACAGCACCAACCAGGCTGCCGATGAGTGCGTGGGAAGAGCTGCTCGGAATTCCGCGCCACCAGGTAAAGAGATTCCAAAGGATGGCACCGATCAGCGCCGCCAGGATAACATACTGTTCCAGAGTAACATCTACGAGGCCCTTGGAAATTGTGGAAGCAACCTTTTCGCTGACCAGAGCTCCCACAAGATTCATCGTTGCTGCCAAAGCAATGGCAGCCTTGGCAGAAAGAGCCTTAGTATACACGGAAGTGGCAATCGCATTTGCCGTGTCATGGAATCCGTTAATAAACTCAAAAATCAGAGAAAACGCAATGACAAGTATAATAATCGGCTTAAGCATTTTTCGCCAAAATTCCTTCCACGGTATCCGCAAGATGCTCTCCTGCATCAATGGCATTCTCCAGAAGCTCGTAGATATCTTTCCACTTCAGAATTTCAACAGGATCCGCTTCTTCCCGAAACAGTTTGCCCAGAGATTCTCTGTAAATGATGTCCCCCTGATCTTCCAGATTATTCAAACTGATAATGGATTCTTTTACTTCATAACCCTTCTTGGAATCAGGCAATGCCTTGAACAGTTCTCCGATCTGCGCAGTCTCCTTAACAATGATGTTCACCAGCTGCAGCGCCTCTTCGCGAAGCACGGGAATATTGTAAAGGTGGAACTTGCACATTATGTCTTCCATCAGATCTGCAACGTCATCCAACTGACCGGCAATGGTGAAGATATCTTCTCTGTCAAACGGCGTAACGAAAGAATCATTCAGCTCGTTGATGATAATATGCTTCTTGCTGTCACACTGGGATTCCATGTCCTTCATAATCTCCGCGCTCTTGCCATCCGGATCAAAGTTTTCGCAGAAAGCTTCAAACTGTTTTCCCATGACGGAAAGCTCCGCAGCAAAGTCCTTGAACAAAGTGAAGAAAATATCCTCTTTCTTCTGCTTCAGTGCCATAGTATTACCCTCTTTCGTGTTAATCCATATTCATGATACCATAAACACGAATTCGGGTAAAGAAACATATTTTACAAAGACATAACAATATTTATGTAAATTTTTGCAATTATTTTACACTGCTCTCATAATTTTCAAATTATTCTTTTAAAATTTTATATTTTCTTTATGTTTTCACACATGCGTCTTACATTTTCTTGAATATTTTGCTCTGTCGGCAAACACTCTCCTTCGTTGACTTTTTTCTTTTACCGTTCTATATTGGGAATGAAAGAGACTTCCAAAAGGAAGAGAAAGAAGGATAGAACATGTCGAACAAGCTGAGAGCATTACTGGACGAAAAGAAGCCGATTATCGGCACTTTTTTTGAACTCGGCGGAGCCAACGCCGTGGAAGCCCTGGGGCAGACCGGTCTTGATTATATCATTATCGATAACGAGCACGGGCCTTTTGAAACGGAATCCTCTCTGGAATGTATCCGTACCTGCGAGCACAGCGGTTTGGCTTCCCTCTGTCGGGTCCGGGAGATTTCCCGCCCCGGAATCATGAAACTGCTGGACCAGGGTGCTGACGGGCTGATCGTCCCCTTTATCGACAATATGGATCAGATTCATGATCTGATTCGTTACGGAAAGTACGCCCCCGTAGGGAAACGGGGCTTTTCCGGCAGTCGGAAAGACCGTTGGGGATTTGCTGAACCTGCCAACGGGAACCCTCTGGAAATACAAATGGAATACTGGAATAAGGAAACCTTTCTGATACCTCAGTGCGAGACGCTTGGGGCACTGGAGCACATTGAAGAAATTGCCGCAACGCCCGGCATAGACGGTATCTTTGTAGGTCCCTTCGACCTTTCCATCTCGATGGGAATACCCGGCAAGTTCCAGGATCCAGCCTTCCTTGCTGCATTGGAACGAATTCTGACAGCCTGCAAAGAAAACGGAAAGTTCTCAATGATCTTCACCACAAATGCGGATTGGATCCCCGGGTACTACAAAATGGGCTTTGACATGGTAGCCTGGAGTATGGATGCTTCTGTTATGATCAACGGTTTTCGGACTGTAGTTTCCGGAATCAGATAAAAACAGCATATTGTCGCACAATAAAGCAAGATGCCAAAAAACTGCCGGGTACTTCCCGGCAGTTTTTTGCATTTACCAATTATGCATTGGGCTTTTTATAAAACGGCGTGTTGTCCTTTGCGCAGTCGAAGCTGAGAATCGGAGGATTCTTTCCGCTTTCCTTTTCCGGCAGAAAACGCTTCCAGAAGTCATCGAACAGAGCAAAGATTTCCTTCCGCTTCGTGTAGATGAAGAACAACGTAATGATGACGTAAGCCGCGGAGATGATATCCGTGAATGCCCACAGGATATCAGCTTCGATGTTATAAAACAGAACACAGGGGATCATGTAGTAAATCATGTAAATCGGCATCATCTTTTTGTTGCGTTCGGTATCGCCGAAAGCATAGTTAACGGACTTCTCACAGGTATAATACATACCAATAATCGTCGTCCAGGCAAAAATTGCAATTGCAATGGCTGTCAGCTGACCGCCGATTTTTCCGTAAGCCTGCGTGAAGGCGAAGGTAGTGAGGGCACCGCTGGTAGCTTCGGAGTCCATGTAAGAACCGGTGAGAATAATTGTGAAAGCCGTAATCAGGCAGATAATCATGGTGTCGAGGAAAACTTCACCCCAGCCCCAAAGGGACTGACGGACGGGATGATCCGTGCGGGCACTGGCGTGAGCAATCATACCGTAACCTGTACCGGCATCGTTGGAGTACATACCGCGGGCAACACCATACTGAATGGCTTCACGGACAGTGGCACCGGCAAAGCCGCCGACAGCAGCAGTTGGCGTGAATGCACTCTTGAAAATCAGAGCAATCACTGCGGGAATGGACTTGATATTCACAATCACAACGCCAAGTCCCATCAGGACGTACAGAACTGCCATAACCGGAACAGCCTTGGACATTACATTGGAAATTCTCTTCAGGCCGCCCCAGATAGTAATCAGGCAGGTAGCACCAAGAATAATGACGGAAACAATACTCGGGATGTTAAAAGCTTCACTCAGAGAGCTGGTAACGGCTTCTGTCTGAACACAGCAGGTCCAGGGTCCAAAGATAAAGCAGAAAATGGCAAGTACTACGGCACCCTTCTTCCAGCCGAAAGCATTCTTCATGACGAAGGAACGATCGCAGACATATTCGTCCATCGACTTTTCATAATGCTCGCGGTAGCGCTGGCCGATGATGATTTCGCAGGCCTTGGTGGACATACCGAAGAACGCAGAGACCAGCATCCAGAACAGCGCGCCGGGACCGCCGCTGACAATCGCAGTAGCAACACCGGAGATATTACCGGTTCCTACCGTATTGGCAAGAGCCGTACAGGCTGCCTGAAATCCGGATACAGTTCCTTCACCTTCGCCCTTGTCGCGAAACTTGGCAAAAGTGTTTTTGAAGTTGAAGCGAATCTTTGTCTGATAACGGAATCCGAAACGCAGAGACAAAAGAATGCCCGTACCGACTACAACGACCGTCATGGCATTTCCCCACAGCAGGTCATCCAGCCAATACAAAAAATCAGTGATTTGCTGCATGATATATTCTCCTTCTATTATTGTATCCACTCCAAAAAGAAATGAATTACATTTTTCCAACGGGACAGAACAGTTCGCAGTTGCGGCAGTATTTAATAATTTTTTCGGGATGGTCACAGACTTCCGGCATAAACCCTTCTTCGGCATGATCCTCATCCCAGGTCATCTGTTCATTGCAGGCAGCGCGATAATAAGAACCGTCACGACCGGGCAGATACTCCAGACCGGTTTCCTCTGCAGTATAAATGATTTCAGAAAAGGCCTGCCGGGGACAATGCGTCCGGCAAGGTTCACTGCATCCCTCACAGGGATCATAAGAAACGGGACCCGTTGCCGGCAGTTCGACATTGAGGGTAATGGCACGAAGCCGCACGCGGGAACCGAATTCCGGCGTAATCAGAAGGTTATTCTTTCCGATACAGCCGAGTCCTGCCATTGCAGCAGCTTCCTTCAGGTAGATTCCACCGCGTTCCACATGGTATGCTTTAGAATAAATATGAATTTCGGGATTCAAAGATTCATAATGTTTGCGAAAATTCTTGGAGATATCGAGAAGCTTTTTATTTCCGGGAGGGTTAATCTCGCCACACCACCAATCCAGCTCCGGCTGGTCCTGAGGATGCGATACCGCATAAACAATGACCGTTTTGGCATCTTCTTCCCAGAACACGCTGCCATGCGGCAAGCCTGTCGTAATGTCCTCGGCAAAACGATCCCGGGAGTGATCCTTCATCACTGGAAAGAGCTGTTCCGAGCAGCCGTTTCGAAGGAGATCCACACTGACACAACCTACCAGATCAGCGCCAAGTTCCTTCAGAAGACGAAACATTTCTTCGCGCAACTCCAGAGGATTATTCGGTATCATGACAATTCCTCCCTCCAAACTAACCACATTGGCTGAATGTGACAGTCAATGCATTGATTATACTACCTTTACCCTGCTTATATCAAGAACGATATTCAGAAACAACAGCAGCATCAGATAAATATTCCCGCAAAAAAGCGTCCTGTTTTGAAGGCTCGGTTTACTGCTTTTTTTGAAACTGTTTCAGATATTCTTCCACCGATCGGGTCATCTCGCGTGAGAAATCGGAATTATATTTTCTGCTGCAGAATTTCTTCATCCACTCCTCATAGCTCTGCTCTCCGCAGCGGTTGGCGAACATCCTTTTATAATTCTCCTGCGTAAGTTCGGGATAGTGATTACTGTATACCAGCTCATTCATATCAATGCGGACGGGCTTCGGACGCTCCTTTTGCTGAGAAGTCGGATAACCGAAGACAAGCATAATTGCCGGGATCACATAGTCCGGCAGAGAAAGCAGGTTCCTGTGTGTCTCAGCCTGTTCAAGGATATCTCCGATATAACAGGAACCGATTCCCATACTCCATGCAGCGGTAACGGCGTTTTGGGCAGAGATTGCAGTATCTGCCATTGCAAGCATCAGATCCCCCGCCCCGGGCGCTCTGGGGTCACACCCGGCTTCTGCAAAGGCCTTATACCATTTGCTGCAATCTGCGCAGAAAATCAGTACCATAGGTGCCCGAGCAATAAAAGGCTGATTATCGCAGGAAACAGAAAGCTTCTGTTTAAGATCAGCGTCAGTAATGTCAAGAATGGTATACAGTTGCTGACATCCTGCTGAAGGTGCTTCAGCCGCTGCCATGAGAATCATTTTCTTTTCGACCTCCGAAATTTCACGGTCTTCAAATGCCCGTACCGACTTTCTTTCAAGAAGTCCGCGAATGGTTTCGTTTGCCGCAGTGAAGACTTCCAGACGATCTTTCTCATAGTTCGTCACATCATTTTCCCCCTGATAAATAGAATACCGGATATCTGCAGGACATTCACTCTGCAATTCCTTAATGAAGTCTTTGTAATTATACTTACCAAGGCTCGGTAAGTCAAAGAAAACACCCTTAAGCAGACTTTTGTATGCTTAAGGGCGTTTATCATTTCGCCTGATTTCAGGCGAAATGGGTTATCTTATTTGCTTTCCTTAATAGCTGCCTATGTAGCGTGGAAGAAAAGAAGGAATCAACCACATGATTGTCGAAATCTTTCATCGCTTGTTTCTTATCAGCATACCTGCTGCAATTCCTGCAAGCGAAATAATGAGACCGATTGGCAGTTTAGCGAAATCAGGCCAGATAACACTTTTCATTGCCATATTATCGGCAGTAACGGATGTGGCATAGCCGGACAATGAGTACATAACGCTGAATATTGGTGCAGCCAGCCATTTCAGCTTGCCAAACCAATCACGCTTTCCGATAATGTAAGATGCAACAAAAAACGTGATCGGCAGGACAGCCCATGTGACAGCAACCCCATAGCCGTTGCTGTCAACACCTTTGTGTACCAGTAAAAACGCGATGAGCGAAATAGCCCAGATTCCAAGCACAGTCAAAACAAGAACCAGTTTTGATTTACGTTCATTGCTCTTTACTACATTCGTACTTTCTTCCAAATACTCTTTGTAAGTCTGTTTCATAGATGATTCCTCCTTGAGAAGGTGATCCAGACTTACAGAGTATAAATCACTCATCCGAATTACGCTGATAATATCCGGGTAGGATTTCCCGTTTTCCCAGTTTGAAATGGTCTGTCGGCTTACACC
>JAZLHH010000051.1:0-10731 GCA_045616745.1 Candidatus Limivicinus sp. | reverse complement strand
CTTTTAATATTCGGGTCATGCACATCGCTTTCCGGTTCCACCCAGCGAACAAGATCCACCGGACACTGATCGCCTGCCGCCGAGCACAGCGGAAGCATATAAAGATCCGCACCGAAGTGTCTCCGTAAAAGCATCTTCGCTTCCCCCCAGTAATCCGGTGAGATGAACAGCCTGTGCTGCACGCACTGCGCCGGGCAGGCGATATTCGGAATCACGCCGGTAAAGCCGCCTTTTTCATCGAAGGTGAAAAGCAGTTCCATGCCGGTATCGCTGCCGCCTTCCAGCGATTCAAATACTGCTGTATCGGCATCGCCCCACATGGCGGCGGTGGCATCCGTATACTGCACCCGGCGGCACATGCCGATGGCAGCGCGGCCGAACGCATTGGCAATGGAACCGGGCCTCCGGTTCTCCCAGGCTTTACGGACACAAAGTGCGATCCTCTCCGTAAGAAAAGCATTGGCTTCTTTGGGTGAAAGAATCTCAGGATCCTTTGTATCTGCCGCCGTTACATAAGGATAATCTTCTTTCCTTAGCCCCATATCCTCATACGGAATATCTACATATTCACAGAAGCGGTCGGTGTAGCTTTCATAATCTGATCCGTAATCGATGGACGTATGTGTATGGATGGCAGCAATAATAACTTTTTCCGGCTGAAGTCCCTCCACATCCGAAACCGCTTCCTTTACTGCTTTTGCAAGAGAAACGGAAATATCTACCAGATCCACGCTGACCAGTACCATCTGCTCCGTGCTGTCCGAAAGCGCCAGTGCCGTTGCCGTGATTGGCTTTTCCACAGACTGTGAAACACGCTCCGCAAACTGTCCGCAGAGTAAAACCGGTCTGTCCGGCGTGATATCCACTTCAGACCATCCAATCAGAAATTTTCCCATACAGTTCCTCCTGTCTTAAAACATCAGCGCAAGCTGTGCAAAATACCTGCTTCCTGTAAGAAGCGCTTTTTCGTCCACATGAAAACGGGAATTGTGCAGCTGCTCCGTATATCCTTTTTCTTCGTTTCTGGCTCCCAAAAGAGAATAGGTGCCGGGGCATTTTTCCAGAAACCAGGAACAGTCTTCAGAAGCCATGTCCCGCCCTGTTTCCACAATGTTTTCCGTTCCGGCAGCTAGGACTGCCGCCTTTTTTGCAATTTCATTCATTTCTTTTTCCGTGCAGAGTGCCGGGCAGAAGGCGTCATCCGAAATAAATACAGAGCCTCCGAATTCCTCCGCAGCATCCTCACAGATTTTATGTATCTTCTCCCGGATCTTTCTATCCAGTCCGGGATCATAAAACCGGACAGAGATCTTCATTTCCGCCGTATCCGGAATGATGTTGTGGCAGGTTCCGGCGTGAAGCGATGAAACAGAAATGATATGTTCCTCAAACGGGCCGATCATCCTGCATTTCATCAGATAGATTCCTTCATATGCCCTGACTGCCATTGCGAGCGGGTCCGCCGCTGCCTGCGGAACGGTGGCATGTGAGGACTTTCCGGTAAAAGTAATATCATAGGAACGGCTGCCGGCATACAGCGGGCCATCGCAGAAAGCAAAGGTTCCCGTCGGAAACGCCGGATCCACATGCTGCCCAAAAACATAATCGACATCCTCGAGCACTCCGTTTTCCACCATCATCTGTGCCCCGCTGGGGTCTGTTTCCTCACTGGGCTGAAATAGAAGCTTTACCCTGCAGGAAAGGTCTCCTTCCTCCCAGGCACGTTTCAGTGCCCTGGCTGCCGCAAGAAGCATTGCCGTATGGGAATCGTGACCGCAGGCATGCATACTGCCGGGATTTTTGGAGCGGTATTCGTCTTCGCATTTTTCTTCGATCGGCAGTGCATCCATATCCGCCCGGAGAGCAATCACCGGCCCGGAATTTTTCTCTCCAATCTCCGCCACAACACTTCCCTTTCCGAATTCTTCGGTAAACGGAATTCCGATGTCTGTCAGTTCTTTTTCCACGATGGAGACAGTTTCCGGAAGATCCATGCCCAGTTCCGGATGCCGGTGAAGTTCCTTCCAGAGCGAAATCAGATGTTCCTCATCTCCGGTCTTAAAGTAACTGTCCGCTGTTTTCATGGCATTCTCCTTTCTTTTTGTTCTTCGGTTCCACATAGGACAAAACCACGGCCGCAAATACGATCAGACAGCCGAGGAGTTCTTTCGGAGACATTTTTTCGTGAAGGAAGGCCGCCGCGCACAAAACGGAAAACACGGATTCCGTGCTCCACAGAATACTCAGCCGGTTCACGTCACCTCCCTGCTGCGCATAAGCTCCCACCGTGTAAGGAATCGCACTGCAAAGGATTCCCACAAGAATCAGTGCTCCCAGGTTTTCCCGGAAAACGGCCGGATCCGGCGATTCAAGGAAAAAAGAGACCAGGCCCGCAAAGAGAGCCTGTGACACATAAAGGACGGTGGTAAAAGGCGCCGGATCACAGGTTTTCATGTACCGGTCAAATACCAGAACCTGCAGCGCATACAGGAGAGAACTGAGAAAAAGCAGTGCGTCGCCGCCGGAAAGACCGGTTTCACTGTTGAGACAAAGAAGCCAAAGGCCCGCAAAAATGAAGCCTTCACAGACCCAGATTCTCGGCTTCACCCGGTTTCCCCTGAGAAGATCGAGAATCGGCACGAAAAACACATACATGGAAATGATAAATCCGCTTTTTCCGGCTCCCGAAAAGCTCTGTCCCGTATAACAGGCCCCGGATGCCAGCGCGCCCAGGAGTCCTGCCAGGAATCCGCCCAGGAGATTCTCTTTTTCAAGTATCCTTCCCTGTTTTCCTAAGAATATGGTATAGCATACCACAGCGATTGCCGCCATCCCGTAGCGAACGGCACAGACCGTAAACGTGGGGAGGGACTCTAAAAGCGGATCACAAAACGAAAACCCGGCTCCTAAGAGAAAAGACTCCAGCAGTGGAAAAAATGTATACTGTACAAAAGGGGGAAGCTTCCGCTTCCCGCTTTTCTTTATTTTCAAAAAAACTCCCATTAACCTTTGACTGCTCCCTGTGTGATTCCGGCCACGAACTGCTTGTTCATGACAACAAAAAGCATCAGCACCGGAAGAATCGTGAGGACGGTACCGGCCATCATCAGATTGTACTGGCTGGCACCGGCGCCGCCGGCGGACTGCAGTCTGGTAACTGCTACAATTAACGTGATCTGGTCGGGTTTTGTAGCGAGCATCAGTGTTGGAAGAAGATAGTCATTCCATACACTGGTAAATGACATCAGCGCCACTGTCGCAAGGATCGGCTTGGAAAGCGGCAGGATGATCCTGTACCATGTCGAGAAAAAGGTACAGCCGTCAATTTTGGCGGCGTCATCCAGTTCTTTGCTAATCGTCTTTAAGTATCCCATGGTGAGAAAAAGATTGGAGGCGCCGGCCACCGAACTTTCCACCAGGATCAGACCCCACATGTTATTGAGACCGAACTTACTCGTGATCTGCATGATCGGGAAGATCGTCACGGTGCCTGCGCCGATAAACATGGTGCTCAGGAACGTCCAGTACAGCACTTTTCTTCCGGGGAAATTTCCTCTCTCGAAACAATACGCCGACATGGAGGTCAGGATTACGATCAGAACCGTTGAGAGGGTGGAAATGATGAAGGAGTTTATGAAATAATCCGCATACGTGCTCTTTTTAAATGTAGAACTTCCTCCCATGCCCCAGACCTGCTTGAGATTATCCAAGGTGGGTTCCTTTGGGATCAGATTGACTCCGCCCTGAGCAATTTCGAAATTCGTCTTTAATGCCGCTGAAAAAGTATACAGAAGGGGGATCAGTGTGATCACTGCAATGATGATCAGGCACGCATAGAGAATGATCTTTGTTCCTTTGCTGACATATCTGTCCATTTCCTACCCTCCTTAATAAATATCCGAATTCTTCCGGGTAACTGCCAGATAGATGATCGTGACGATTCCAAGCATCCCTGCCGTAATGACCGTCAGGGCGGCACCGTAGCCGTAATCACGTCCGGAGGTATTCAGGAAGAACTGTTTATAAATATATGTCATCATCATTTCCGTCTTTCCCAGGGGATTTCCGTTGGTAAGAGTCAGTACCAGGTCGGTTACATGCAGGGAACCTAAAATTGCGTTCATCAGAACGATCTGCAGCACCGGACCCAGAAGCGGGATCGTGATCGTAAAAAACTGGGTTGCTCCGCCGGCACCATCCAGTCCGGCTGCCTCATACATGACCGGATCGATACTCTGAATACCGGTCATCAGGAAAATCATATTGATACCGAAGTTCTGCCAGATCGATGCGATCATCAGAACCAGCATGGAGGTGTCCCCCTCCGCAAACCACTTGACACCCTCCCCGCCGAACTGGCGGAGAATTGAGTTAATAACCCCCTGATTATGCGCAAAGAAATAGGTGAAAATAACACCGATGACCGCGACTGAAATCATGGACGGCATAAAGAATACCGAACGGAAGAAAGACTTTGCCTTGATATTTCTTGTGAGAATAAAGGCAAGGATCAATGCCAGCGGGATCTCCACGAGGAGCTTGCCGAAAGCAAACACAAAGGTGTTTCTGACAGAGAGCCAGAATTTCGGGGAACGCTCAAACGCACGCACGAACTGATCCAAACCCACAAAAGTGATCGCTCCATGGCCTTTATAGGAGAACAGGCACCACCGGAGCTGCCAGAACAGCGGGAATACCACGAAAATAAGAAGGCCCAGCACACTGCCGGCAATCATCAGATAGCTTTGCACAATTTCTCTGGTTCTTAATTTGTGACTGTGTTTCTTTTTCATAAAACTCACCCTTTACCGATTTTCGGTCAGATCTGAATGGTTTTTTTAAGAGAGGGCGTGGTCTCTCAGGAAGACACCGCCCTCTTTTGGTTCATTACTTTGCTAAGCTGTAATCATAATGGAATCTCTCCAGATCGATTCCGCTTGCTTTACCGGCGTCATAACCGGCCTGGAAACGGCTTCTCAGATCTTCTGCCGCGGTATCGAAATCAACCTCACCGTGCATCACGGCATTGAAGACTTCATTGGCATCCTCACCCTCGATGGTAACTTCGTAATCGGGGTACAGGCACATCGGTACATAGTCAGCGGTGTCAGCCATGAACTCGAACTGCGGGCTCTCAACATCGAGCGCTACCCCTTCCATCAGAGATGCCTTATACGGGATCATCCCGGTGGACTGGTACATTTTGGTATTCACTTCATCGCCATTCAGGAAAGCCAGAGCTTCCGCAACGGCATCCAGACGTTCGGGTGATACAGATGTGGAGATGGAAGCGGATACACGCTCCAGATAAATGCCCTTGTAGGATTCTCCCTCATTGATTACCGGAGGATCAATGGCGACCCAGTTGCACTGAGCAGGGAACTGCGTGGTATAAACACCGACATCATAAGAGGGAGCAGGGAACATGCCAACCTTTCCGGCTGCGAACTGAGCACGGATCTCATCAATTCCAAGGTCATCGGCGCCCATCATCCAGTCATTCTTGTACATGGTGGTCAGCGCTTCCATGGGAACTTTATACTGGGTGAAATCATAAGTTTCTGTTGTGGGATCCCACCAGATTCTTCCGTTTCCAGGAGCTGAGAATTTCATCATCAGACGGTAGAAGCTCCAGCTCCAGTTTGACCATCCGAAACCGAATTCCTCACCGCCGCCGTTCTCGGTGATCACCTTTGCGGCATTGACAACATCGTCCCAGGTCTTCGGCAGTTCAAGATTGTTCTTGTCGAACAGATCCTTATTTACGGCAAATTTCACGGGAACCACTTCCAGCGGAAGGGCAAACTCTTTTCCGTGAAGAACATTGAACCCCTCTCTGCTGTAAGAATCGTAGCTTGCCACGAGAGCCTTAAGGCTTTCATTCTCGATGGTGTTAAGATCATAGCAGTAATCCACACGCCACGGATAATCAAGACCGGCGTCAAAGATATCGTATGCCATACCTCCGGAAGTAAGAAGAGCATCCAGATTTTCTTCGTATGAATTGATATCGCTGGTCAGTTCAATGAAAATACCCTTTTCCTTGCCGGCGCCTTCGTTCCATTTGTTAATCTCCTCCTGAAGGGGGCCGAGATAAGCGCCGATGGAACAATAATACGTTACAACTTCCACTTCACCGGGAACTTCGGTCTTCGCTTCAGTTTCCTGTGAACCTGCCGCCGCAGCTGCAGGTGCTGCCGCTTCCTGCGAAGAACATGCCGCAAGAGAAAGCAGCATGGACATTGCAAGCAGCATTGCCATAAACTTCTTCATTATTTTCTCCTCCTGTTTTTTACGGGCCAACCTTGCTTTTGCACAGGCGTGCCGTGCATTGCGGGCTTTTGACCCTTGCGTCAAATTATAAAAAACAGATTTTGAAGATAATACACAGATACCGCTGAATAATATCAAATTCCTGCTGTTTATATAAAATTTTCGTCACGAAGACTAACTGCAAAAACGCGTCTGGTTTCTGCCTTTGGCAGTTCGAAACGCGTTTTCGTATTTCTATTTTCTGTCTTTATTTCTGAATCAGTAAAAAAACTGCCGGCTCAGCAGATCTGCGGTTTCTTTCAGTTCCTGGACCAGTTCTTCATTGTCCCGGATCGGATTGGCAAGGCCGGTAATACTCAACGTGGCATACAGCCGCCGCGATTGATCATAGATCGGAACGGAAACCGCATAAATACCCGAACCAAGTTCTTCATTCTCTGTGGAATACTGGCGGGAGCGGATCTGTTCAAGATCCCGCTTCAGTTCTTCTTTCGTGCAAAGCGTATGCTCGGTAACCCGGATCAGCGGATTTCCTTCCAGATAAGATTCCAGCTCCTCTTCTCCGAAACCGGCGAGAAGAAGTTTTCCCGAGGCCGAAGTATGCAGCGGACGGATAACCGAATCATGGACAGAGATGACGTAATTTGCCTCGGAGGGAGTGACCCGGTTCAGAATGATCAGGTCGTTTCCCTCTCTGTAAAGAAGTGCCACACTGCCGGAAAACCGGTCTGCCAGGCGCTGCATGGGCTGCTGCGCCTTTTCCCGCAGGATCATTTTCTTCGTATTCCGGTCATCACCGAAAGATGCGGAAAATACGCGGCCGAGCCTGTATTTTCCGGAAGGTGCCTGCTCGAGAAAGTCGTTTGCACAAAGTGTACTGATGATTCCGTGCGCCGTACTCTTATTCAGTCCCAGCTTATCACTGATTTCACTGAGAGAAAGTTCCACCGGTGTGCCGTGGAAACAGGTAATGATATCCGCTGCACGCTGGACAGATTGAATGATTTTCGGTGATTTCGCCATCGCAGGTCCGCCTTTCGATTGATGAAAGAAGTATAGCATGTTTGTTTTACATTGTCAAAACTTTTGACATTGCAAAATATCTGCCTTGACTTTCCTGATTTTTCCTGTCTATAATGTGATATAGTCAAATATACCGTTTGACATTATCATATCATTAAAAAGGACTGAACTATGAGAAACAGTAAACCCACAATTTATGATCCCGCTTTTCTGCCGAACAATGTCTACAGCGGCGTTCCCTCCTGGCTCAACCTTCCGGTTCTTGAGAATACGGAAGATCTCAGGGGAATGGACGCCGTAATCACAGGCATTCCGTGGGAAGGCGGCTGCACGATTGGCGGCTTCTCCTCCTGCACCGAAGGACCGAAAGCCATCCGTTCCGTTTCCGTCCGGTATACCGGATTTCTTCCGGATTTCGGCATCGACTCCTTCGATTATCTGAAAGCGGGAGATTTCGGTGATGTGATCTGCAGAAACGGAGACTATGATCTGACATTTGCGGCAATCCGCGAGCGGATCGGGCAGATTGTGGACGCGGGCGCTTTCCCTGTCACCTTCGGCGGCGACCACGGAATTGCCTATCCGATCATCTCGGAGATTGCCAAACGGCATCCGAAGCGAATCGGTGTTCTTCATTTCGACGCCCATCTGGACAATTATTCCCATTTCGGCGATGACGAACTGGCCCGCTGTTCGCCTTTCTACAAACTGTACAACGACCCGAACATGAACCCCGAAAAAATTGCGCATATCGGGATCCGCGGCCCAAGAAACCATAAAGAGGAATATGCCAATGCCCTGAAATACGGCGCACAGGTCATCCCTGCCCGGGAAATTAAGGAAAACGGCTGGAAGGCATCCATCGACAAAGCCATCCGGAACGTGTTCACGGATACGGATCTTGTGTATATCACCATCTGCGCAGATGCTCTGGATGCGGCATGCATGCCGCAGGGCCCGCAGGATATGTGCGGGTTAAGTTCCTATGAGCTCTGTATGATGCTTCATGAGGCCGGTCTTGCCGGAGCAGAGGGACTCGATTTTGTTGAAATCTATCCGGATAACTTAAGTTACCAGACCGCTTCCCATGACGCCTGCTGGGCAGCTTTGTACTACCTGAACGGTGTTGCCGAGCGTAGAAAGAATCAGCAGAACTGACCTCTTTCGGAAGGGATTGAGGCCGGCAGGTGATTTTCAGCTGCCGGCTGTTTCTAAGGAGAATTCGTCTATGATGATGGAGGAGGCTGCACGAAAAGCCGTTGCCTATGGAAAAAAATTTGTAAAACAGGGAAAGGCGGCAGATTATATTCCGGAACTGAAAAAAGCCGACCCGGAAGAAATCGGCCTCTGCATTGCTCCGATTGGCGGAAAGCGGGTTCTGTTGGGGGACGCGGAAAAACGTTTCACGATCCAGAGTATCAGTAAAGTCGTCACGCTGGTTCTGGCACTTGAAACTTTCGGTACCGGCGAAGTTTTCTCTCACGTCATGATGGAACCGACGGGAGATGCCTTTAATTCAATCATCAAGCTGGACACGGTATCCAACCGCCCCTATAACCCGATGATCAATGCAGGGGCCATCGAGGTGGTAAGCCTCCTGGCGCCGAAATTCCGTTTTGAGGAAATGCTTTCCTATACCCGGAAGCTGTGCTCTGATGACGGCATCCGGCTGGATGAAGACGTATACCAGTCTGAATTCGGGTCCGGCAGCCGCAACCGTGCCATCGGATATCTGCTCGAAAGCAAAGGTGTTCTCAGCGGAAATGTGTCCGAAATCATGGATTTATACTTTAAGATGTGCTCCCTGAGTGTCAATGCCGTTTCGCTCGCAAACATGGCAGGCGTTCTTGCCCATGGAGGAGTTGACCCTGACAGCGGAAAAAGGCGGATGCAACCGTATACCGCACGGGTCGTAAAGACGCTGATGCTTACGTGCGGGATGTATGACGGTTCCGGCGAGTTTGCCGTGCGCGTGGGGATTCCTGCAAAAAGCGGTGTCGGCGGAGGAATCATGGCCTGTGCGGAAGACCGGTTGGGAATCGGGACCTACGGTCCGGCACTGGACAAAAAAGGAAACAGTATCGGAGGCGTCCGCATGCTGGAGGTCCTCTCCGACCTCCTCGGACTGCATATTTTCGACACTGCATCCGGGCAGCCGGATCCTTCGCAGTTGCAGATGGAGAATTCTTATTGATAAATGAAAGCTTACTTTACAGAAAATCAAACCGGACGGTTTCTTCTTGACCTGATCTACTCTGTGATTGGCTGCGCCATGATCGGTGTTTCCCTGGCCATGTTTACCATCCCCAACGATATCGCTGCAGGGGGCGTATCCGGCCTGGCTACGGCCCTTGCCTGTGTCACACCCATCCGGGTCAGTATCTGGACTCTGATGCTGAATATTCCGCTGCTACTGGCCGCATGGAAGCTTCTGGGGCCCAGATCGTTAGCGTTTACCCTGATTTCCACGGTACTGCTTTCGGTATTTATCGATCTTGGTGCAGCCGTTCTCCCGCAGTACCAAAACGACGCCCTGATTGCCTCTTTCTTCGGCGGCGCGCTGAGCGGGCTCGGGGTAGGAATCCTTTTTCTCCGGGGCATCAGCACCGGCGGGACAGACCTTCTGGCACTTCTGCTGAAAAAATGGCTCCCGAACGTTCCTGCCGGCACACTGCTTCTTTTTCTGGATATCACGGTAGTCGCGGTGGCCGTCTGCGTTTTTAAGGATATTGACGTGGCGCTTTATTCCACGATTACGATCATGGTGAATTCCCGCGTGATTGACGCCCTGGCTGAAGGTGTCGACTATGCGAAGGTCATCTACACCATCACGGAAAACGGAAGCCGGGTGGCAAACGTGCTGAACACTCTTACCGACCGCGGGACCACGGTCATTCCCGCCTACGGCGGATATACCGGAACGGAAAAACAGATGATCGTCACCGTCACCCGCCGCCAGGAACTGGCTCAGACCCTCCGGCTGATTAAACAGACCGATCCTGCGGCGTTCACCTTCGTTGTAGACTCTACAGAGGTCCACGGAGAAGGATTCAAGCTGGACGATTAATCTTTCTCAGCAGGGTCCAGATAGATTCTTTTGGTCATACTCACGGTTGACGTGGCGTTTGCAGGGACAAATCTGGTCTGTCCTCTCACCCCGTACTCGGCAGATAAACTGATTACCGTTCCTGCCGTAACAAACCGTTTCAAATGAGTCACATATGAGCCGGACACAGTATGCATTTTTTATAAGCTCATCTTTTCAAGCAGGAAGAATTGATAAATAAAAATAACCGCAAGAAACATCTCCACATCGTGCAGATATTTGTAGATAGTGACCTCGGATTTTTCCTCTGACATTAATAACGCTTTGAATGTCGCCATGGTTTCGTTGTTCGTATTCATTACTATTCACTTTCTCGAAAGATTGATCTG
>JAZLHH010000050.1:0-10776 GCA_045616745.1 Candidatus Limivicinus sp. | reverse complement strand
GTCGGCCGCGGCGGAAGCCATGACGGTATCGCCTGCGTTGAGGCCGACAGGAGCCAGGATGTAACGGCGCTCGCCGTCTTCATACTCGCACAGGGCGATGAATGCGGTGCGGTTGGGGTCGTACTCCAGACGGAGGACCCTGGCGCTGACATCCAGCTTGTTGCGCTTGAAGTCGATAATGCGGTACTTCTGACGATTGCCGCCGCCCTGATGGCGGACAGTGATGCGACCGTAGGAGTTGCGGCCTGCGTTCTTCTTCAGAACCTCGGTGAGGTTCTTCTCGGGTCTGGCGTGCTTGTCGACACCGTCAAAACCGGAAACGGACATTCCTCTTCTGGCAGGAGTAGTCGGTCTGTATGTTTTAATAGACATTTATCTTTCCTCCTTATGCCATGCCTTCGAACAGCTCAATGTTCTTGGAATCTGCAGAGAGCTTTACGACGGCCTTCTTGCGGGCAGCGGTCTTTCCCATGGGGTAGGCACCGGTGCGTTTTTTCTTGCCGGAAATATTCTCGGTGGTGACTTTAATCACGGTTACGCCGAAGATTTCCTCGATTGCTTTTTTGATTTCAATTTTGTTGGCGTCCTTGGCAACTTCAAAAGCATACTTTTTGATGTCAAGGTCTTCCATGGACTGCTCGGTGATGATCGGAGCAATAATTACATCATATGCTGTTTTCATCAAGCGAACACCTCCTCAATCTTTGCCAGGGCTGCCTTGTCAACAACCATGACACCGTTGGTGAGAATCATGTAGGGGCTCAGGATAGTAGCAACCGTGGTCTGAACGCCTGCAATGTTTCTTGCGGATTTGTAAACTTTCTCATCCACGTTCTCGGTAACAACAAGAGCCTTGCCGTTAACACCGATTTTCTTCAGGAATCCGTTGAATTCCTTGGTCTTAATCTCTTCCATCTTCAGGCCGTCAACAACGAGAATCTCGTTTTCAGCAGCTTTTGCAGAAAGAGCAGACTTGAGAGCCAGGCGTTTCACCTTCTTGTTGAGGGTGTAGCTGTAATCCCGGGGCTTCGGAGCAAATGCTACGCCGCCGTGAGTCCACACAGGGGATCCTGCATAGCCGGCGCGTGCACGGCCGGTGCCCTTCTGGCGCCAAGGCTTCTTGGTGGTGAAGGAAACTTCACCCTTGGTGAGAGCACTCTGCGTACCCTGACGGCAGTTTGCGAGGTGATTCTTGACGGAATCATGCAGAACACTCTTGTTCGGCTCGATGCCGAAGATGGCTTCGGAGAGCTCGATCTCGCCGATCTCTTTGCCTGCCATGTCGAACAGTTTTGCTTTAGGCATTTATGTTGCTCTCCTTTCCTTACATGTTTCTTGCGGAAGCCTTCTGCGGGTTGATACGAGCGGAAGCCTTCTGCGGGTTGGTGGAGATACCTGCATCGCCCTTCTTGACGATCTGGGTCTTGGCGGTATCCTTGATGTAAACAATGCTTCCCTTGGGGCCGGGAACTGCACCGCGGATTGCGATGAGGTTCAGCTCGGGGTCAACTTTTACAACATCAAGATTCTGAACGGTGACCTGGTCTACGCCGTAGTGGCCCGCCTGACGCTTGCCCGGCATGATGCGGGAGGGATCAGCGGAAGAACCCATAGAGCCTGCATGACGGTGAACAGGACCGCCGCCGTGGCTGGTAGGAGTGCGGCCCTGGCCGTAGCGCTTGATAACGCCTGCGTAGCCGTGACCTTTGCTGATACCGGTAACATCGACCTTGTCGCCTTCTGCAAAGATGTCTGCCTTGATTACGTCGCCGATTTCAAAAGTGGCGATGTTCTCGAGACGGAACTCTTTGAGGTGCTTCATGAGCTCGATACCTGCTTTTTTCAGGTGGCCCTGCTCGGGCTTGCTCATGTGCTTTTCGTCGGACTTTTCATATCCGAGCTGGACGGCTTCATAGCCTTCCTTTTCCTTCGTCATCTTGGCAGTTACCGTGCAGGGCCCTGCTTCAATGACAGTGACGGGAATGACTTTGCCTTTTTCGTCGAAGATCTGAGTCATTCCGACCTTTTTGCCAATAATGGCCTTCTTCATTGTTTTTCCTCCTAACGGTTATTGGTTACCTAGCATGGCTCATAGCCGGAGGCTGGCAACTTAACCCCTTCGCAACGACTGCGAAATGCGGGTTACTTACTTTTAATAATTACAGCTTGATTTCGATTTCGACACCGGCGGGGACTTCGACGCTCATCAGAGCTTCAACCGTCTTCTGCGTCGGGTTCATGATGTCGATGAGGCGCTTGTGAGTGCGGCGTTCAAACTGCTCACGGCTGTCCTTGTACTTGTGAACAGCGCGGAGGATGGTGACGATTTCGGTCTCGGTAGGCAGGGGGATGGGGCCGGAAACCTTTGCATCGGTCCTCTTTGCAGCTTCGACGATTGTCTCTGCAGCCTTGTCAATCAGCTGGTGATCGTATGCCTTTAAGCGGATACGGATCATGTTCTTCTGGGTCTGGTTTGCCATTTCTTTACTCCTTATTTCGTACGATTTTTCTTTCGTACGGATGAAGCCCATTTTCATACACACTACCGTGCGTATCAGGCCAGTTCCGAAAAACAAACCGGCTTGTGGCCGGTCATTCTTCGCCCCTGCGATATACGCGTGCATAGTTCAGGGACTCCAGCCGCCCGATTGTGCATTCTGAAAGAACAGAATGCCGGACATACTCCACGGAAGTTACCTCGCTTTGCGAGCAATCTCCCGCTTCAACGCATAAAATGCCCACTTGCGCAGGCTCGATTAGTTTACCAAATCGGCCTGCGCAAGTCAATAGTTTTTTTACTATTTTTTCAGGTTTTTTTATGCGTGTTTCCGAGAGGAAATTCGTCATTTTTCAGCATAGAAACGGCAGTATTCCTTCAGGCAGCAATTCCCGCAGTCGGGCTTCGCTGCTTTGCAAATCCGGCGGCCGTGAAGAACAATACAGTGGCAGAATTGGGAAGATTTCTCCGCCGGAAGCAGTTTTCGGAGCTCCATTTCAATCTTCTCGGGTTCCTTCAGATCCGTAACCAGTCCCAAACGGTTGGAAAGCCGGATGCAGTGGGTATCTACCACCGTACTCCCCGGAATATGATACACATCGCCCAAAATCAGATTGGCTGTTTTTCGGCCCACGCCGGGAAGGGAAGTCAGTTCCTCCATGGTTCCGGGGACTTTTCCGTCGAATCTTTCCAGCAGCTGTTTCGCGCATTCTACAATATCCTTTGCCTTTGCCCGGTAAAAACCGCAGGAATGAACATACTGTTCCACTTCTTCCACATTCGCCTCGGCAAATGCCTCCAGCGTCGGAAATCTTTCGAACAGCGCCGGAGTAATCCGGTTTACCCGCTCATCTGTACACTGGGCAGCGAGCCTGACAGAAAACAGCAGCTGCCAGTCCGACTGGTAATCCAGTGTGCAATCTGCCTCAGGGTATTCTGCCAGAAGTTTGTCTACTATATTAGTAATGTCTGCCATTTAATACCCCACAATCTTCCCACGTGTCTGGCTGACAGCCAGCGGTCCGTAAGTTCTCGAGTCCACCGAAGCGGCACTGTTGTCACCGAGAACAAAAATCTGGCCGCTTTTCAGAAGCAGCGGATATCCGCTGAACCCGCTTTCCTCCGTCGGACCGGCTGCCGAACCGACTGCTTCTCCGTTTACCGTCACAAAACCCCCGGCAATGTCAACCGTGTCCCCGGCTACAGCAACAACTCTTTTCACAATCCATTCCCCCGCTGGCGTGCGGACCGCTGCCACATCACCGCGGCTGTAATCTCTCTGCAGGCGCAGAAAAACGACCGGCTGGCCGTCGTGCAGTGTCGGTTCCATGGAATTGCCGCTGACTCTCGATATCCCGATGACAAAGAGAAAAACCAGGGTAACGGCCGCAGCAAACAAAGCTGCCAGTCTGCCCATCCTCAGAATTTCCAGTTTTTTGTCAAAAAATTTTCCGTATCTTCTTTTCTTTTCCATATACAGTATCTGCCGACGGACAGACAGCCCGAAAGCTGTCTGTCCGTAAAAGTTCTCATGTAGCGATTATAATCTAAAATCGGTTCCCGTGGCAATACGCTTTTCCAAATATTCTACTGCCAGAGAATAATTCCCATCTTTACGGCGAGACATGTCGCAATGCCGGCGAGGCCGATGCATACCAGCCAATCCCCCAGAGAGTATGTTTTAATCATCCCCAAATGATAATGCCGTTTGGAAAACGGGCTGTAGAGCATAATTCCTCCAGGATTGAACAGGTCCAGTGCCAGATGGGAAAGGTATCCGACAGCCGCTGCCATCACTGCCAGACGCCCCCATAAAATATTAACCGGGAGATAATTTGCCAGAATCGGCAATGCAAAATACAGAATTGCTGCAGCAATGATACAGAAAAACGGCGTATGCAGTTTCCCGCGGTGGCCTTCCTTCTTTTCCGTAATGGCGCCCAGTATTTTGGCAAACAGTCCGGAATTGGATATTTTGGAGTCGACGCTGTCGATATCCGGAGCAATTGACCCAAAGATTGCGCTCCCGAGAATAACCGTCAGCTGCGTTTCCGAGGGATCCGGACATTTTTTCAGCATCAGGAGTTCTGCCGCCAGAATTCCGCCGGCAATATGCGTTGCAGCTCTCATGGATTTCCTTTCTGTTCTGTGTCTGTCTTCAAAATGTTCGTCATGATTATAGCATACTCCGTTTCGAATCGGTATCCCCCGATGCTTTTCTCCCGGAAGGTCTGACACTGTTCCCTGCAGTTGCTTTGCTTTGTAATATTTGCTATTATTACAGAAAGAATATATGTTCCGGGGAGGAACAGACATGAACAGAAAACTGAAAGAAAAAATCAGCGGAAGCCGTCCGCTCCAGCTGTTTCTGGTTCTGTGCGGCGCGATTCTGTTTTATATGCTCATCAGCAATATCAAGCCCGTGCTCGGTGCGCTGAAATTTATCGGGGGCGTTATTTCTCCGGTGTTTTCCGGTGCCGTCATTGCCTACCTTCTGTTCCCCATTGTCCGGTTTTTCCGGAGCCGGGTGTTCGGGAGAATGAAAAATCGGAAAACGGCGCATCTCCTGTCTGTCATCATAACCCTGATTATCTTTGCCGGCATTCTGGCTCTTCTTGTATACATGGTCATTCCGGAGCTTGCGCAGTCTGTCGTGCTGCTGGCCGAGAATGTGGAAGTTTATACATCCGACGTAGTCAACAAGGCGGAAGATTTCCTGGCAGAAAACAGCCAGTACATGGAGCAGCTCGGTCTTTCTTCTCTGGATTTCTCCCAGCTTGACTGGAAAAACATCATTATCAAAACCGTCAATTGGCTCGGCAGCAAGTACGAAGGCCTGATCGGCGCCGGCGTCAGTGCGGGCAAGAAGATGATGAATTCCTTTATTGCCGTCATGTTCACCGTCTACATTCTTCTCGATGCAGATACCGTCATCGGGTCCCTGAAGCGCTATATCAAGTCCCTCGTTCCCAAGGACCGTCTCCCCGGATTCTCCAAATTCTGTGCCGACAGCAATAAAATCTTCATGCAGTTTTTCGGCGGGAATCTGCTGGACTCTCTGATTGTCGGTGCCATGTGCTTCCTCTTCATGAAGATTATGCGCCTTCCCTATGCGCCTCTCATAACCGTCGTGGTTGCCGTTACCAATTTCATCCCTACCTTCGGTCCGATTATCGGGCTGGTCATCAGCGGTTTCCTGATTGTACTTATCAATCCGCTGGGCGCGCTCTGGTTCGTTATCTATACTGCACTGAGCCAGTCCTGCGATGCCTATATCATCAAACCCATTCTGTTCGGTGACTCCACCGGTCTCAGCCCGCTCTGGGTTCTCGCTTCCATTATTATCGGCGGCGGCCTGTTCGGAATGGCCGGTATGCTTCTGGGGGTTCCCGTAGCCGGTATTATTTCCACTGTGATTACCGACCGGGTAAAAAGCCGTCTGGTGAACAAAGGCTACGAACCTGCAGAAGAGCAGATTCCGGAATAGCATTCCTCTGAAAGCATAAAAATACTGCATAACCTGCCGAATTGGCTCTTGGTTATGCAGTATTATTTATCTCACTTTTTCTTTACGAAATAGTCAAATGTCTTTTTCAGCCGCTGTCCGATAAAGGTCAGGTCCGTATCCGCACCGTAGCGATAGGGCGGCCGGTTATAGCCCTTGTCCGTCAGATCTGCGAACCACATGCTCAGCTGACCGATTTCCGGATGTATATTTTTCACCGAGGCCAGCTTCACTTCTTTTCCGGAAGGCGTGGAAAAACCGGGAACAAACAACTCATAAATACTGTTCCTGTCTTTGACAAAACTCCGGACCCGGATGTCCAAGCCGGTCTTCCCCTTCAGCTCCGCAGCAAGCTGCCGGACGATTTCTTTTTCTTCCGCAGTTCCGCTGTTTTCTGAGAACAGTTCACCGACAGTTGTCATACTGCATTGCTCCTTTTCTCAAAACTGATTCCGGATGACAAATCCGTGCCAGGTAATGTTACACTTTTTTGCAGAATAAGTAAATATATCTTTGCGAGAATTACCGCAAATTCATAAAACTTTGAAAAACTGCGCTTGTCCTTCTATCGGAAAACGTAGTATCATAAATAACACAACAAACAGAAAGAGAATCCTCGCAATGTTCATGAAAAAAATACCGCATGACGGTCTCAGCAAGAAAATACCTCTGGAAATGCTCCCCAACACCCGTGATCTGGGCGGAATGGCAGGCGCCGACGGGAGAACAATCCGTCCTGGCCTTCTGATTCGGAGCGGCAATCTGGAAAATGCTTCTCCGGAAGACCTCCGGGTTTTGGGAGAGACCGTTTCTCTTGTCATCGATCTGCGCTCCTATCAGGAGGTTGAGGAACATCCGGATGCGGATATCCCGGGTGCAAAATACATGCATCTGCCCGTGATCGCCAAAATCACCCCGGGAATCACAAGAGAGGACGAAACCAAAACTTTTGATGAGAAGACCCGTGACCTGGCCCGCAGTCCCAGGCGGTCACGAGCTTTCATGATGAAGACCTATGCCGATATGGCCGAGAGTGATTTTGCTCTGCAGCAATATGCAAAGTTCATCGACTGTCTTCTTGAAAATGAAGGCGGCGCTGTGCTCTGGCACTGTACTGCCGGAAAAGACCGGGCGGGATTTGCCTCTCTCATCATTCAGAAGATTCTCGGCGTTTCCGACGAGGTCATTTTCCGGGATTATCTGTTCACCAATGAGAATATGGACGCTGAAATATGCGCCAGAGTGAAAATCTATCGCTCTCAGGGCGGCTGGATGATTCCGAATCTGAAAAAGTCCGTTCAGTATCTGTTCGGTGCCTGGCCGGAATTTCTGCAGGCGCTTTTGCAGCGGATTGACGGGCGTTGGGGCAGTTTTGACAGTTTTCTGGAAAATGGTCTCGGCCTTACGGAAGAGAAAAAGCTTCTCCTCCGGGAAAAATACCTGCAGCAGTAATTAAAATAATGAAAAAGCAACTGCGTTCTACGATCCCGTCGAACACAGTTGCTTTTGTTATCGTAAAGAGCTTATCGTATTCCCGACAGATCGTACTGTCTCAGGAACACCGCAGCCTTTTCGCAGATACTGCGGAGGCAGTTCTCATCAAAGGGGCTCTCCAGCTCCGCATTTTTCAGAAGCTCCGTAAAGGTCAGGCTTCCGCCGAGTGCGGTATAAGCCATGTAGTGTTTCCAGGCATCTGCCATATCTTCTCCGATCATCTTCCAGAACTCCAGCGATACCGTCTGCGCCAGGCAGTAATCAATGTAGTAGAACGGGGATGAGTAGATATGGTGCTGTCTCTGCCAGCCCTCGCCGTCCGCATAGAAGGGAATTTCTCCGTCCAGTTTCATCCAGGGCATATAGATTCCCAGCAGTTCCTTCCAAGTGTCGTGCCGCTGACGGGGCGTCATTTCCGGTTTTTCATAGACAATATGCTGGAAATGATCCACCATGGTTCCATAAGGAATAAATGTGAGCGCACCGGAAAGATGACTGTAGAGGAACTTGCCGGCATCGCCTCCGAAGAATGTTTCCGCCCAGGGCTCGGCAAAGAACTCCATGGACATGGAATGGACTTCACATGCTTCCATGCTGGGGAAGCAGTATTCCAGTGGGATTCTCTTCCGGTTCATCCAGGCTTCAAAGGCGTGTCCCGCTTCATGCGTGACAACTTCCACGTCTCCCTGTGTCCCGTTGAAGTTGGCAAAGATAAAGGGAACCTCGTAGTCGGGAATCCCTTCGCAGTAGCCGCCGGCCTGTTTTCCTTCCGTAGACAGCACGTTGAGAAGTTCGTTCTCCAGCATCATGTTGAAGAACTCCCCGGTTTCCGGGGAAAGTTCCTCGTAGAACTTTTTACCGGCTGCCAGAATCTCATCCGGATTGCCTGCGGGGCGAGGATTGCCGGAGCGGAATTCCAGTGCGTTGTCCGCAAAGCTCATGGGATATTCTTTGCCCAGCCGCTCCGCCTGACGGCGGTATACATCGGCCGCCACGGGAACCACATACTTTACTACAGCTTCCCGGAATTTTTCCACGTCCTCCTTTGTATAGCAGTTGCGGCCCATGCGGTAGTATCCCAGTTCTGTATATCCGTCATAGCCCAGCATTCTGCCCATGTTGTCGCGCAGTCTGACCAGCTTGTCATAGTATTCGTCCAGCTGTTCCTGATTTTCCTTGTACCATTTTCCTTCCGCTTTCCATGCTTCCAGTCTGCGGGCATCGTCGGGGTCATTTTTGAACGGTGTCAGCTGTGACAGGGTATAGATGTTCCCCTCGAAGGGAATTGCGGCAGAGGCCAGGAGCTTTTCATATCCGTCCGCCAGCTCGTTTTCCTGCTGCATGGCAGCAACAAACTCCGCGGAAGGCTGAAATGTCTTCAGCTGCATTGCCGTATTCACAAACATCAGATCCCCGTATTCCCGGGAAAAATCCTCCCGGAACGGGCTCTCCATCATAGCCATCATCCAGTTCTGCATTGTTCCCTGCAGTTCCGGCATAGCGGCGTTGAAGAAGTTCTGCTCCTCTTCATAGAAGCTGTCTCTGGTATCAATGGAATGGCGGATGGAAACCAGTACCGACTGGGTCACAATATGCCGGTACTCTGCCTGTTCCTCCAGGAAAGTCTCTTTGGCCTCTTCATAATCTGAAGCTGCACGAAGCTTTCCCGTGAGTTCTTCCAGTTTTGCCTTCACCGCATCCATATCGGGACGGGTATACTTCATTTCCGAGAATTTCATAGTCTGGGTATCCTTTCTTCCGGTGTTGTCATTTCATCAGGTCCGGGCGCAGTTCCAGCATCGCACCCGATTTTTCTACCCATCAAATCTATTCCTTTTCCGGAATATAGTCAACTGCAACACCGGCCGGACTCAAATTCCCGATAAATGCAGCAAAATATAAAAAAGAATCATTGCTTAGGTCTTTGCTTTCCCACCCGAAAGCGTTATAATTTCAGGACGGCGGATCGTCTGACTTTCCGTCTCCTGTTTTCAGGGTTGGAGATATGAAACATGCATGCAAACGAAAACAAAAACAAAGAACTGTTTGAGACGATGCCCGTGGCGAAAGCCGTAGGAACCATGGCAATTCCGACCATCATGGGACAGCTGATTGTTCTCATATACAGCATTGCCGATACGTTTTTTATCGGCAGGACGAACAACCCCTATATGGTTGCCGGCGCTTCGCTGATTCTTCCGGTTTTCAATATTGCGATTCCCATTTCATCCATTGCCGGCGTCGGTGGCGGATCTCTCATTTCCCGTCTGCTCGGTGAATATCGGAGCGATGAGGCAAAAAAAGTATTCAGCTTCAGTGTTTATCTGGAAATCTGCCTGGCAGTTCTTTTTTCCGTACTGACGCTTATTTTCATGAAGCCGCTGCTCCGTCTGCTGGGTGCCAATTCCGATACCTATGACTTTGCCAGAAGCTATGCATGCTGTGTTATCGTTTTCGGTGCTCTGCCGACGATTCTTTCCAATGCCCTGTCCAATCTGATCCGCAGTGTGGGAGAGTCCAAAAAAGCCGGATTCGGCATCATGCTGGGAGGAATCATCAACATTTTCCTCGACCCTCTTTTTATGTTTGTCATTCTCCCGCGGGGCAATGAAACACTTGGGGCAGGAATCGCCACGCTGATTTCCAACTGCATTTCCTGCCTTTACTTTATCTTCACTGCCCGCAAGCTGGGCAAGTCTACAGCCTTGGTTATGACAGTGCCGACGGATCTTCCGGAGCGTCAGAGTATATACAAATTATTCTCAACCGGGCTTCCCGCAGCCATTACCACATTCCTTTTCGACGTAGACTACATTATCGTAGACAAGCTGATGTCCTCCTACAGCGATACGGCGCTGGCCGCCATCGGGATTGTGCTGAAAGCCGAACGTCTTCCTCTGAATGTAGGCGTGGGCATCTGCCAGGGTATGGTTCCCATTGTTGCCTACAACTACTCCGCAAAGAACTATGATCGGATGCGGAAGGTCAGCCGCTTCTCCCTCAAGTGCGGAATCATCTGCGCCGTGATCAGCATTACTCTCTACGAGATTTTTGCTCCCTATGTCATGCGCTTCTTTATCGGGGACGCCTCGACCATAGCTCTCGGAACAGGATTCCTGCGGGCCCGCTGTCTGGCAACGATTTTCATGTTTCTCAGCTTCTTCCATGTGCATCTGTTCAACAGTTACGGACGGGGCCGGGAATCCCTGTTCCTCGGGGTCATGCGCTGGCTGGGATTCAATATTCCCATGCTGTTTCTGTTCAATGCCGTTTTCGGCAT
>JAZLHH010000049.1:0-9661 GCA_045616745.1 Candidatus Limivicinus sp. | reverse complement strand
AGTCTATGGCCTCCTGCAGACCGGTCATTATCTCATCATATCTGCTCATTTCTTACCGCTTCCTTTCTCAAGTGATAACTCAAGCAGTTCAACCGCTTTCTTCAGATTGTTGCGTTCTTCCTTTGTAAGATTCTCCTTGTCGGATTTCTGATAGGTGTCTACAAAATACACCTTTTCATAAACCTCAAAATCAACATAGATAACACGCACGGAGCCGCTCTTGCCTCGGTTTTCAAAAGCAAACCGCATTTTTCTGACACCGCCGGTTCCCTGCATCACAGGACCTACCTTAGGGTCTTCCAGTATTTCTTCCTCCAGCCTCCGCATATCGTCATCCGTCAGTCCAAGGTTCTTCCATTTAACTGCAAACGAAGGCAAAATTACAAACTCTCTTGTCATGCTTCTTCTCCTTTTCGTAGATATCATACCCTATAATATAGGGTATGTCAAGAATGTGATTTTCGTTTTTCACTCCTTTTAACCGCGCTACGCGCGGAGAGAGGGTGTGGAATCTTGCTGTGCAGTCCCGGGGAGCGAAGCTTTAACTGCGAAATATCGTTAATCGAACAGTTCGTCCAGCAGTTCCTGAAGCTTGCCCTCTTTGGCATACGGCAGAGCATCGGCCTGGCGGAAATTGTGCTTCTCAATGTCAAAATCTTCCGCAAAACCGAGGATATAACTCGTAGCGATTTTATAAATAATCTCTGTCGGAGCCAGGCCGTATACCTGCTTTTCAAAGATATGTTTCAGACGCTGTTTCTCATCCGGGAACTTTATAAGTATCTTCTAACTCTTTAATTCTTGTTAATCTGTCGGCTTCTTCCTGCGCCTCTTTTTCGGAAGAGAACCATCCCGTTTTGCTATCAACTTTTTTCCCGTCCAGATAATAATAGTATCTGACTTTATACTCTTTCTTTCCGTTTTTATTTACTCTATAAGAACACTCATATAACGCCTCCATTATCCGAGTAAATTATATGATAATTAGGCCCATTTTTCAAGCCCATTTCAAGGATAAAATGGGCCTAAAACGGGCCTACTGATATGCTAAAACCATTGTAATTAGTGGATTTTAGAAATATTTGATGGTTGTATCGTCCACTCCTCAAATCCCCGGAGCATTAGAGTTTCGGGGATTTTTTTCTATCAAATTTGAGAAATCCGAGCCTTATTCCGACAGGAACAGGGATCGGATTTCTCGTCTATATCAGTGACAGATAAAGCACTCCGGGAGAGGCACTTAAATATGCTGCTCCCGGTTCAGACTGTCAAAGAATCGGCAGCTGAATTTCAGTCAGCCAGTCTTCCTCCGATTCCTTGTTCCAGATTCCATCAATGTAACATTCGCGGGCAAGTCCCGCCGTATTGTATCCGTTTTGCTCAGTGTATTTCATAAGGAATGCGTATGCTTCACCGATATTTGCACATGAGCCTTTATGGTATATGCTGAGAACCTTTGCTTCTGGAAGTGTTTTGAACCTGATAAGTTCATTTTCTTTCCCGAATGCTGTTACGGCTTCATTGTGTCTGATTCTGATGTCCGTTTCTTTATACTCGCCGTCAAGATACTCGCAGAACTCATACGGGGGCTCTGCGCACTTCATATTCGGATTCAGCTTAAGGCACTCCTGCCCGACAGACGGAATCCACTGCATAATATCTGAATAAGTCTTTAATACTGTTTCTGCAGTATAAACGATCTTTTCAGGAATCACTTTTTCAGTTACTTGGTATTTCATCTCTTTGTCCTCCAAAATTGATTTGATTATGGAAAGACGAGATTCAATCATCTGCTTTTCTTTTGCAAGTGATTTGAGTTTTTCCTGCAGAATTACTTTTACATCAGTACCCGAAAACACTGCTTTGATTTCTTCAATGGACAGATCAAGCTGTCTGTATGACTTTATTTTTGCAGCAATCTCAAGCTGAGAGGTTTCGTAAAATCTGTAACCACTCCATTCGTCAACGGAGGCGGGGCTCAGAAGACCTTCCCTTTCGTAAAACCTAAGGGCTTTAACGGTTAGATGCGAAAGCTTTGAAAACTCACTTATTTTCAGCATTTTATTGAATCTCCTTTCCACATCTAAGACTCTATTCTATCCTCCAAGGGACGAGTCAAGAGATGAATTTAAATTATACCTCATTATCAATGCTGCAGACTAAAATTTCACATCGCTTTTACTTTATTGGAACAAAAACAAGTTCAGTGTCATCCAGCGTCCTGCTCCACGGAAAATTGTTTGCAAAAATCAGTGCGTCTACCTGTTCCGGCGGAAGTATCTTCCCCGAAGAGTAGCAAAGCTCAAGAATTAGATCGTCAATATCGGTATAACCCTCCTGCACAGGGGGCCCGAAAATGTTTGTCAAAACCGTACCGTCTTTCAGGCGGACTCCCACAAGCTGAAGGTCGTGATGCTCCAATGTTTTGCAGCCCTCATCTGATATCCATCATAAACGACTTATGTATGCAAATAACGGCATGTTGAGTCGTACTGGAAAAGGCCTTGGAATTCTTGATCATGCAGAACAAAAAATAAGCTGATCTGAAACCGGTTGACATGTGACCCGAAGTTCACTATAATATATGTGAACTCAGGGTCACATTTTCACATGAGGAGAAGTACCATGTCCAACGATACAAAAGGCAGAATTCTGGAAGCTGCGCTTACCGTTTTTTCGCGCGACGGCTATGCCGGTGCCAATCTGAAAGACATCGCCGGAGCGGTCGGTGTAGTGAAGTCGGGGTTTTACCGCCATTATGACAGCAAGGAGGAACTATGGAATGCAGTTCTTGACGAAATGAAACGCTATTATGCCGAGCGGTTCGGATCGTCGGAAAACCTGCCTGCTGTTCCCCAAAGCGCAGGCGAACTGAAAACCCTTACGCTGCGTATGCTGGACTTCACCATGCATGATGAAAAAATCATCATGACACGGAAAATTCTGCTGACCGAGCAGTTCCGTGATGCACGTGTGTGCACCCTTGCCACGAAACACTTCGGTACCGGCCTGGAAGCCCTCTTTTCGAAAATCTTTGCCGGTATGATGGAAAACGGCTCACTGCGGCCCGGTGATCCTGCCATGCTCGCCTTTGCCTACTCAGCTCCAATTTCTACACTGGTGCAGCTCTGTGATCGTGAGCCGGAACAGTATGAGGAAGCAATGAAAAAAGTCAACGCGTTTATCGAACACTTTATCGGTACCTATGGAATACAGGGCGATAAAACCGCAAAACCAAAAGGAGATTCATGAAGCATTTTCACAGTTACACTAAAAAATCAATCATTGTCTTTTTCGTCAGCGTGGTATGCCTGTCCGCTGTGGCGGAATACCTCATCTGCAGATTCCAGTATCTGTGGGCGTACCCGGTCCTGATGTGGATGCCCGCAGTATCCGCCGTGATCGCCTCGATTGTGGCAATCAAAGGCTCCGGTGAGTCATTCTCGCTGAAAAAGCTATTTTCCAATACGGGATTCCACTTTTGCAGGTTTCGGTATGTCCTTGCCGGAATTTTGCTCCCGCTGGTGTATCTCCTGATCCCTTACATGATCTATTGGAGGATGCATCCGGAAAATTTCGCATATACCGGAGTGTCGATTATTTCGATACTAAAGGACTGTCTTCCCGCCGGGATCATCGGCATCTTTGCCGGCCTTTTGACGGCTACCGGTGAGGAGATCGGCTGGCGCGGCTTTCTCGTTCCCGCGCTTCGTGAGAAGATCGGCATCACGAAGACATTGATGATAACCGGTCTTTTCTGGTGCCTGTGGCATCTCCCGCTTCTTATCTGGGGCGGATATATGGAGGGCGAGTCGCTGCTCTATTCGCTCATTGCGTTTGTACTGTGCATCTTCCCGGTTGGCGTCATCTGCGGATTGCTTGCCATGCGAAGCGGCAGCGTATGGCCCTGTGCGTTTCTGCACGCAGCACACAACAACTACGACCAATCGATTCTCAACATTATCACAAAGGGTGCAGACAAAACATATTACGTCGGTGAAACCGGAATTTTCACCATTGTCTGCGTCTGGATAATTGCAATCATCATGTATATCGACTTTCAGAAGGAGGATAACTGCTGTTCATGAAAGACATTTTGGATTTTTTATCTGCGGCACTGCCGTGGATCTGTATCGGGCTGCTGTTTGCCATATTTTTTGCGCAGAGCGGTCGAAAGAAAAAAGAAGCGAAAAAAGACGGTAAAAAGGAAGAGAACTACAGTACCGAAGGGATGGCTCTGGGAATGTGCTTCGGTGTAGCAATCGGCACATCTCTCGGAAATAACACCGGCATCGGACTCACGCTCGGAATGCTGGCAGGCTTTGTCATCGGATCACTGATTGAGAAAAAGCAGGGCACTGGCGAAGAATAGGTTCTTTTTTGCATGAAAATTATTGTTGAAACCGAGCGGTTAATTATTGCAGAGTTTACACCTGACATGGCGCAGACCGTTCATGAAAATTCGCTGGATGACGATAACAGAAAATTTGTCCCGGATGAGGTGTGGGAGACCGTAGAGGAAGCTGAAAAAACATTACGCTTTCTCATTTCACAGTACGGTTCTTTTGACGGCCCTCTCGTGTATCCGATTCTTTTGAAAGAGACAAAGGCCAATATCGGCTATGTTCAGCTGTGCCCGATTGATAATGGCAGGTGGGAAATCGGTTATCACATTGCCAAGAAATATACGGGAAACGGATACGCCACCGAAGCGGTAAGCGCCTTTCTCCCGTTGATTGCAAGGCAGGTCAATATCAGCGAAATCTACGGAATCTGTTTGGCCGAGAACAGAGCATCCCTTGCCGTTTTGAAAAAATGCGGTTTTGAAAAATTGTTTTCAGGTATCGGTTTCTATCAGGGTAAAGAACGGGAAATCGTTAAAAGTGTATGGAGGAAAATACAATGAACGTAACTTACGAGCATAAAAATGAACTTACTTTTATCGGTTTCCATACCGAGATTGCACCGGATGAGGGCTATCGAAAATGCCCGGAATTCTGGGACAGGGAATACAATGAAAAATATGCCCGTCTTTGGCAGACGATGAAGCCGGAAACGCCGGTTGAGGCAGCGATCCTTGAAAACGGCATCGGAATGTACGCCATCTGTTCCGGCAGTGAAGACAGCTTTGCCTATTGGATTGCGGGTCTTTACAGGGGCGGCGATGTTCCGGAGGGACTTGCGCTTTTCACCTTCCCGGAAAGCGACTGGGCAGTCTTCATGGCAAAAGGTCCCATTCCCCAGTCTTTACAGACACTCAACACGCAGGTGTGGCAGGAATGGGCACCAAACATTCAAACGATGTATGAGATCGGCACTTCGTCCCTTGAAATCTACTCCGCAATGAATCCCCGGTCACCGGATTACGAGTGCGGCATTTGGGTCCCGATCAGGAAAAAAGCAGAGCTGAAAATCTGTCAGAGCTGCGGAATGCCGATGGAGTCGGAGGATGTATTCGGTACAGACGCTGACGGCAGTCTGAATGAAGATTATTGCAAATACTGCTACACAAACGGGGAATTTATCGACAAGGTTTCGATGGAAGAATATATCGAAATGTGCAGTCAGTTTGGCGCACAGGCGGGAATGACCAATGAAGAAATGAAAGCGTATTGCGAAAAGCTGTTTCCGACGCTGAAACGGTGGAAGCGGTAAAAGCCATGTCTCATATATCGGCAAGAAACTCATACATCGGGAAGCTGCCAAAGCCCGGCATAGAAACAAATCGGTTAATACTGTATCCGGCTTCCCGAGAACAGATGGAAGCATTCATTGCGGTGCAGTCAATGGACGTTCTGAAGGCGGCTTACACGGAAATGCTGGACGGCTGTCTGGCGCATCCCGATCAGTGGGAATGGTATGCCATCTGGATGATTGAAAAGAAGGACGGCTCTCATATCGGTGAGCTGTGCTTTAAGGGGATTGATAATTTCGGCTCGACTGAAATTGGCTACGGCATTGCCGAAGATTATCAGGGTTTCGGGTATGCGACAGAGGCGGTAACGGCTGCTGTCTCCTGGGCTTTGGGACAGGAAATAATCAACTGTGTAACTGCCGAGGCAGAAAGGGGAAATATCGCATCCATAAGAGTCCTTGAAAAATCGGGATTTGAGCTGACCGGCAGAATCGGAGAAGAAGGTCCGATTTACAGAAAAGCAAAGTAAAAAAACAACACTTCTACTCACAGCAATTATTCTCGCCGTTTTCACTGCCTGTGGAATGGACGCAGATTATTGGAGAATGCCGATTGCCCCTATAACGGAAATCACCTCACCATGTCGCCATGGTACTTATTCATATGGCGACATGGTGAGGTGAAATTTTAGTCGTATCCGGCTCTGTGTCCTCCGATCATTTCATTCCGTTCTTTCTGCGTTGTACCCTTCCGGTAGTTCAGCCCTCTGAGAATCATGTTCTTTCCGTATTTGTCGGACAGCTCCAGCAGGGCTCTTTCCCGGGCTTTTTCCCGCTCCACGGCGGACCGGTCGGTAAAAAGGTCACAGCACTCAAAGCTCTCGTCACTCAGGTCTGTAAAGCTGATAGCCAGCCTCCGAATCGGGACGGACCGGTCGGCAAGGCTGTCAAACAGTTCCAGCACCGGCGGCTGTATGGCGGAGTTTACGTTGGTGGCGCTGAAAATGCGGGTGGTACCTTTGGCAGCCGGCAGCATGTCACGGCTGTAGCCGATGCTGATCCATATTTTCTTTGTGACTGCCTCCCGCCGAATCAGCTCCCGGCAGCCGTGCAGTATCATCTCCGCCATAACGAGTCTGGCTTCCTTCCGGGAGTAGTCCCGGGGAAGAATCTGCGAAAAAGAAACCGAATGAGATTTTACCCGATAGTTCTTGATGTCCGACATCAGGCAGGATTCACGGCCTCTGGAATGGTCAATCAGCAGCTCGGCATCTTTTCCGAAAAGCCAGTAAAGGGTTTCCGGAGGCGCTTCGGCAATTTCTCTCTGTGTACGGATTCCTGCGCGCTGCAGTCTTCTGACAGTCCCGCTGCCAATTCCCCAGAAGTCCGTCAGGGGCTCATGATCCCACAGCGTCTCGCAGAACCGCTCTTCATCCAGATAGCCCATATGATCCGGCGTATGCTTTGCCGTAATGTCCAGCGCAATCTTTGCCAGGTAAAGATTCGTTCCGATACCGGCGGTTGCGGGAATATGCAGCTTTTCCGCAATTTCATCCATCAGCGTCTTTGCCAGCTGTGCGGGCTGCAGCCGGGATGCTTCCAGATAGCCCGTCGCATCGATGAATGATTCATCGATGGAATATACATAAATATCTTCCGGAGCGAAATAGTTCAGATAGATACCGTAAATATCCGCTGCATAATCAATATACAGCTGCATTCTTGGCAAAGCCGTTATATAGGAAACATTTCCGGGAATCTCCGACAGACGGCAGCGGTTCCGGATTCCCAGCGCCTTCATTTTGGGCGTAACGGCCAGACACAAAGCATTCGTACCTCTGTCCGGGTCTGCTACCACAAGATTGGTTTCAAACGGATCGAGATTCCGTTCCGCGCACTCCACAGAAGCGTAGAAGCTTTTCATGTCTATGCAGAAATATATTCTTTTCTTCTGCGGCACGCCTGCCTCCGTCAGTTCAGATCCTTGAGGATCTTGACTGCGACGCCCTGAATAATGCAGTCATTTACGATGATGTCATCATAATTCGGATTCTCTGCATGAAGCCGGATGACTTCGCCGTCCGGGCGGAAGCGCTTCAGCGTTGCTTCGTCTTCTCCAATCAGCGCTACCACGATCCGGTTATACTCTGCGGTATCCGTTTTCCGGACCAGGACCAGATCCCCGTCTTCAATGCCGGCATTGATCATGGAATCTCCCTTTGCCCGAAGCAGGAAGAAATCTCCTTTTCCGAATAAAGATACCGGAAGCTTCACATATTCTTCTATGTTTTCTTCCGCGAACTTCGGAAGTCCGCAGGAAACTGCACCCAGGACGGGGACACGGCAGAAGCCTTCCGCATCCCGCTTTGACTGCCTGGTTACAATATTGCGGGAGCCTGCGGATTCTACAATCCCCTGCTCTTTCATGAACGTGAGATATCGGGAAACGGTAGAATAGGCCAGGCCGACGTCCGCTGCAATTTCTCTGACGGTGGGCGTGGCGCCGCCGGTGGCGTCCTTATATTCATTGATATATTCTTCCAGCATTTCCACATATTCCGTTTTCTTGTGCTGCATAGAGATTCCTCCATTCAAACTGCAACATTTGTTTCTGTTTAATGGCATTATAATACCCCTTGCAGAATAACGCAAGGGGTATTCTCTGACGGGATATTACAGATCTGTGCAGAATCTGCACAGGGGTGCTTCTCTTCCGAAGGATTGAGAATGCACCCCTGTTTATTTTTTCAGAATCTTACAACTCTCCAGCAGCTATCTCACGGTCATGGATTTCATCTTCCTGTAAGTCAACATTGAAATCGATCGGCACTTCCGGCTCTTTAAAAGGATTCCTTGCGTCGTCGTTCACATTGAAGGAACTGTGCGGATCCATGAGCTTGCCGTCCCAGCTGAAGTTCTCGCACCCGATCAGAAAGAAGTGGGGATCCGGGCAGTTGACGACATCACAGCCGAGGAACACCGCCTCGTTTGTATCCTCAAGAAATGCACCGCCGTTGCTGCAGTCGTGAATCAGGGTATTCTGCACGTGAATATTATTTACATTCCTGGTCATGATTCCGAGAATGCCGCAGCCGTAAAGATCGCAGCCTTCCAGAATGACAACATCTGTTTTCTCAAAGAAGAGGACACCGCCTCTGCAGACTCCCTGTTCGGGAGTGTGACCGAGATGAACACCGTCCAGCGTGACATTGCTGCAGTTCAGGTAATTCAGCACATTGGCATAGCGGGGCTGTGTAACAATTTCTCCGCCGACGATATGGAAGTTGCTTACATTTCCGATGAACAGCTCATAACCGTCATAGCAGTAGACCCATGCGTATTCTCTGTCTCCGAATTCGGGCTGGAGCCATTCCTCGGCTGCACCTTCTCCGTAATCTGATGCGGATGTCAGATCAATCTGCGGGACGTCAATATAAACCGTTGTATCCGAGGCAATGGCAGAAAGAAATTCATCGGCAGTTTTTATATGTACTTCTTTCGCACCGGTACGGTCGATCGGCTGGTAATCCGCTTCCACAGTGCCCGTTCCGGCGGAGGCCATCTGCTCTCCCCACATTTTCACGAGATCGGCTTCTGAGGTTTCCGCTCCGTCAATGGAAATTGTATTGTTCTGAGATGTATAATCGCCTATCCATTTATTAATGATGTTATTATTGAAGGACAGATTACTGAATTGCAGCCCGCCTTCAGAGAAGACGTTTTTAATGTGGTTATCATAGACGTTGATATTGTCAAAAGTTGACTGCCGCGGACTGCCCTGAATCAGTGTCTGAAGGTAGTTATCGTAGATTTCGCTGTTTCTGACCGCAACATCCGACGCGTTATAAAACAGGAATGCTCCTGCGGCTTGCTGATATGCTCCTTCTTTACCGCAGTCTTATATTTTGCAGCCATCTACCGAAAGCGACGCATCTTCCCAAAAGCTGATACCGGCAGAGGAACAATGGTATATTTCGGTATCTTTCACTTTCAGATCGCTGCTTTGCTCTGCCCACACTCCGACAGT
>JAZLHH010000048.1:0-15271 GCA_045616745.1 Candidatus Limivicinus sp. | reverse complement strand
CAGGGCCGGCTCTGTGGCGAACATCAAAAAGGAACTGGCTCACAAAAAGACCTTCCTGACCCAGTACCGTTCCGCAGACAACAAGTATTCCGAAATGAAGTTCGTCAAGGTCGGCGGAGACAACGACGCACCTCTTGCCGTTGCACTGGGCTTTGCCGAGAAGGATGACGAGATCCGCCGTGAACAGGCCATTGCCGCCGAGCGCCAGAGGAATACGGATATCATTGAGATTCTGGCTTCCGAGTACACCTCCGTGTACTACATTGACCTGGAGACGGACGAGCTGGATCCCTACACCATGAATGAAGCCACGGAAACCGAATTCGGAAAGATTTTCCGAAGCGGCATTCAGTATTCCAATGCGTACCGTATGTACGTCAACACGCTGATTTATCCCGATGACAAGCCCATGATGCTCAAGGCCGGGTCCGTCGGCAATATTCTGAAGGAGCTGCGCAACCGCAAGTCCTTCATTACCACTTACCGGAATGCAGACGGTGCCTACTGTGAAATGAAGTTCGTCAAGGTGGGCAATTCCGACGGTATCCCCAAGGCCGTGGCACTGGGCTTCTCCGACAAGGACGAAGAGCTTCGTGCCAAAGCGGAAGAAAGCACCATCCTGAAGCGTAATATCGACATCATCGAAATTCTGGCCTCCGAGTACTCCTCCGTGTACTACATCGACCTGACTACCGATGAGCTGGACCCGTACACCATGAATGCTTCCACGGAATCCCAGTTCGGTTTGATTTTCCGAAGCGGCATCAAGTACACAGAAGCTTTCCAGCTGTACGTAGATCAGATGGTCCATCCCGAGGACAGAGCCATGATGCTTCATGCCGGTTCCATCTACAACATTGTCTGCGAGCTTTCTACCAAAAAAACCTTTATCACCCAGTACCGTGACAATGAAGGCCATTACTCCGAAATGAAGTTCGTCAAGGTCGGTGATGACGAGAATCCGGAAGCCGTTGCTCTCGGCTTTGCCAACAGAGACGAGGAAATCCGCGTTCAGCTCCGCAGAAGCGAAGCCGATGCCCGAGACAGAGCGGTTATCACCGGTCTCTCCGATGACTTTGGCTGCGTGGTCTATGCAGGCTATGACGACAGCGAGATCCACTACCGCTTTGATCCTCTGTTTGAAAAGCATATTCCCGGCTGGGCTTCCATCAACAACTTCACCTCCCGTCTGGACACGCTGATTCATACCATCATGCATCCGGACGACCGGGAAGAGTTTTATCAGGCCACAAGAAAAGACGTGGTTCGAAACAATGTGACCAAAGACGGCGTATATTATGTAAACTTCCGTACGCTGATCAACGACGAAGTAACCTATTATCAGGCCAAGTTCGTCCGCGATGAAAGCTCAGATGACCACATTATCGCCGGCTTCCATAACGTGGATGAAACCACCAAGCGTGAAATGGACGCACTGGACAAGGCAGAAATCGCCAACAAGGCAAAGTCCACCTTCCTGTTCAGCATGTCTCACGATATTCGCACCCCGATGAATGCCATTGTCGGCTTCACTTCTCTGGCACAGCGCCATGTAGACGATCCGGAAATGACCTCCGCCTTCTTGGGCAAGATTGAAATTGCCGGCAAGCAGCTGCTCTCCCTCATCAACCAGGTGCTGGAGATGTCCCGTATCGAATCCGGAAAGATTGTGCTCCAGGAGCACAGCACGGATCTGAAGGAATCCGTCAAGGAAACCATGGTCATCTACAGTGAACAGGCCAAGCTGAAGGATCTCAAGATGAGCTGCGACACCACTAAGATTCAGCATCCCTGTGTCATTACCGATGCGGACCGGGTCAAGCAGGTCATATCGAATATCATCGGCAATGCGCTGAAGTACACTCCTGCCGGCGGTTCCATCCGCTACACCGTGGAAGAAAAGCCCTGCGACATGTTCGGATACGGTCTCTATGTATTCACGGTTCAGGATACGGGCATCGGCATGAGCAAGGAATATCTGGAGCATATCTTTGAAGAGTTCTCCCGGGAATCCACTTCCACGGTGAGCAAGATTCAGGGCACCGGGCTGGGCATGTCCATCGTCAAGCGTATGGTTGAGCTGCTTGGCGGCAACATTGAAATCGAGTCCGAAAAGGGCAAGGGCACGAAAGTGATGATTTCGATTCCCATGCTCTTCGATACGCAGGAAAAGGTCATGATTTCCGATCATGCCTCATTGGACAGCTTCTCTCTGGACGACATCAGGATTCTCCTTGTTGAGGATAATGAAATGAACCGGGAATCCACCTGCCGGACTCTGGCCGATTTTGGCGTGATCTGCGAGGCAGTGGATGACGGCGATGTGGCCGTAGAAAAGATGAAGAACAGCAAGCCGGGCGATTATGACCTGATTCTGATGGATATTCAGATGCCCCGGATGAACGGTTATGATGCCACAAGGGCAATCCGCGCTCTCCCGGATAAGGAAGTTGCCAACATTCCCATTGTCGCCATGACGGCTAATGCCTTCGAGGAGGATCGCCGGAATGCGCTGGAGGCCGGAATGGACGGGCATCTGGCAAAGCCTGTGGATGTCTCTGTGATGGTAGCTACGATCTCGGGCTTCCTGAAAAAGAAAAAATAATCCTCTTCGGACAGAAGACACGAAAAGAGAAGCACCCGATTTTGGGTGCTTCTCTTAATAATATCAGAGCTTTGTTTACTGAAGAAGCGTGACCAGAACCTTTTCCAGTGCCTTGGTATCAATCGGCTTGGTCAGGTGGGCATCCATGCCGGCCCCGTAGGCACGCTGTTTGTCTTCTTCAAACGCATTGGCCGTCATTGCCACGATAGGCAGCTTTCTGGCACATTCGCAGGGCAGAGCCCGGATGGCGGCTGTAGCCTCATATCCGTCCATAATCGGCATCTGCCCGTCCATGAGAATCATGTCGAAGGGTTCGGCCGTCTTGTCAACAAAGGCCGCCTTGACCAGATCCAGGGCAATCTTCCCGTTTTCTGCAGGAATGACAATGATACCGTAATCCTGCAGCACTTCCGTAGCAATTTCCTGGTTCATGGCGTTGTCCTCCGCCAGAACGATCTTCTTCCCGCGCAGCACGGAAAGATTCATCGTATCCGGGTGCATGAGGAAGCGGGAATCTCTCTCCGCATTGAGAATCTCGCTCACCAGACCGAGGGTCTGACGGCAGGTCAGGTCATTCTTCATCAGGCAGTCCTTCACCAGCTCCGCGTCATGAAGATGATTCATGGCAGTTCCGTCATGTTCCAGAATGCTGCGGACCGCCGTTACAATGTCGTCGGACAGATTGTTCAGAAGCTCCTGATTCTTCTTCCCTACGGTTTCCGCATCATGGAGTGCGCTGGAAAGGCGACGGCGGATTTCCATCTGCTGGGTCATCTGCTTGTCGGCATTGATATATGCCGCAAAGAACCGGACGATGTTGCCCATTGCATCGGGAATCCCGATAAACTTAATCTGTGCATAGTGGATAATATCATAGCGCACAATGCGGAAGTTGACGTAGTACACCTTGTCCTTCTGCAGATTTCGCAGGACGGTTTCCCTGGTCGTCTGCCGGTCAAAGGTCTCCCGATCCGGTTCAAAAACCAGCTCGTCACGCAGACAATCCAGGAACTTCCCATAGGGCATGTCGATATTCCAGGCAGGAATGAGCGGCTCCTTGAAAACGGGAGAACGGAAATGCCGGCAAGTGTCTTTCCTCTTGTCCTCGTGCAGATCTACGATGTCAACGTAGTCATAGTCCTTGCCCAGCGCTTCCAGAATAATCATCTGCTCGTCCCGCATCTGCTCATATTCCATCTGCTTGGTAACGTCCGCCACACCTATGACCAGCTTCTTCGTCTCGTCAAAGTCTTCATAGACGCTGATCTTGTTTTTCATGAAGCGGGAGCAGTTACTGCTCAGATCCCAGCGGACAACGAATTCTTCCGTCCCGTTGGATTCCAGCAGAGAAATCAGGTGCTGCTTGCTGTATTTTTCATTAATCAAAGGTAAATCATCCGGGTGCACAATGCTGCCGCTGTCTCTGCATACGCTTTCATAGAAGTTGAGCCCGGAAAAATCCTGGGGTGCATTCCCGTCATAGGAAGACTTGCTGGAAAAAGCGGAAAAGCTGCCGGTGTAGGGATCCAGGAAGTAGACATCCAGAAACTCGTCCGACAATATGGAGAGCAGGTCCCCCAGCGTACGCGCCTCATAGTGAGCCAGCTTCGTCACATTCTGGTGCGTTCCCTCAATGCGGACGCCCCGGGTATAGTCATAGTTTCGGACGCCGCCGCAGCGGACGATCCAGACGTCTCCGTCAGGATGGTGCCAGGGGTACTGCACCTCTGCATGAAGCCCGGAGGTCATCTGCTCCACGGCTTCGGATACTTCTGCGTAGTGCTTCTCGTCAATGAAGTCATACCAGGCATGGTAAGTTTCTTCCGGAGTAAGCCGGCAAGACAAACCCAGGAGATGCAGCATCATATCATCCACGTACATCCGGGGCAGCTGACCCGGATCCATCTCAAAAGCCCAGAGACCTACCTTGCATTTTTCCAGAATGTCTCCGGAAAGCTTCATGGAACCCAGTTGTTCAATGGCCATATCTATCCTCCCCTGCCCGAAGCCGGGCAAAAGCAAACACAATTATTTAGAATAGTTTATCACAGCTTTATCATTCCCGCAACCGCTTCCGAACAAAGTTCAGCGAAGAGATTCACATTGTGAACGCTCTCCGCTGTTTTCTGAGAAAAAGGGTTTATTTTCTTTTCTCAGAAGTTCAGATCAGTCGCCCGGTATTGACGTCCCTGTAATTCGTGCATTCGCATCTTTCACACTGCCAGAGGTCACACCAGTGCTTTTGTCCGTCCCTGTCCCAGCCCGGGCCAACGCCGATCCACGTCTGCATGGTTGCCGTGCAGCAGTATTTGCAGAACCAGATTTCACTCTGGTTGGCGGTTCCTCCGGTAACCTGCTTCAGTTCTTCCTCGCTCAGCTCCGCAAGCTTTGTCTGCAGAGCCTCAACTTCCTCCCTGAGGGCATTGAGTTCTTCTTTTGTTTTCATGAGTAAAATTCTCCTGTACAATCTGATTTCTTATTTATCATCATGCCCGGTAAGGAAAATTTCATATTCCCTGACACCCCAATCCCCTTTTATCTGTCCTATCGGCAGGCCTGGGATGTGGGGTATGGAACCGCCATTTATCTGTGCAAGCTCTTCCTCACTCAGCTCCGTCAGCTTTTTATGCAGGCTTTCCATTTCCTCTTTCAGGGCTTTCAGTTCTTCTTTTGTTTTCATGGAAAAAATCTCCTTTTTTTGTGTTTTTATTATATTATACACCATGAAATACGTTTATGAAAAGAAAGTGTTACAACGAAAGAAACCGTTGTTTATTTGCCTGTACTTTTGTAACATTCCCCTCTTTTCTGCGTATTACCCGGCAGAAGGGAAAAAGCTTTCCCGGATTTTTGACAGAAACATTCTAAAAGGAGGTATCAGAAATGTCTGAAGAAATCAAAACCATGCAGGAAGTCAGTGATGAGAAGATGGAAGAGGTTGCCGGCGGCGGCTACTGGGATTCCTTCCCTTATCAGATTCAGCCCGGCGACACACTCTGGGATCTGTCCCAGAAGTTCCACACCACGATTGATCACATCATGGCCCTGAATCCGAAGATTGTTGATCCTTCCAAGATCAGAGCCTGGGATTGGATCAACATGCCTTACCCCGAGTGGTAAGCACAGGCACAGGCACAGGCGCTGACATTGCATATACGGTAAAAGTACTGCAAGCCCGGGATTTCCCGGGCTTTGATGCATCTTCTTAATTTTAATGCATTTCTGTTATTTTAATATGCAGACGCAAGAGAATTGTTTCACTCACATTCATAAATCCACTCGCTATCCTGCGTCACCGCAAGCTCTTTTTTCAGCCCGAACTGTGCATAGGCCCAGGGAAGCATTTCCGGAGTACATTTGTATTTATACATCTTTGTTCCGAAACGTTCTTTATAAATGTTGCCGTCAAGGGAGCGGTAGCCTTCAGGCGTGCCGATGGCGAATGATCTGCGTATAGGGCCGGCCGGATCACCTTGTTCTATGGTCAGTTTCTTGATTCTGTTGCCGACTTCAGGGGACATATCCCAATACTCCATGCGGAACGAGCCCTTGTCGTCCGGGCCTATCAGGCAGAACTTTCCGTCGATTTTCTTTATGCAGAACGTTTCGTCCCCGAAGGTCTGCTCAAGATCCGGAATAAAACGGATAGGGTTTTTGTTGTTTGTATCACTGATATAGGAAGCTTCCGTAAGCCACTCATCGCCGTTCATATCGGTTACAATCAGCGTTTTGTGTATATGCTTCTGAAACCTCTTCACGTATGAGACGGCTCCGACACTCACGACCTTATAGCCGAGTTCTTCGAGAAGCCAGCCGAAGAGTCCGTTGATATCGTGGCAGATACCGCCCTTCTTTTCAATGACGATACGCTGAAACAGGGAGTCCGTGTCACAGGGAACGATTTCTTTTGTTAAAAACTGAGTGTTTTCATAGGGAATGCTGATGATATTGTGAAAAGTGAGCTTCTGAAGCATAGCTGCGTCAGGGACAATTGTTTCCGGCAATTCCAGTCCGATTCGCTCAAAATACAGTTTTACTCTTTCTTTATCCATATGTTCTCTCCCAAGTCACAAGTTTCTTCGAATTCATTGAAAAGATAATACAGTATATCATATACATGTATAATTTATCACAGCAAATATTACAAAGAGCAAGGGAAATAACGCCCTTGCTCTTTGATGCTGTGTTGTTCCTTATAATTTCTTCTGCCGCTGATCAGTCCGGTACGTAAAAGCCTTCTTCAACCCAGACCATTTCAGCGCCGCATTTTGGGCAGTACGCACCGGCACCCACGATAAAGCAGCTGCGGTAATTTGCGCACTGGGGGTTAGAGCAGGAGATATGGCCGATTGCACCGCCTGCTACCTTTTCCATTTTCTCATCGTTCAATGCAAAATTTTTGTCGTCAAGCATTTGATTATCCTCCCGAAAAAATTTAATGAAATCCATTGCTGTTCTTCTCTGTTCTGTAATACGCAGAAGAAGGTGAATTGTTTCACTGTCTGAAAATTCGTCTGAAAATTTTTTATGGGGCATCCGGCTGCTGTTCGCTCTGTGCGGCATGGAGGGATTCACCCGGTTCTCCTGCTTGCTGACAGCGGGAACCGGGAAATCCGTATTCCCGGAATCTGCTGCGGGGCGGGCAAATATCGCAGTTGACTTTGCTGCGTTTATTCCTTTATAATTATAAAATAAAATGTCCTGCCGGTCTTTTGCCGACAGCAGAATACGGGAAGGAGTGTACTCTTATGAAGTCATCTTTCTTTAAATTTTCGTTGTTAATTTCCGCAATGCTGATGCTTCTTTGCCTGTGTCCTTTGCAGGCCTCTGCGGAGGAGCCGCAGTATGCTGTCACCTATGACATCAATGCCGAGGCATTCGATCCGAAGGACGGTCCGAAGGACGGTCTTGCATACCCCGGCGTTTATGAAGTAAAAGCGGAAGATCTGAAGCCGAAGCAAGGTACGGAAGCGGAGACAATCGGAATTCCCAGCATTGCCGACGGGAATTTAACCGATGCCCCGACTACGGAGTCCCCTGCCATTATTCAGGGTGCCGCCGTGGGATATGAAGAAAAGGTCGGTCCTACGGAGTACAGAAAGATTGAAGGTGCCCCGGACAAGCCTGCCCCGTACACGGAATTTCCCGTTCAGATTCTGCAGCAGGAAACGGAAACCGGAACGATTCCGAAGCTCAGCGGCTATGACGGCACCTATGTAATTCTCCGCCTGGATGTTACGAATTACTTTGCCAATGATGATGACGTTCTTCATGTTCAACAGACGGAGAATAAAGCCCTGATTCCCGGAGCAGGCATGCTTGATCCGGCAGCCGGCCAGGAGACGGTTCCGGATGCAGACAAGGTTTACAGAGCCTTTGCCGACGGTGTCGGAACGAAGACGGGTGCCTATAAAAAGGCAGACCTCTGCGATAATGAGGGCGGCCCTGCGTATGTGGACGTGCTTCTGTACTCCTCCGGAAAGCTTGCTGCAGGAGGAGACGTTGGAAAGCCGGACGTACCGGACGGAAATGTGCCCGTGCAGATGTATGTTGACAAGGAGCTGGATTATAACCCGGAGCTGAAGTATGACCCGGCCTCTACGGATGTGAACCACGTTGCCAATGTTCTGAAGAAGTTCTTTGACGCTGCGAAAACGGCAGCTGAAAATATTTCCCATTACCTCGTAAAGGGTGCAGACCTTGCGCTGGAGACGGCCGTGGAAAAATCCGGCGGACCGGACAATACGGAAACCACGTACTGGTCTCTGGAAAGGGCGATTGAGGAAACCTACTATGACCAGCCGATTGACGCATCTCCGGAAGATTCCGGCTGCGGGAAGACAGTCAAGCTGATCTGCGAAGTTCCTGTTACCGATGAAATGGTGCTTCAGGGAACGGATGCAGAGCATCTGAGAAAGCGCACACTGGATGTCAACAGCTTTGATATTCAGATCGCCAACAACTCAGAGCAGGATGCTTCCGGCTTCACGCTGGAAAACGCCTGGCTGAAAATTGAAGACAAAAGCAATACTTCCGGCGCTGAACTGGCTATCGGCAACAATGCCAAGTTCGTGATCGAACAGGGCGGAAAGCTCATCATTGATCAGACCTGCCAGCTGGAAATCGAGTGGGACGGCGGAACGACGACTCCCGTCGAAGGAGAACCTCAGCCTGAACCCGATGTACTGAACAACGGCATTCTGGACCTTCGTGCCGGCGGTGAGGTGGAGAACAACGGCGTCATCACCGTGGAAGGCCCGGAGGGCAAGCCCCTGCAGGAGCAGACGCAGACGGATTCCGAAAAGGGTTACGGAGAGCTGACGATTGCGAAGGATGCGAAGCTGACGAACAACGGCGCTCTCGTGGTTTACGGCAAGCTGTACAATCTGGGAACGCTGGTCAACAACGGGAAGTACGATGAGCTCATCACGTCCACGGACCCGGATAAAGGCTCATTTTCCTACCACAAAGGCATTCAGGTTTCCTGGAAGGATGACGTAACCCAGGCCAATGTATGGCCGGGCGTTCTCATCAACGGAGAGGATAAAAACGGAAATCAGAATCCGGATGCGGTTCTGGAAAACAACGGGGATCTCATTCTGGTTCCCGGTTCGCTGGAAAATCGGGCAACGCTGAACAATGAAGAGGGTGCGCGCATTCTTCTGGCAACGGCCACGGAAGCGATCATTCCTATTGTTCCCGATCCTGCAAATCCGCTCATTGTCACGAAACGGATTCAGCTGGACCCGGTAAAAATCAGCGTAATCGACAATTACGGCACGATTAACAACGCCGGCACCATTGCCCCGGCAACTGTGGCACTGAATGATGATCTGAGCTTCGGCACGCTGTCGGTTCCGGGCAATCTCCCGCAGCTCTTCACCATCAACAACTACGGCATCATCAACAACACCGGTTACATCTACGTCTGGGAAGGCGGACTGGGCAAGGAACTTCTGGCAGTATTCGCCGGAGCGGATACCTGGCTCTACCTCTACAGGGACGGCTCCTTCCTCATGATTCTCCCCAGCGGCGAGAGAGTGACGGGTTCCTACAGTCTGGACGGCGGGCTTCTGACTCTGACACCGGATGACGGAACGCAGATTTCCACAGTTCCCGACGAAACCGGCGGCTGCATCATCCGCGTTGTTTCGGTTTCCGGCAGTGAGTTTGAACTTGCCGTTGCCGGTGAGGATCTGCTCCCGCTGACGGAAGCAGCCTGACAGTTTTTCTTAAAACTCCTGTAACATAAAGGGAAGAAATTCGTATATAATAGCATAAGGGAAATCCTTACATCAAAAAATAACGGAGGAACTGAAATGAAACAGCTTTTTGAAGACGATCTGAACAACGTCAGCGGCGGCAAGATTACCCGTCAGCAGGCATTTGAAATTGCTGCAAAGGATGCCGGATTTGACCCGAACAAGCTCTTTGATGTAGACATCGATCTGGAAGGCTCTATGGGCAATCCTTTCTTTGAAGTCGAATTCAAAAAGGGAGGCAGAGAGTATAAATACTACATCAGCCTGGCTACCGGAGAAATTCTGGATAAATACTCTCATTTTGACGACTGATTCCAATCAGTAAAATAAGCGCAGAATCCGGCGGCAAACCCGGATTCATGAAAGCGGAAAGCTGCACAGGCGGAGCCTGTGCAGCTTTTGCGGAATTCCAAAACTTTGAATCCATGGGATTGGACATTTATGAAGGCTAAAAACAACATCTTTCTGATTGCGGGAGCAATTGTCATACTCGGGATACTGCTCCTGTTGGCATACGGGAAAACCGGTAAAGGAGCCGGTCATGAACCGGAACCTGTCGCTGCGGCAGTTGCCCAGACCGTACCGGCAGAGCCGGAACCGGAGGCATCTTCCGAAGGCTGGATATTGCCGGAGGAAATGCAGCGGGCAAACCGTTCCCTTTTTGACAATCTCGGTCTCGAGGGCAGGACGATTTATGTCATCGGCCACAAAAGCCCGGATACGGATACCGTCGGCTCTGCGATTGCCTATGCCAAGCTGCTGAATGCTCTCGGCTATCGGGCCGAACCCCGGATTGCATCGGAAAAAATCAACAATGAAACGAAGTACGTGCTGAATCTCTGCGGCCTGGAAACGCCGCCATATCTGGAGAATGCCGCCGGGCAGGCGATTTTCATGGTAGATCACAATGAGCTGATGCAGGCGGCCCCCGGCATGGAAGATGCGGAAATTGTCGGGATTCTGGATCACCACACGATCAACACTTCCATGGAAGCCATCATCAAGGTGCGGAGCGAGCATGTGGGTGCCACGGCGACCCTCATTGCCATGGATTATGAGCTGTACGGGGTGGAAATCGACCCGGTGACGGCGAAGCTCCTTGCCTGCACGATTCTGTCCGATACGGAAAACTTCAAGAAAGATACCACGACCTATGGGGACAGAGTCGTCTATGAAAAGCTGGCAAAGCTGGGAAATCTGACGGATCCGGACATTTATCAGAAAATGAAAACCGCCAAAGAATCCTATGAAGGCATGACGGATACGGATATCTATTTTTCGGATTACAAGGAATATACCGTCAACGGCATCACCTATGCCATTCCGACCCTGCGGGCGGACAATGCACAGCTTGCCGTCAATCTCGGGAGACGCATGAAGCCCATTATGGCAAAGCAGTATGCCACCGGGTCCTATGGCTTTATCTTTACCAAGATCAAGGACGACAGGCTCGATACCGCCTATCTCTTCGTATGCGGAGACGGGGCTGAAGAAGTCTGCAGGCAGGCATTTCCGAACTGTTCGTTTCACGGCGAGTACCTGACGGTAAAGCCTTCCATTTCCCGGAAGTCCGTCATGGTCCCGGCCATCAACAGCGTCCTCGGCACTTCTCACAGCAAAGCGGCATAAATCATCCTGAAACATATTTCGGGCATTTATATATTAATTTTATTCCTATACTTCGCAGCGAATCATCCGGGGAAAGGAGACGAGATGGTCAGAAAGGCATTCAGAAATGCTCTGATGATTCAGATTATTGCCGGCGTTGTCGGCGTGATCGGGATGGTGGTTGACGGTGCTGTTATCGGCAGCTGTCTCGGAACGGAGGCTATGGCCGGTTTCGGTCTGGCAACCCCGGTAGTAACGATCTTTGTTGCCTGTTCCGGTGTCTGTGAGCTTGGCACGTCCATGCTCATCGGCAGGCTGGTGGGCGGGCGCAAACCGGAGGAAGCTTCCGAGGCTCTTTCGTCCTGCCTTGCCTTTGCTTTCGGCTTTTCTCTGCTGCTGACCGTCTGCGTGTTTGCTTTTTCGAAACAGATCGCATCGTTTCTCGGAGGAAGCGGGGCTGTCGCCGGGATGACTTCCGATTATCTGCGGGGCTTTTCTCTGTGTGCCCCGGCGCTTTTTCTGCTGACGGCACTGATGCCCGTCATGCAGATTGAGGGGCAGATGAAGCTCGTTGTCCTGTCGGTCATCGCCATGACGGCAGTGAACATCACCGGTGATTTTCTGGTGGGCTTTTTATTTCACGGCGGTCTGTTCGGAATGGCGCTGGCAACAACCGTCAGCTATTTCACAGCGCTGGCGATCCTGCTGCCGGCACTCTTCAAAAAAGGAAATTCAATTTCGCTGTCCTTTCGGCACATCCGGCCCGCATATATCCGGTCGATGCTTTCCGGCGGTCTTCCCAATGCGCTGCAGCAGGGATGCCGGAGTCTCCTTCTGCTTCTGCTGAACCGGCGTCTGCTGGCGATTGCCGATGCCAATGCTGTCGCTGCCTTTACGGCTATCATGTCCGCTGCCAATCTCTGCATGGCGCTGGGAAGCGGAATCGGCTCGGACGTATCAATGCTTACAGGTGTCTTCGCCGGAGAATGTGACGACAGGGCGATCCGGGAGCTTGTCCGAACGGCACTTTTCACAGCCGTGCTGTATGATGCGGTTTTGTGTTTTGCCCTGCTTCTCGGGTCCGGCATTCTCATGCCTCTGTTCATTTCAGATGCCGTTCTTCTTGATCTTGCGATTACCGGATTCAGACTTTACAGTCTGTCCATGGTTGCCTATTCCGTCAATGTGACGCTGCGCCTGTATTATCAGGCCATGCGCTTTGCAAAGCTGTCCTGTATTTACGTTTTCTGCAACAGCTTCCTCTTTACGGCAGTCGGGGCATTCCTTCTGAGTGAAATACTGGGCGTCAGCGGTATCTGGCTCTCCTTCCTCTTCGGAGAGACGTTGACTCTCCTTCTCCTGACGGTATGGACCCTGATCCGCACAAAGAAACAGGGAACCCTGATCGACCGGGTCCTGTTTATACCCCCGGAAATGACGTCCGAAGTGCTCGACCGGTTTGACGGCTCGGCCGGAGACCCGGTTGCTCTGGCAAAGGTATCCGAACAGCTGCGTCTGTTCTGTCTGGAGCACGGTTCCGGAGAAAGGGCGTCCTTTGCCCTTGCACTTTCGGCGGAGGAAATCGGAAACTTTCTTCTCCGGAAAAACGAAGGCAGAGCTGAGAGCGTTGAAGTGCGTGTGCTTTGGAAGAAAGCCGGATGGAGCATGACAGTACGGGATAACGGGAAGCATCTCAATCCTCTGGATCTTCTCCGGGACAGCGGCAGCATCACTATCACGGAGCTGCTTCGGGAAGATTCAGCTGACGCTTTTTCCTGCGTCGGCATAAAGCTCATCTGTGAAATGGCCCGAAAGACGGAGTATCTTGACACTTTGAATATCAACAGTCTGAATATAGAGATTTGAAAAAGGAGAAATCACATGCAGAACAACGAAATGACCTATCAGATCAATCAGATGAATGTAGCACAGGCCCAGGCAGATTATGCTGAATTTCGGGAGGATTGCCGCGACCCCTTCGGTGTGAATGAACGGCTGCTGCTTGAAATCCTTCGGGACAATCAGGACACGGAATACGGTCGTCGATATGATTTCAAACATATCACGAGTTACGAAGAATATAAGCAGAAGGTTCCCGTCATCACCTATGAAGACATTGCGGGAGACCTCCTGCGCATGCTGGAAGGAGAACCGAATATTCTGACAGCCTATCCCTTCCGTCATATGAACGAGACCTCGGGCACTGTCGGCAAACCGAAGCTTATTCCGATGACCGACCGGCAGACACAGGTGTATCTGAAATACAACAAGCACTATATGGACGCATTCTATGCCGACAAGTTTGGTGAAGACTGGATGAAAGGGCATATTTTCTGCACGGCGCAGGGAAAGTACCGCACTGCCCCCTCCGGAATAACCATCGGTGACGCTTCCTCCAAAATGGCGGAATATGTGCAGGGCGGCCGTGACGGACTCGATGGAATGCTCCGGGCAGTGTATACCTCCCCCGTAGAGGCAACCGTACCGGAGCTCGGCACTGATACCAAATATATCCATGCCCGCTTCGCTCTGGCTGACGGAAGCGTGACGGGAATTGTATCCGGATTCTACATCATGGTGGTTCAGTATCTGCACTACATTGCCGAAAACTATGAAATGCTGATCCGTGATATTGAGACCGGCACCATTGACGAGCGGGTCGACCTGCCCTTGGAAGTGCGGGAATCGCTGCTCCGCAAGATTCAGCCGATGCCGGAGCGTGCTGCGGAGCTTCGGAAGGTTTTTCAGAACGGGAGTAATTTCCCCTTTGTCCGGGCTGTCTGGCCGAATATGCAGTTCATTTTCGGTGTAGGCGGAGACGGCTTCTCCGTGTATGCCAATACCATCCGCAAGCTTTATGCCGACGAAAGCGTAAAGTTTATTCTCAGCGGAATAACCGCTTCCGAAGGCCTGTGGACGGTGCCGGTGGAACCGGAGGATGAAGACGGAGTGTTCGTACCGAACAGTGCATTCATGGAATTCCTGCCGGTGGATGCAGGCGATGATTTCTCGCAGATTGTATCCATCGATCAGCTGGAAACCGGCAGAATCTATGAGCTGATCATTACCAACCTCTGCGGCTTCTATCGCTACCGAATGAGCGATGCCGTCCTGGTAACAGGGACCTTTGAGAATACACCCCGGGCCAGATTTATGTATCGCGTAAACCGGACGATCAATCTGGCCGCCGAAAAGACCACGGAAAAAGCTCTCCAGCAGGCCGTGGAAAAGACGGCGGAAGAACTCGGCTTCCCCCTGTCCGACTACACGGTATATCCCGACGCAGACTCTACACCCCCGGGATATACATTCCTCATCCAGACCACGCTTCCCGTGGAGGGAATTTCCGAAGAGCAGCTGGCCGCTACCCTCGAAAAGTATACCTGTGAAGCAAATGCCATGTATGACGAATGCATTCAGGATCATTCCATGCGTAAGGCCCGGGCTCACTGGCTGCAGCCTGAGACGACGTTTCTCTGGCGCGAGCTGCAGATTGCCAAAGGCAAATCCGCCAGTCAGATCAAGCCTGTCCGGACCATCACCTGCGAGGACGAGCGCCGCTTCTTCTTTATCATGCGGGAACAGTAAATGCGGCAAGTTCACAGGAGAGCTTCACACAGTGTGAAGCTCTCCGCCGTTTCTATGGGTCCTCCGGGTGGTTCCCGTCAGGGCCAATGGTATTCTGCTCTGTACAATTCCGTGTAACCGCGTAACGGAGGGGCGATCAGAGCCAGCCTTCCGCCCAGCGCCTCTCGCGATTGAGGTACGTGAGCTTCCCGTGGGTACCGCAGAAATA
>JAZLHH010000047.1:0-6259 GCA_045616745.1 Candidatus Limivicinus sp. | reverse complement strand
GTTGCTGTTTTAACACTCATAACATAACCTCCGTATATGTTCTGACTTCAGCTTCAATACCCAATTCTCTGGCATAGCTGATTAGATTTCCCAGATTCTTTCCTCGGTTGTTCATGTATTCCTTCAGAGCTGTCTGATAGGTTTGAATCTCTGTTTCCTTCCTTGCCCGGATAATATCACAAATGCTCCGCTCTCTATCATATGCCAGAACTTCGTTTCCAAAACCTGTTGTTACCTTTGTAATTCCAATGGTATACCATTCCGGCTTAACGTGGATTACATGGACTCCTTGCTTAATAATATGAACTCCGTTATAGTTTTTTGGTACAGTCACAGTCGTAACATATGGTTCTCTGTCAATCAGATTATGAAGAAACAATGCGCTCTCATGAGAAAAAACAATCTTACTGTTCCGTAAATGAAGAAGATAATAATCATCTGGCCAAGCATTATCAGATGCATAAACTCCATGAGCAACTCTTTCTAGACTATTCTCCTGAACATACTTCGCGAGTGTAGTTTTTGAGATGCCTTTTTCAATTACGTCTGCCGTCCGAAGATAACCGTTTCCCTCTTCGACAAGTCTATCCAGTAATTCGTACTTCCCCATCAATACCACCTCACGCAAGTTTACTTCTTCGCAACCTATATTACTATAAGGTTGCAAGAAAGTAAATCTTTTTGGCAATCTTCTCCGCTTCTTCTCTTGTATACATGATGAAACCTCCTTTGCTTAGATTATGTTTATCATAATATGTTAATAATAATATGTTGCTTAAAATATGTTTATTAAATTATGGTAATTCAACAGTGTAAAAGACTATGCTGTTTGCTCCCTTTTTTATACAGAGACTGTGTATTCATAACAAATGAGACGTCACAGCGACCGGTATAAAAGTTATAGTTAGTGTTATAGTTAGTGTTTTAGTTTTATTTATAGTTAGCTGACATCTGCTGAACACTGCTGAGCACATGCTCAAGGGGTCTTTCCGTAGTTCTCTGCCATGGCAATTTTCTCCCGGCGAAGCTTTTCCATGTTTTCCCCTTCCTTCCGGATGCGGTCTTCCTCTTCCTTTGCTCTCTTCTTAACGATGCTGGCCGGCAATTCATGCTGCTGGCCGTAGTCATCTTCACTTCCCCGCTGGTTCCTGTATTCCTTCATAAACTTCTCTTTGTCAGGCTTCGGCTCATTGTTTCTTGCGGCTGCACTGCAGGCGGCGGCATACATTGTGCGCTCGCACTCCTCCTGGTATTTCTTCCTGCTGGCATCCGCCATTTCTTTTCCCAGCAAAAAGGGATACTGAAGCTTCTGCCTCAGATCAGGTTCTTTTCCGTTGACCGCATATTCATATACGGCCTTCAGTACCAGCCCGATCTCCCGGTTTGACAGGAGCTGGAACCAGAACTGCATCTTGTCGTAATAAATCAGAATTCCTTTTTCTCTCTTCTGTTCATCCATTCTTTGCCACCTCCTCGGAAATGCGGGTATCCAGCAATGCGAAAACCGGATAAAACCGGGAACGAATCACATACGCCAGATAATCAAAGGAATCGACGACTTCCCCTTCACTGTCAATGAGCGCATGATATACAGCGAGGCCGCCGTTGCTGTAGTCACGGACGGATACCGCCCTCATCGGTTCGCCCAAATAAAGAAACGATGCTTCCGCTGTGAAAACATCTCCTTCTTCCCTGTAGGAGATTTCAAAGTCTTCCAGCTCATTCAGGACGTTGTATAAGGTATCGCAGGAGTCATACATAAATCCTGTAACCGTGCGGAAGATCCCGAAGAAATCTGAACGAACGGACTGTTCCAGGTGGGGGTAATTCTCCAGCCGGGTTCCCTGAGGATCAAAAACGGAATAACCCTCCTCATCATAGGTAATTCTGTACGTCACGCCGTCCCTGTCAACTTCTGCGGAATTGCGGTACGGTGTGAACTCAAAGTGTGTAATCTGCTGCATAGCTTTCTCCTTTTCTCAGTTTTCAGTTCTATTTATCAATTCCATGAACAGACATATAAGTTATGTGACCCATATTATGTAAATAATATTATGACAATCGCTAATTGCAGGCTATCCAGGTTTTCCTCTTCCACGCTTATATCGTACCAAACGTAACATACCATAATTTGTATCTAACCCATGTTTCTGAAAAGTTCATAAAAAAAATACCCACTCGCAAAGCGAGTGGATACGGAGATAAAAAAGCTGCAGCTATACTTCATCTGCCCTTCGCCGGCGGCTCACCGGGGTCTTACGAGGCCCCATTCGGCGAACTTTTCAAACCCGCCGATCTCCTCGATGAAGTTCCTCGCAATTTCTACGATTTCGCCATAAGGGCGTCCGTCAATCTCTGCGTCTCCGATGGCACAGAACAGCTCCACGTCCCGGCCGGTCTCCTGCGCTCTGAGCCAGGCATAGATATTCACGGAGACATCCGCCTTGGAGAGGTCCTTCCCGTGAAGGCCGCCGCCCGTGACGCTGTCGGCCATGTCACTGCCGAGCTTCCGGTTCGTGGCTCCGGAGTCCACATCCGGCCCGCCGGTCCATTCGCCGAGGGGGTTGATGATTAGGTCTTCTGCCAGACCGCCGCAGAGCTTCCGCAGGCTCACCTCGGAGGCGTTGCTCTGGCAGACGATCAGCCGGGAGCTGTCTTCATCGAGAATGTACTTCCCGTCATAAGGAACAGCGGCGAAGATTTTTCCGGCAATGTCTGCCATTTTCTGCTGTTCCGCCGTGACGGGGCTGCCCTTGAAGATCCCGTTGTCTCCGCAGCGGATGCTCTCCTTCTGGTTGTCCGCCAGATGCGGATCCTGCGCATTCTCCAGATACCGCAGCTTCAGACTGCTGTTTCCGGTGATTTTGGCTACGGCTTCCTTTACCTCCTCCTCGCTCAGACGGACGGAGGTTTCGCTGATGATACAGCAGGTTCCGTGCCCGAGAAGCACCTCAACGGCAATCTTCGGGTCTTTCTGTTTTCCGTATGCCAGGTCAACGAGAGCACCGGCAATCCGGTCTGCCACCTTGTCCGGATGATTCGGATTCACTTTTTCAAACATAATATACTCCTTCCCGGAACAGCAAAAAACGCTCCGCCAGACCGACGGAGCGCTGAACACTTCATGAAATCATCTTTGCTTCCGCCGGAATTAGCACCTTGCAAACGCAGGTTGCTGTGACTTCACAGGGCCGTTCCCTCCATCACTCTTGATGAATTTATTTTTATTATACCTGTCCTTTTGCCTTTGTCAAGCGGCTCTTTACGGCCTGAGTCCTTTCTTCGGGTCTCTTCCTCAGTCCACGGTGACCGTGCCGTCTTCGGCGACGGTAATCATCATGCCGTCCTTCACATAGGCGAGGAATTCTTCGCCCAGCCTGTCAATGACGGGCATTTCCGCATCGGTCCAGAAGGCAGCCAGAATCGCGCCGGAGGCGGCCAGCGTGTCGATGGGCTTTGAGAACAGCATGCAGGCCGGCTGTTTTCCCGTGGCACAGACGGTGTAGAGTGCCATGCCGCCGGTGGTGGAGCCGATGGTCTCCGGCAGGCACAGCGCCTTGCCGCGCATGGGCTTTTTATAGAGATCCGGGTTGTTCTGGTCGGAGCATTTGACCTGCCTGTCACCCAGAAGCATCGGGGTCTGATAGCTTGCCAGGGTATTGAAGCCGCCGTGGGACACCAGCGCCTCGGCTTTCGCCGTACCGGCTGCGATAACGCGGCCCTTGAAAATCTTACTCATGACCTGTCCTCCTTTTTGTCTCCGGTAAGCATGACCAGAAGCTCCGCCTCCGGGTAGAAGCGGGCGCTGGAATAGGTGCGCAGTTTGTTGGAGGATGTGATGACCGGCTGGGACTTGACCAGAGGGTTGTTCATGAACATCAGCGGGCAGAGAGACGCGGTATGAACCCCGGTCGCCTTGAGTCTGGCGGCATACTCCGTCTCCTCAAAGTGCCTGAGAACGGCGGGAGCGGCAGTAAAGACCGTGGGAATCAGCACCTTTTTGTTTCCGGCGTTCTTCAGCCCTTCTTCCACGCGGAGCGTCCAGTCGATAAGCTGCTGACAGGTCATGTGCGGGCAGCCCATGAAGCAGAGCTTGGGCTTGGCTTCCAGATTCTTCCAGATACAGGGATAGCTGTTTCTCACACGCTCGATTTCCGCATCGTCAACAACGTACACCGGTGCACCTTCGCGGATAAGGCTCTCGCCGTAATCCACCGCCTCGGGGGTGAGATTCTCGATGTGATAGAGACCCACGGAGCCGTTGGAAGCCGTGGCCGCGCCAAAATCCTTGAGATAGGTGCAGGCCGAATCGTTCAGCTCTGTGCCCAGGTATCTGTCAAGGCCGCGGATGAAGGGAACTTTTTCCAGTACCTTCATGCCTACGGCAGAGCCGAAGAGCTGTGCGTCCGGTAATTTGGAGGTACGCAGCTCCACAATCCAGTCGGCTTTTCTGCCCTCGTCGGTGAGGAAGCCGAACTCGGGGACAATGCCCGCGATGGAGCACATCATCTCGATAATGCCGGAGTTGCGGTTGCATCTGGCTCCCAGGACGGAGTTGGCGTAAACAACGGCGGAGGACTCGGCCCAGGCCAGAATATCGCCGCGTTTGGGGGTGTTGCCCACTTCGGGGAGATAGCAGGTGCAGGTGTAGGCGTCATCGCTCATAAGGCCGAACTTCTTCAGCTGATCCTCCAGCTTGCCCTGCTGGGAATACATCACATCACAGACGATGTTCTGGAGAAAGCTTGCGGGAACATTTTCCTTTTCCGTGGGACGGGGGTCGGCGCTGAACTTCTGAGAGCTGACCTCGCCGGCAGAGAGAATCTGATCATACAGCTCGTAAACCGGCTTCATAAGCCCCAGGCCGAAGCTGATGACCGTGTGGCCGTAATCACCGGTAATGGGCACCATTCCGGTGGCATCGAAGGCATCGCCGAAAGCGACCAGGGTCTTCATGACCTTGGCCATGGTTTCGCCTTTCGCACCGTCATAAAGTGCCTGTTGTTCAGGGGTAAGTATCATGCAGTCACTTCCTTTATTCAGATTTGAGAACGAAGAGGAACCGGGGAAGTTCCTCTTCGTTTTTGAAAAATTACATGGTGGGTCCTGCAATCTCAATCACGCAGTCGCCTGCGGGGAAGGAGGAGCAGGGATGGATGTAGCCGAAGTCGAGATCTGCTCTGCGGCGGCCGTCCGTCTTTTCGGGGATGAAGACCTGACCGGAAATGAGCTTGCTCCGGCACCAGCCGCACTCGCCGCTGCGGCAGCGGGAAGGCGCGGTGATTCCGGCGCGCTCGATGGCAGTCAGCAGAGACTCGTCCGCGGAAGCAGTGATATTGAACTCCTCACCGTACTTCACGACCTTGAGGCTGAAGGTCTTGCCGCGGATTTCCTCGGGATAACCGGGCTGATTCCAGGGATCCTTGATAGCCCCGAACATCTCGCGGCGGACGAACTTCCGGCGGAGTCCCAGTTTTGCAATTTCTGCGTCCAGGAAGTTGTACATGGCCTGGGGACCGCACATGAAGATGCTGTACTCCTCGGGCTCCCCGCCGTATTTCTTTATGAGGTCCGCGGTAATGAAGCCGTGCTCATACCCTTCCTTCTCCTCGTCGGAAAGGACGTGGACAACGTGGACCTTGTCGCACTGTGCGCAGACTTCGTCCAGTTCCTTTTTGTAGACGATGCCGTCTGCCGTGCGGGAGCCGAAAAGAATCGTCAGATCAAAGTCCTCCAGACCGTCGCGGAGGGCGTAGGCCATGCCCATGAACGGCGTAATGCCGGAGCCGCCGGCCAGCGCCACGACCTTCTTCGCATCGCGGAGACCTTCATAGTAGAGATGACCCTGAGGACCGGAGATGGTGACCTTCTGGCCAACCTGCCAGTTGTCCTGGATAAAGGGGGAAACGAATCCTGCGTCATCCCGCTTTACGGTAATGTTGTACACGCCGTCCTTTGCCCATGCGGGAGAACCGCAGAGGGAGTAGGAACGGGTCGTGACCGTGTTGCCGATGGGAATGGAGACGGAAACATACTGCCCGGCTCTGTAACAGGCAAGAGGGCTGCCGTCGGGAGTCTTGAAGACAATCGTTTTTGCATCCGCACCGTTCTGTCGGATCTCGGAAATCACGACCTCCTGTTTTGCCGGATGGCGGGCCTTCGCCTTTTCATTGGTGGTGAGTGTCTTCGGCAGAGGAGTCGCGGGAGAGGCCTGAATCGCCTGCTCGCGAACCTTGGGCATATTCTTGAACTTGAGCAT
>JAZLHH010000046.1:0-26818 GCA_045616745.1 Candidatus Limivicinus sp. | reverse complement strand
CCGATTACCGCGCTGAAAATGTAAACGAATTGAACTTACGTACAAACTCCGTCAGGATATGAAAAAAGCAGGTATACCGAAGGTCGATAACCCTTGATATACCTGCTTTATTTAGCTTACCCGTCTTTAGCCGATGCCTCTAAAATCGTAAATCCGTTGTATTACAGTTTTATCGACACCCGGCCTTGCTCAGGTCTTTGGTTTTGCAATCAGTCAGTCACGTAAGGAATTAAAGCAACCTGACGTGCTCTTTTAATTGCTTCGGTAAGCTCGCGCTGATGCATTGCGCAAACACCGGTAGTGCGGCGAGGAAGAATCTTGCTGCGCTCAGAGAGGTAATGCTTGAGCGTTGCAGTGTCTTTATAGTCAATGAAAGTCTTCTTCTCGACACAGAACTGGCAAACTTTCTTGCGTCTGTGCATAGGCTTGGAAGCATTGTTTTCGTATGCCATTATTATATCCTCCTATAAGATTAGAACGGGAGCTCCCCTTCGTCTTCCGAGAGTTCTTCGAACTCGTTTACGGGAGATACGGGAGCCTGAGAAGCAGTAGAATAATCGAAGTCATTTCTTTGAGAATAACTGTCATCCCGGCGTTTGCTCTCGCCGAAATACATGTTATCTACGACAACTTCCGCGTTACGGCGCTTGTTGCCTTCCTTGTCCGTCCAGTCACGAAGCTGAAGACGTCCGGAAACAACTGCCAGACTGCCTCTGCTGAAGTACTTGCTGACAAACTCAGCGGTGGAACGCCAAGCAACGCAGTCGATGAAATCCGTCTGACGATCCTGGCCGTCACGACCGGCAAAATCACGATCGACAGCGAGGGTAAACGATGCAACGGGCGTTTGTGATTGAGTATATCTTAACTCGGGATCACGGGTCAGACGGCCCATGATGACTATGTGATTAAGCATAACTCAATCTCCTTATTCTGCTCTCAAGGTAATCAGGCGACGCATAATACCGTCGGTGATTCCGAGGATACGGTCCAGCTCTGCGGGGAAGTCCGGCCCGCTGGTGAACTTGATGAGAACATAGTAGCCTTCAGAGATATAATTGATTTCATAGGCGAGCTTCTTCTTGCCGATTTCCTCAATCTCATCGAGCGTACCATTAGCCTCAACAAGACCCTTGAACTTTTCAACGACAGAAGCGGTTTCTTCTTCGCTGAGGCTGGGGTTGATGATGAACATCACTTCATACTTTTCGCTTGCTTTTGCCATGGTTTGCACCTCCTTCTGGTCTTTTGGTCCCTGCATGCATCAGGAACAAGGATATTTAGCCGGTCAAAATGACAGGCCTAAATATTATATCTTTTCTTTTGAAAATGTCAAGAAAATATCTTACAGATCGTCCATAACGAGACGGTTTGCCGTTTCTTTTGTGCCGAGAATCCAGACGAGATCTCCGGGGGAGAGGATGGTGTTGATGTCAGGGCTGACAATGGGCAGAAGATTCTTCTGAAGACCGAGAATCATGCAGTCATAATTCTTCCGGATGCCGCAATCCCGGATTGTTTTTCCGGAAAGGTCGGAATTCTTCCGAATTTCCAGCGCATAGGCGAAAAGCTCCGCATCGCTGTCTTCAGCGCCGGTATACGCGCGAAGTGTGGGATAGTCACAGTCCGCCAGGGAGAGCTTTTCTCCCAGAATCAGATTCTCGATCCCGTCCTTCTCACCGATGACTGTGACCAGATCTCCGGGGTGGAGTTTATCACCGGGTGACGGCATCAGAACCTGCTTTTTCCCGTGAAGAATCTTGATGACGTTAACACCGTACAGAGGATTCCAGTTCAGCGACTTCAGATGCTTTTCGGAGTTGCAGAACTGAAAAGTAAAAACATAAAGCTTTTCATCCAGCCATTCAACGGAATCCGGGGCATCCTGCCGATGCAGCCGCCGCTCATTGAAATTGGAGAGGAACTTGGCTTCTACCGAGAGATAGCGGGTAGCCATCCAGCCGGTGCGGGAAACCAGGACCACAGCCAAGCCGACGGCGGCGACAATCCAGGCACCGGAGATCCCGGCGACAGTCTGCATGGGAATGAAAATCAGAACAGATGCAAGCGCAATTTTCATCGCACTCAATGCAATCAGCGGGAGGCGGTTCCGCCGGGACTGCAGCCAGAGCGCCGTATACTGGGCTGAGTTGAAGTCCAGCATCGGGCGGATAAACAGAGCCAGAAGGAAATAAATGACTGCAAGACAGAGAATGACGCAGACAGAATCGGAAAGCGGCAGACGGGTCAGCAGAGGCAGAAGCAGCTTCTTTCCGATGACGATGATACCAATCATAATGACGGAATAGAGAGCGCCGGTTTTGGCATATCGCTGCAGATAACTGCCCCAGGAACTGCTCTTGAAATTCTGCTCTCCGGACTCGGGATACCCGGACAGCCGGGAAACGAGAGATTTCGGAAGGATTCCTGCCGTAAACCGATAAATTTTATCTCCGCTCCGAATCAGGAAGGGCGTCGTGAGAGTCGTAATGACGGAAACGGAAATAATAATCGGATAGATATAATCCGCAATCGCGCCCAGGGACAATCCAAGGGATGCAATAATAAAGGCGAACTCTCCGATCTGCGCAAGAGAACATCCGCAATGAACGGCATTTTCCAGAGAGTTTCCGGAAAACAGAATGCCCAGCGAAGAGCAGACCAGTTTTCCAATGACGGTAATCAGAGAAATCAGGAGAATAGGGCCGATATACTTTACAATCATTGCAGGCTCAATCATCATTCCGACAGAAAGGAAGAACACGGCACCAAACAGATCCTTGACGCCGGAAATCAGGGATTCAATCCGTTCTGCCGAGGTGGTTCCCGCAAGGAGAGAACCGGCAAGAAATGCACCCAGCGCAGAGGAAAAACCAAGTGCTTCCGCCAGAAGGACCATGCCGAAGCAGACACCCAAGGAGGCGATCAGAAGGGTTTCATCGCTCATAAAGGCCTTCGCCTTATTGAGCAGCGTGGGGAGCAGATAGATACCGGTAATCAGCCAGACGGCGAGATACAGTACAAGCATGCCCAGATGCTTTGCCAGTGCCAGACCGGAAATCCCGTTGCTGACCGAAACGGTGGAGAGGACAATCATCATGAAAATTCCTGCGATATCCTCAATGACCAGCGTTCCGAAAACCAGAGAGGCAAAATCCGCCTTTCGGAGACCGAGCTCATCGAAAGCCTTGATGATAATCGTTGTGGAACTCATGGACAGCATTCCGCCGAGGAAAACAGAATCCATGGCGCTCCATCCCAGCATCTGCCCGACAACATAGCCGATCAGGAGCATTCCGGCAACTTCCGTGAAGGCGGTGATGACACCGGTGAGTCCGACTTCTGCAAGCTTGTGGAGGTTAAACTCCAGCCCCAGGGAAAACATAAGAACGATGATGCCGATTTCACTCCATGTTTCAATCCCTGCCTGGTCATATACAGTGAAAAACCAAGGCATGTAAGGGCTGATCAGAAAGCCGGCCAGAATATATCCCAAAACCAGAGGCTGGTTCAGTTTTTTGAAAATGACGGTAACAATTCCTGCCGTCAGCAGCATGATAGCGAGGTCTTTAATCATGGTCTTCTCCCAACCCGAGGGAACGAATCAGTTCGTCCAGATCGGTTTCTACCGGTTTTTGTTCTTCCGGAATCGTTCCCGCAGCTTCGGCAGCAGACTCGGAAACGGTGATATTGCTGCGCCAGTCAGCTTGCTGCTGCGCCATCTGCCGCATGGAATTCCGGCGTTTCTGCTGTTCCTGTTCCCGCTTCTCGGCGGCCTTCGCCCGGGCCTTCAGGTGCTGTTTCCTCTTTTTCCGGAACCGGGAAGAAAGAAACAGGTAAAGGAAGAATGCGAGAACAACCGAAATAAAGATCACAAGGACAAATTTGTGAGAAAATACCTCGAGAATCGCATTTTTCAGCCGGGCAGTCCTGTCGCCGCCGACAGAGTGTTCGGCAACAAGAGGAACGGTGCCGTAAACGGTACCGTTACAGCTGACAGACATTACGCCGAGAACATCCCCCGCTGCAACGGGGGCCGTCAGTTTTTCCGGATACAGCTCCACGGCCTTTTCAAGATTATCATCCGTAATATCGGAAGGCAGCAGCAGACGGAGATTTTCCGAACTGATCAGCGCCAGACGGCTCTCCGAGGGCGCGGCACCTTCAATATCCACGGAGGTGATGACAGCACCGTTGCTTACGGCTGTCCGGTAGGCAAAGTTTTCGAACACCCAGTCATACAGCCTGATGGAACCGGAGAAATTTTCATAGTCCTCCTGCTTCGCATTCAGCCAGCCATTGCATCCGAGAACAATGCAGAGAATGTTCATGCCATTACGCTGACAGGTCGAGACAAGACAGTAACCGGCGGCGTTGGTATAGCCCGTTTTCACCCCGGATACACCGTCATAACGGTAATTGGGTCCGTACTGACTGCCGGAAGTCAGAAGCGCATTGGAATTTTTCAGAACACGCTCTTCCGCACACAGGTTGGTGGCCGGGACGGTGTAGGACTCCGTGTTGACAATGGTGGCAAACAAAGGATGGCGGATGGCCTCCTTTGTAATCAGGTATAAGTCATAAGCGGTGGTGGTGTTATCCGCAGAAAGACCGTTGGTATCGAAAAAACGGGTGTTCTCGCATCCGATTTCTCTTGCCCGAAGATTCATGGCATCCACGAAGTTCTCAATGCCGCCTGCCGTCTCCACGGCGATGATGTTGCAGGCTTCGTTGGCGGAATGCAGCAGAGCACAGTAAAGGACATCGATAAACTTCATCTGCTCTCCCGGCTGGATGGCGGGATTCGCATTGCTGCTTTCCTCATCCATTCCCTGCTGACAGCTGTCCGAAGCAGTAATGATGCTTTCCTCACTGATGGCACCGCTCTCAATGGCCTCCACAGCGAGCAGACCGGACATGATCTTCGTAAGACTGGCGGGAGCCCGTCCTCGGGACATATTTTTCTCATAAAGAATGACGCCGGAGTTCATATCGGCCAGAACCACGGCATCGGCATTCACCTGAGGTGCTTCCAGGGCGGAGGCACAGGGAGCAATCAGGGAGAACAGGCAGCACAGAATTATTAAGTTGGTAATGAATTTACATTTTTTCATTTTATTGATATTATTATACAGAAAACAGTTATACTAATTATAAACAGAGGGTAAACTTATTTGCAAGGTCAATCCTGGAAACCGTATATAATATCTGCAATTCTGGTTTTGCTTTTTGTGTGCGCTGTGGTGCTGTATTATTCTTTCCCGTTTTTCAGACCCGGCGTATATGTAAGTGCAGAGCCTGCGTCGCAGCAGGAAATCATGACGGGCGGAGACATTCAAAGTGAAGATACTGGTAGTTGATGACGAAAAAACTCTGGTAAAGGGAATCAAATTCAATCTGGAAAATGAAGGATACACCGTGGACACCGGGTATGACGGGGAAGAAGCGGTAGCCAAAGCCAGAAGTGAAAACTATGATCTGATTATTCTGGACCTGATGATGCCGAAAAAAGACGGCCTGGAAGCCTGCCGGGAAATTCGGAATTTTTCCACGGTGCCTATTATCATGCTGACCGCCAGAAGCGAAGATTCCGATCTCCTGCTTGGATTTGAATCCGGAGCGGACGACTATATCACCAAGCCGTTCAACATTCTGCTGCTGAAGGCCCGAATCCGGGCAATGCTGCGGAGGGCCTCCATTACGGCAGTCGATGCCGGCGCTTCCAATGCCGGGAAGTTCGGCTCGGTGACAGTAGATGAGGAAAAGAGAAGCGTCAGGCGCAACGGAGAGGATGTTACGCTTACGCTGAAGGAATTTGATCTGCTTTTATTCCTGATGAAGAATGCAGGGAAGATATACTCCCGGGAAAATCTCCTGAATCTTGTCTGGGGCTATGATTTTATCGGAGATCCCAGAACCGTGGACGTCCATATCCGGCGGCTCAGAGAAAAGCTGGAAGATAATCCTGCTGCACCGGAGTATATCCTGACGAAATGGGGAATCGGGTATTACTTCGCGGAATAAATGAAAAAAACACTTCGATTTCAGTTTTATATATTTATCATCGTTCTGCTGATGATTTTCCTGATGTCCATGAGCTTCCTTCCCGTGACGATTTCCAGAAATGCAGTGTTTGATGAGAAAAAGAACTCTCTGAGCTCGCAGGGAAACGCTGCGGCATCCGCACTTTCCCGTCTGGACCGAATGAATGAGGAAAGCATTTCCGAGGTGCTGGGATTGCTTGACCTTTCCGGTTTCGGAAGAATCATGGTATCCGACAATTCCGGAAACAGCCTCTATGATTCCGGAGAAGAGGCGCTGTCGGCGCAGGACAGGGAGGATGTGTCCACTGCGCTCTCCGGCAAAACCGTGTTCCGTTCGTCACTTTCCGGAGAGAAGTTTCTGTCCCGGTATGTCACACCGCTCAGCACGGGAACTTCCATCAAAGGCTGCCTGCTTCTGGATGAAACAGATTCTGAACGTGCCCTTATGATTCTGGAGGTTCAGAACCGGATTCGCAATATTACGGTCGGCCTGTGCATCGGAGCATTCATTCTTGCCATGGTATTCGGCAGTTCGATATTGCGAAGATTCCGGGACCTGAAAGACTCCATGCGCACGGTGGCGGAAGGAGACTATGCGCACCGGCTGAAGGTTCGGGGCAATGATGAGCTTACAGAAATAGGCAACGAATTCAATCAGCTGACGGAAAAACTGGAAAGCACGGAATCCCAGCGCCGGCGCTTCGTCAGCGATGCATCCCACGAACTGAAGACGCCGCTGGCATCTATTCGTCTGCTGACGGACAGCATTGTGCAGAACGAGGGTATGGATCCGGATACCATGCGGGACTTCGTCAGCGATATCGGAACTGAGGCCGTCCGGCTCCAGCATACCACGGAGAAGCTGCTGGATCTGAGCCGGCTGGATGACGATATCCGGGTGGCCAGAGAACCGGTGGACGTCCGGCAGGTCATTGTGGATGCCTATGTTTTCGCCAAACCTCTGGCAGATGAGCGAAACGTGAAAATCAGATGCGAACTGGAAGACGGCTGCATCGTCATGGCAACCGTGGATGACATGTACCACATTGTATTCAATCTGCTGGAAAATGCCGTGAAATACAATGTAGAAGGCGGCAGCGTAACAATTTCTCTTGCGGCAAAAGAAAACTCCGTAATACTGACGGTAAGCGACACCGGAATCGGCGTACCGGAGGAGGACAGAATCAATATCTTCTCCCGCTTCTACCGGGTAGATAAAGCCCGTTCCCGGGAACAGGGAGGCAGCGGGCTGGGGCTGAGCATTGTGCATGACGCGGTCCAGCTTTACGGGGGAGAAATTACTGTCGGGCCCAATCGGCCGAAAGGATCCGTTTTTCAGGTAAAATTCCCGCAGGCACAGGACGAAGAAACAGGGATATAAAAAGAGAACCGATCAGGATTCAGATCTGAATCCTCTCGGTTCTTTTTTTCAGCAGAGCTTCGGCACAGCGCAGCCCGTCGACCGCAGAGCTGGTGATTCCGCCGGCATAACCGGCCCCTTCTCCGCAGGGGAACAGCCCGTCGACCGGGGACTCACAGCCGGCATCTCTGAGAATTCGCACAGGAGAGGAAGAGCGGGTTTCCGGGCCCGTCAGTACAGCGTCAGGATTTGCGAATCCGCGGATTTTTCTGTCAAATTCCGGGATGGCAATACGCATGTTTGAGATGATTTTTTCCGGAAGAACATCGGCCAGATTTCCCCAGCTTACGCCCGGCAGGTACGTAGGGAGAATACTGCGCGGTCCGGTGCTGGGCCGATTGTCCAGAAAATCTCCGACGAGCTGAGCAGCAGCATAATAATTGCTGCCGGCACAGGAAAAAGCGGCGCGTTCAATCTGCTCCTGCCAGAAGATACCGGCAAGAGGCCCTTCTCCGGGGTAATCCTCCGGGTGAACGGAAACAAGAAGAGCAGCGTTGGCATTGAGACCGGCCCGGCCGGAATATGACATGCCGTTGGTGCAGACAGTCCCTTCTTCTGCCATGGAGGGGATGACATATCCGCCGGGACAGTTGCAGAAGGTGTAGACACCGTTGCAGGAAAGCCGATAGTCGGCTGCTGTGCCGATTTCCCTGCCGTACTGGGCAATGTTGATGTCATGCTGCAGATGTTCGATTCTGGCACCTATGGAAAAAGCCTTCCGCTCCATGGGAACAGATGCGGCACAGAGCATGCGAAAGGTATCTCTGGCGGAATGACCGATGGCGAGGATGACTTCATCGCAGTCAAGAATCTCTCCGTTGACGATGAGTCCCTTTACGGCACCGTCTTCTGTCACAATGCGATCCATCCGGGAGGAAAAGCGAACTTCACCGCCTGCCTGCCGGATTTTTTCGGCGATATTGCTGACAACGGAAACAAGAACGTCAGTTCCGACGTGGGGCCTGGCATCGTAGAGAATATGCTCCGGAGCACCATTTTCATAAAAAACTTCCAGTACCTGTGCAATTCGGGGGTCATGTGTCCCGGTGTTCAGCTTCCCGTCGGAAAAAGTCCCGGCTCCGCCCAAGCCGAAGAGAGCGTTGCTTTCCGGATTCAGGATTCCGCCCCGGCGAAAGGCGTCAATGTCCGCCTTTCTTGTCAGTGCATCCGGCCCCCGTTCCAGCAAAATCGGACGGGCACCGGCTTCCGCAAGATACAGCGCGGCGAAAAGACCGGCAGGGCCGGAGCCTACGACGCATGGCCGCAGAGCATGCGGAGCAGCCGGTATCGGGGAAAGGGGATGGAATGACCGCTTCCCCAGGGTGTAGACCCACCGGATATCATTCTTGTTTCTGGCATCCAGCGATTTTCTGACGATTTCCTCCCCGTCACGGAGGAAACGGTCAACTTCCTGACCGGGTTTCAGCTTCAGCGTTCTGGTCATTTCAGTTTTCCTGCGAGATACCCGGATGCCCAGGCCCAGCGGAGATTGTAGCCGCCGCAGTCCGCATCTACATCAAGAACTTCTCCGCAGGCATACAGGCCGGGAACCAGCCTGCTCTGCAGAGTATCTGCCTGGAATTCACAGGTCCGGATCCCGCCGACGGTAATCTGCGCATTGTCGAAATCTCCGACACCCTTCACCGTCAGGGTAAAGTGACGGCAGGCGTAGGCAATATTTTCCAGATCATTTTCCGAGAGCGAGGAAAGCGGTGCTGACGGACGGATGCCGCAGTATTTTACAATCACCAGACCGAGACGGTTGTGGAGAATTCCCGTCAGCAGGCTTCCTGCCTCCAGCTCCGGCATGGAGCTGCGCCTTGATTGAAGGACCGGAAGAATGTCTGCATTCTCCGGGAGCAGATCGATGGAGACGGGCTCGCCGAAAGAGAACGCTGCGGTTCTGGAAATGTCAAAAGCAGCCGGACCGGAAATTCCGTTTTCAACAAACTGCAGTTCCCCGGCGCTGCGGCAATTCCCGAGCGAAAGGGAGGCTTCGCAGCGAATGCCCTTCAGAGAACGGGTATAATCTCCCTCTGTTGTCACGGGAACAAGAGCGCAGTGCAGCTTTGTGCAGCTGTGGCCGAAAGATTGAAGAAGCTCATAGCCGTCTTTCGTACCGCCAAGCTTTCCGCCGGCTCTGCCGCCGCAGGCAATAATCAGAGAGTCTGCATAATAAGTATTGCTGTCGGTTGTCACAGCAAACTGATCGGCTTTCTTTCTGGCGGAAATGACCTGCGCGGACGTGATTACGTTGACGCCGGATGCATCAAGAGCGAAACGAAGCACATCCACAACGCTGTTGGCGGAGTCCGAATGCGGATATACTCTTCCGCCATACTGCTCCGTGCAGAGCAGACCCAGGGAAGAAAAGAACTTCAGCTCATCGAACTGACAGAGAATTGCCAGAGGGAATGCAGGATCCTCACCGTGATAATGGCCTTCCGGAGTTCCGGTGTTGGTGATGTTGCAGCGGCCGTTTCCCGTCGCAGCGAGCTTCCTGCCTACTCTGCCCTGGCGTTCCAGCAGTGTAACGGTATTCGATTTGTCTTCTGACGCGCTGAGAGCTGCCAGCATCCCGGAAGCTCCGCCGCCAATAATCAGCACATTCATATGAATTGACACTCCTTGCAGGAATAATGTATAATACAATGATTAATTATGCAAGGAAACTGCGGTGAAATTCTTTAAAAAACAAGTTGGTATATATCTGATTCTGACGGCCTGCCTGCTTTCTGCCTGCGGAACCGGCGGCCGGGAAGCTGCAGCACCCTCCCCGTCTGAAGAGCCGGCGGCCAGGGAAGAAGTGCAGCCGCAATTTGCATCCGGTATCGGGAAGGCAGTAATTTCGGAAGTTCAGCCGAAGAACAAAGCCACCTGGCGGAGCGAATCCGGAAAGTTTTCTGACTGGATTGAGGTTCAGAATGTTTCCGGGGAAACGCTCAGCTTTTCCGGCTGGCACGTTGATACCGGAGAGGATGTCATTTCCATGGACGGCCTGACGGCAGAGCCGGGAGGCTATCTTCTGGTTTGCGCCTCTCTGAAGAAAAACGATACGGTGCGTCTGCTGGATGGGAACGGTGAAACCGCAGATGAGTGCCGGATTTTTGACGACACAGCGGATTTTTCCATCGCGAGGAATCCGGAAAATGTCTTTGTCTCCTGCAAATATCCGACGCCGGGAATGGAAAACAGCGGCGAGAGCTTTGACTGTCTGCAGAGCCTGCGAACGGCACAGGGGCCGCTGGAGATTTCCGAGGTCTGCGTAGAGAATTTCAGCTATGCGGAAACGGAAGGCGGATTTTTTGACTGGGTGGAACTGAAGAACATTTCCTCGGAAAGCATCAATCTTTCCAACTGGGCAATTTCAGACGATGAAAAAGATCCGATGCAGCAGATTCTTCCTGACCTGGAGCTCTCTGCCGGGGAATGCTTTGTGATTCTCTGCGACAAGGATGCCGGCCCCGTGAAAACGAATCGGGCGAAGGCGGAGTTTTCGTTGGATTCCACTTCAGACAGGCTGTATCTGACGGCCCTGTCGGGAGAGCTGACGGATTACGTGGCACTCCGGGATATCCCTTACGGGAAGACTTACGGCAGAATCGACGGAGAAAACGGATTCTTCTATCTGGATCTGGCCACGCCGGAGAGTGAGAATGTGAAAGGCTGCCGGAGAGTCTGCGAGAGTCCGGAAGTGCTGACGCCCTTCGGTGTCTTCAACGGCGTAAAAACCGTTGAAGTAACCCTGTCCGGTGACGGAGATATCTACTACACGACAGACGGGACCTGCCCGGATGCGTCCGGGATTCCTTATACCGGCACGTTCACCGTAGAGGAGACCTGCATTGTAAAAGCGGTCTGCATAAAAGAGGGACTTGTGGATTCCCGTCCGCTGGTGCTCAGCTACATCATCAATGAAAATGATACCCTCCCGGTTGTCAGCGTTACGGCAGACGATCTCCGCCAGTTTGATAACATGATAGACAATGCATATTATTCCATGGGCCTGGACAAGAAGGAAATTCCCGGAACGATTTCCTATTTCGGCGATGACGGCAGCTTTTCACTCGGCGCCGGAATCAAGCTTCACGGATATTCCACGCTGGTTCTCCCAAAGAAGAATCTGAGCTTCCGCTTCCGCGGATGTTACGGAGCAGAGAATCTGGACTTTGATCTGTTCGGAGACGGTGTGCGGACGAGCTATACGAACCTGCTTCTTCGCGCCGGCGGTGACCAGACGAACACGATTGTCAAGAACGAGGTCTGCCTGAACATTGCCCGTGAACTTTCGGACAGTGTGATGGTCTCCCGGAACAAGTACGTGGATGTCTATGTGAACGGCCGTTACAAGGGTGTATATGCCCTCATGGAAAAGAACAATGAGCAGTGGTACGCAGATATAAAAAATGTCAAAAAGGATGAAGTGACCATGACGGACGAGCCGGTATATGAGGGGGAGGCCTTCTACCAGGAAGTGCTGACCTTTGCCTATAACCGCAATCTGGAAGACCCGGTGAATTATGAAGAGCTCTGTTCTGTTCTGGATATTGACAGCCTGATTGACTGGACGATTCTGGAAGGATTCTTTGCCAACTGGGATCTGCAGTCCGGCAACATCCGTTATGCAAAAGCAGACGGCGGAAAATGGCAGCTGGTTCTGTACGATCTGGACAACGCCCTGGGCGGAGCGGAAAACTGCTACGATTTTGTGTTCAGCTACATCAATCAGGTCAGCGCGCTGAACGGCCAGCTGATGAAGAACCCGGATTACCGGCAGCGCTTCTGCGAGCGGGCTGCGAGCCTGCTGAGAAACGGCCTGACGGCGGAAAATATCTGGTCGGAATTTGAGCGTCTGTCGGAGGAAATCGATACCGACGCGAAGCGAAATCCGGATATGGAATACGACGCCTGGATTTCCCATCTGGAGAAACAGCGGGATGTTCTTCTGGAGGATTATGACTGGTACAACGCGGCGGCCAGGAAACTCTGCCATTATTTCAAGCTGACGAGAGAAGAAGAAATTCTGTACTTTGGAGAACTGCATTGATTCAGACCAGAACAAAAGATACTGTCCTTACGTTCAAACGATATGAGAAAAAATATCTGCTGACGCCGGCGCAGTATGCAGCTTTCATGAATACGGCAAAGGATCATCTGGTTCCGGATGTCTACTTCCGGAGTCTGGTCTGCAGTATCTATTATGACTCGGATGACTACGCCCTGATTCGCCATTCCATCGAAGGACCGGTCTATAAAGAAAAGCTTCGCGTCAGGAGCTACGGAATCCCGGCCGCGGGCGGAAAGGTGTTCGTGGAGCTGAAAAAGAAATATAAAGGCGTAGTATATAAACGGCGGATTGAAGTCACCGCTGCGCAGGCGGAAGACTGGCTGTCCGGGAAGACGCCGGCACCGGAGGATACGCAGATTTCCCGGGAAATCGACTGGTTTCTGAAGATGAATCCCGTCAGCCCCAAGGTTTCCGTCTGCTGTGACAGAACGTCCTATGTTGACCGGAACAATCCGGAACTGCGAATCACAATAGATTCGGGAATCCGCTGTCGGACAGAGGAGCTGAGTCTGCAGCACGGAGACAGCGGAAAGGAACTGCTGGAAAACGGAACCTGCCTGATGGAAATCAAGATTCCCGACGCAGCGCCGCTCTGGCTGGCGCGGCTGCTCAGCGATGAACGGATTTTCCCCACGACTTATTCCAAATACGGAACCTGCTATAAAAAAGAAATTCTAAGGAGTAACATCTTATGCTGAATTCAGTCATTACCGGTCCGATTACTTTACTTGCATTTCTGGAATGCATCGGCGCGGCACTGATCCTCGGAATATTGACCGCTGTTGTCTTTTCGGCAAGAACGAAAAACACCAGTTCCTGGAAGTTTTCCATTGCACTGCTGCCGGCCGTGGTATCCGTGGTCATCATGATGGTCAACGGGAACATCGGAGCGGGACTCGGTGTCGCCGGTACTTTTGCTCTGGTCAGATTCCGTTCCCAGCCCGGCAGCGCCAAGGAACTCACCGGATTGTTTTTCGCGGTGGCACTGGGTCTGATCTGCGGCATGGGTTATATCGGAATTGCTGCGATTTTCTTCGCCTTCATGGCTTTGGTCGTTGTTGCCCTGACGAAGGTCCGTTTCGGAGAAGCTGATGCCGCGGTCAGAAATCTCAAAATCACCATTCCGGAAAACCTGGACTATGAGACGATTTTTGACGATTTGTTTTCCGAATATCTGAAATCCTGCACGCTGATGACAGTCAAGACAACCAACATGGGAACGATGTACGAACTGCATTATGAAGTCATTCCCAAGGAAAATGCGTCGACCCGGGAATTTATCGATGCCATCCGCTGCCGGAACGGGAATCTGAACATCGTCTTCAGCCGTCCTGCAGAAGATAAGCTGCTCTGAGCGATTTGAAAACAAAAACCGCCATCCGGACCCGATTCAATTACGGTCAGGATGGCGGTTTTTAGCAATGCCTATTTCTTTTTGATTTCGTCCCAGTATTTTCTGGCAGCCTGTTCGGTTTTGTTGTCCCCGTATTCATAATAACGGGCGTCCTTGAGAAGATCCGGAAGATACTGCTGTCTGACCCAGTGCCCCGGATACAGATGAGGATACAGATACCCCTGCTCCCGTTCGAATCCGGTGCCGTCCGCGTGGACGTTCTGGAGCTCCCGGGGAATGTTCCCGATTTTTCCGGCCTTTATATCGGAAACGGCGGCATCGATTGCCATGACGACAGAATTGGACTTGGGGAGCGTGGCAAGGAAAATGCATGCCTCCGCCAGGGGAAGGCGCGCCTCCGGAATTCCCAGCTGAAGAGCGTTGTCCACGCAGGCCTTCACCACGGGGACGGCCTGAGGATAGGCAAGGCCGATGTCCTCCGAGGCGGAACACAGAAGCCGGCGGCAGATTCCGATCAGGTCTCCGGTTTCCAGCGCCCTCGCCAGATAGTGGAGCGCCGCATCCGGATCGGAACCCCGAAGGCTCTTCATCATCGCGGAGAGGATATCAAAGTGCTCATCACCGTCTTTGTCGTAACGCATGGAGCTCTTCTGGGTAATGGATTCCGCGTCCGCGAGGCTGACCGTGCCGGAAGCTCCGGCAGCGGAAAAGAGCAGCTCTACGGAATTGATGGCTTTTCTGACATCCCCACCGCAGGCCATGGAAATCCTCTCCACCGCAGGCTCCTCAATAACGAGCGGAACAGTCCGCTCTCCGTTTTTCAGCGCAATGGCCCGTTCCACGGCAAGGCGGACATCTTCGGCATCCAAAGGCTTAAATTCAAACACGGTGCTCCGGGAGAGAATTGCACCGAAGACACAGAAATATGGATTCTCTGTGGTGGAAGCAATCAGTGTGATGCGGCCGTCCTCAATAAATTCCAGCAGGCTCTGCTGCTGCTTTTTGTTGAAGTACTGTATCTCGTCCAGATAAAGCAGAACACCGCCGGGTGCAAGGAGCGTATCCAGCTCATCGATAATCTTCTTGATATCGGCAATACCGGCAGTCGTTGCATTCAGCTTCCGCAGCGTCCGATTCGTCCGCTCCGCAATAATCCGGGCAACCGTGGTTTTCCCGGTACCGGAAGGACCGTAAAATATCATATTGGGGATATTTCCGCTTTCCACGATGCGGCGAAGCATGCCGTTTCGACCCAGAATATGTTTCTGCCCGACGACTTCGTCTAAAGTCGTCGGGCGGATTTCGTCAGCTAAAGGCTTGTACATCAAGCTCTGCTCAGGTATTCTCCCGTACGGGTATCGACCTTGATCTTCTCGCCGGGCTCAATGAAGAGAGGAACCTTGATTTCGGCACCGGTCTCCAGGGTTGCAGGCTTGGTAGCATTGGTGGCGGTGTTGCCGGCAAAGCCGGGATCCGTCTGCGTGACTTCCAGGTCTACAAAGAAGGGAGGCTCGACATTGAACACCTTTCCCTTGTAGGAGTAGATGGTGCAGTCCATGTTTTCCTTGACAAACTTGAAGTTGTCACCCAGAGTGGAGGCATCGACGGGCTCCAGATCATAGGTCTCGGGGTTCATGAAGTAGTAGAGATCTCCGTCGTTGTAGCTGTATTCCATCTGCATACGGTCAACCGTGGCAGCTTCAAACTTTGCAGTGGGGTTGAAAGATGTTTCCGTAACAGCACCGGTAATCACATTCTTCATTTTGGTGCGGACGAAAGCGGCGCCCTTACCGGGCTTGACGTGCTGAAATTCGACGACCTGCATTACGTTGCCTTCCATTTCGAAGGTAACACCGTTCCGGAAATCGCCGGCTGTAATAGTGGCCATATATAAATCCTCCAAAAAATACTTACTAACTCGATTATTCTATAATATATGCCGCCTATTTGCAAGAATTTTTATATTGGGAAAGCTATAGCTTTTTTTCGGCGGTAGTAATATAATAAGACATTATGAATTATGAAGAAGCACTGCAATATATCAGCGGAACGGAATGGTTCGGTTCCAAGTTGGGACTGGAGCGGGTGTCCGAGCTGCTGGAGCGCCTGGGGAATCCTCAGAATGCGCTGAAGTTTGTCCATATAGCCGGAACCAACGGAAAAGGCAGCTGCTCAGCGATGCTGGCATCTGTCCTGAAGGCTTCCGGATACAAAACCGGGCTGTTTACTTCTCCCTATATCTGGCGTTTCAACGAAAGAATGCAGATCAACGGCAAGGAAATCGGGGATGAAGCCCTGGCAAAACTGGTGGAAAAGGTTCAGCCTGTGGCTGACGGCATGGAAGACCACCCCACGGAATTTGAAATTATGACGGCGGTTGCTCTGCTCTGGTATGCGGAGGAACAGTGCGATATCGTCGTTCTGGAAGTAGGATTGGGCGGCAGATTTGATGCTACCAACGTGATTCCCTGCCCGGAAGCAGCAGTAATTATGAATATCGGGCTGGATCACACGCAGATTCTGGGAGATACGCCGGAAAAAATCGCCTTTGAAAAGGGCGGTATCATCAAACCCGGAAGCAAGGTAGTTCTTTACCGGCAGAAAGAAGAGGTAGCGGAAGTCATCCGGGCAATCTGTTCGGAAAGATGCGCGGACCTGCGCATGTCCGATCCGTCTGCACTTACGCTGGAATTTGACAGTCTGGAAGGCCAGGTGTTTACCTACAAAGGCGAGAAATACGCCATTCCGCTCCTGGGAGCGCATCAGCGGAGAAACGCTGCGGCTGTCATTGAAGCAGCTTACGCACTGCGGGAAAACGGCTGGGAGATTTCACAGGACAATCTGGAGCACGGGCTTTACTCCGTGTACTGGCCGGCGCGCTTTGAGCTGTGCGCAGAAGAGCCGGATTTCATCGTGGACGGCGGTCATAATCCGCAATGTGCGGCGACGGTCGTAGAAAACCTGGCCAATTATTTCCCGGATCAGCGCCATGTGCTTCTGGTCGGTGTGCTGAAGGACAAGGACTATCCCGAGCTTTTCCGAATTTTGAATCTTGCGGCGGACGAATATGTCTGCGTTACCCCGAACAGCAGCAGAGCTCTGGATGCAAAGCAGCTGGGAGAGCATCTTTCCGCTTTCGGGAAGCCGGTTACCGTCTGTGACAGTATTGAAGAAGGTGTCTTCTCGGCTATAGACCAGGCCGGGGAAGACGGCATGGTCTGTGCTGTCGGCAGCCTCTATATGGCGGGGCAGATCAGAAACTGTCTGGGTCTTTACTGACGGAGAACTGCAGTGAGGACGATGGCAATTGACTACGGCGATGCCAGAATCGGGATTGCCGTTTCGGATCTGACGGGAACTCTCTGCGGAGAGGCCTGGACCATGGAAGAATGGAATATGGAGCGGGCATCTCAGAGAATCGCCCGCGAAGCGAAGGACCGCGATGTAGGAACGATTGTCCTGGGCCTTCCGAAGAACATGAACGGAACAGAAGGGCCGCGGGCAGAAAAAAGCAGACAGTTTCAGGCTCTTCTGGAAAAAGACAGCGGCTTGCCGGTGGTGCTGTGGGATGAGCGCAGAAGCAGTATAGAGGCACACGCCATCCTTCATGCCAACGGGAAAAAAGAAAAAAAGCACCGCAGCACAGTAGATGCCGTGGCCGCATCTCTGATTCTGGAGGGATATCTGGGATAGACCAAAGAACTGCGGCCTGCGGCAATTTGCCGAAGTACCGGCACAGATGATATTACAGTCAGAAATGTGAAGAAATCTGCGGGAACCCCGCAGCAGCACGAGCTGACGACGGAATGATAAAGGGGCTTTTCTGATATGGCTTCAGTCAAAATCACTTGCGATTCCACTTGCGACCTTTCACAGGAATTCTATGCCGAAAATCATATAGAAGTGATTCCTATGGTCATCAGTCTCGGCGAGGATACGTTCTTCGACGGTGTGAATGTTCACCCCGAGGACATCTTCGCCTACGCAGAGGCGACGGGAACCCTTCCCAAAACGGCATCCCCGTCGATCGGGACATACAGCGAAGTCTTCCGCCGTCTGACGGAAAGCGGATATGATGTTGTTCATATCGGACTCTCCTCCAGCCTGTCCTCCGGCTACAGCAATGCCAGAATTGCCGCGGAAGAAATGGAAAATGTCTGGACGGTAGACAGCCTGAATCTTTCTTCGGGCTCCGGCCTTCTGGTTATTGCTGCCGTGGAGATGGCGGAAGCAGGGAAATCTGCCGGAGAAATTTTTGAGGCACTTCAGGAACTGAAGACAAGGCTGGATTCCAGCTTCGTGGTTCAGACACTGGAGTATCTGAAAATGGGAGGCCGCTGCTCTCCGCTGAAAGCGCTGGGAGCAAACATGCTGAAGCTGAGGCCGGAGATTGTGGTTTCTGCCGGGACGGGGACCATGAGCGTGGGAACAAAATACCGCGGAAGTATGGAGCGTTCCATTACGGACTATATCTACGGCCGTCTGGAGAACCGGGCAGATATTGACACCGGCCGGATTATCCTTTGCCATTCCGGCGTACCCGAGGAGATACTGGAGAAGTGCAGAAAGCTGATTCTGCAGCTGCAGCCGTTTGAAGAGCTGATTGATGCCACGGCCGGGTGCACGATTTCCAGTCATTGCGGTCCTGCATGTCTCGGCGTGCTGTTTATTAAAAAACCCTGAGGCTATAAAAAAACCTTGACTTCGGTCAGGGTTTTTGCTATATTATCTCTTACCTGTGTGGGTGCAGTAGGCACCGGCAGGGAGGCAAGCCTGAAGGCGGCCGCATTTCTAAGCGCGCTGATACCGCGCATGATTTGCTGAGCCGTGCTATGCACGGTTTTTTTACTGCCCGAGAGGCTAATTCAATAAGGAGGTGCCGTTATGGCTGCAGACGCACGCGTAAAAATTACGCTGAGATGTGAGGAATGCAAGCAGAGAAACTACAACACTATTAAGAACAAGAAAAACACGAGCAATCGCCTTGAGCTTAATAAGTATTGCCCATTCTGCAGAAAGCATACCCTCCATGTCGAGACAAAGTAATTCTTGAAAGGAAGAGTGTAAATGGCTGAAAAGGCTGAAAAGAAAAATGCGGCTCCCGCAAAAGCTGTCACCGCCGTCAAGAAGGAAGAAAAGAAACCCGGTCTGTTCAAGAGAATCGGCAAGTGGTTTCGCGAAATGAAGAGCGAACTGAAGAAGGTTATCTGGCCGACTCCGAAGCAGCTCCTCAACAATACCCTGATTGCTCTCGGCATGATGATCGCGGCAGCAATTGTCGTTTGGGGATTTGATGAAATCGCCCAGCTGCTCGTAAAAGCGCTTTTATCTTTAGCGGGTTGATTCCATGGCCGAACAAGCTAAGTGGTATGTAGTTCATACATACTCAGGATATGAAAATGCAGTTTCTGCCGCAGTCATGAAAGCGGCACAGAACCGCAACATGACGGATGTTATTCAGGAAGTCAAAATTCCCATGGAAACTGTCACGGAAGTCACGGAAAAAGGTGAGAAGACAGTAGAACGGAAGATTTTCCCCGGTTATGTCCTGGTCAAGATGGTCCTCTCGGATGAGACGTGGCATCTGATTCACAATGTTCGCGGCGCAACCGGTTTCGTCGGAAGTGACGGCAAAGCGGTCCCCCTGACGGAACAGGAAATTTTCGACTTAGGTGTCGAGCGCAGAGAAGTAAATCTCGGTTACAATATCGGCGATACGGTTAAGGTCACGGACGGGCCGCTTGCCGGATTCTTCGGAAAAGTCGAAGATTTGGATATCGATTCAAACTCTGTAAACGTCATTGTCTCTATGTTTGGCAGAGAGACTCCGGTAGAACTGGAACTTGACCAGGTCGAGCCGGCAGATGACGAATGATAATCAATTTATTTTAAGAAAGAGGTGCTTCTATGGCACAGAAAGTTGTTGGATACGTTAGATTCCAGGTTCCCGCCGGCAAGGCGACTCCGGCTCCCCCTGTTGGCCCTGCACTCGGCCAGTACGGTGTAAATATCGGTCAGTTCACCAAGGACTTTAATGAACGCACAAAGGGCGACATGGGTCTCATGATCCCCGTTGTCATCACGGTTTATGCTGACCACAGCTTCAGCTTCGTATGCAAGACTCCTCCTGCAGCGCTTCTCATCAAGAAGGCTTGCGGCATCGAGACTGCTTCCGGAGTTCCCCAGCGCGACAAGGTTGCAACCATCAGCAAGGAAGACGTTCGCAAGATTGCTGAACAGAAAATGCCTGACCTGAACTGCACGGACATCGAGTCTGCCATGAGCATGGTAGCAGGTACCTGCAGATCCATGGGCGTTATTGTCGGCGAATAAGGAGGACTGAAGTATGTTTAGAGGTAAGAATTACAAAGAGAGCACAAAGCTCGTTGATAAATCCGTCCTTTATGATCCCAAAGAGGCACTGCAGCTGGTCTGCGATGCATCCAAGGCAAAGTTTGACGAGACGGTAGAACTTCATGTAAAGCTCGGCGTTGACGGCCGTCATGCTGACCAGCAGGTCCGCGGCGCTATCGTTCTCCCCAACGGAACCGGCAGGTCCGTCAGAGTTCTTGTTTTCTGCAAGCCTGAAAAGGTTGACGAGATTCTTGCAGCCGGTGCCGACTATGCCGGCGGCATGGAGCTTGTTGAGAAGATTCAGAAGGAAAACTGGTTTGAATTCGACACTGTTATTGCTTCTCCCGACATGATGGGTACGGTAGGCCGTCTCGGTAAGGTCCTCGGCCCCAAGGGTTTGATGCCTTCTCCCAAAGCCGGAACCGTCACCCCCAATCTGGCACAGGCAGTTGCAGAAGCAGAAGCCGGTAAGATTGAATACCGTCTTGACAAGACCAACATCATTCACTGCCCCATCGGCAAGGTAAGCTTCGGCGCAGACAAGCTCTTCGAGAACTACACTGCTCTGATTACCGCCATCATCAAGGCAAAGCCCGCAAGCGCAAAGGGTCAGTACATCAGATCCTGTGTTACCGCTTCCACGATGGGCCCCGGTGTCAAGGTCAACGCTGCAAAGCAGCTCTGATTCTGTAATGATTCAAAGCGAGGTTCTTTTCTTGAAAGAACCCCGCTTTTATTATATACTTCAGCTATGGACAAGAATTTCAAAATCAAAATGACGCTGTTTATCGTCATCTTTATACTGCTGATTGCGCTGGTCATCTATGCCGTCGCCGGAACGAAGACGGAACGGGAATATTATCATTCTTCCGGAAATCTTCTGCATACGATTGCCCCGGTGCTTACGGATCCGCCGGAGAGCCTGCAGCCGGTCCCGGAATCTCAGCCCCCCGCTGCGCCGGTACCGACGGTGATTCCCGCGGCAACGCCGGAACCTACCCCAGAACCTACCCCGGAGCCTACCCCGGCACCGACGCCTACGCCTCAGCCGACAGGAATGGAGGCCGGAAGCGGTTCTGCCCGTTCCAATTCCGGTGCGCTGATTGATATCCGGGCAGACTGGCGGGCCTATGTTACGGACGATACGCATGTGGCAGTCGAAGTGAATACTTACGTAGAGCACTATACCTTATACTGCATCGAAGCTGACTCCCTGCGGATTACCGTTAACGGGAACTCGCAGACGACGCATGTAAATGCAATCAACTGTGATGAAAACGGAAAAACAGAAACACTTCTGGGCACGGCGGTGTTTTCTCTGGAGCTGCAGCCGGGACAGTCAGTTTCCGTACCTCTGCAGGCAAGATGGTCTTTCGGCGGGGATTACCGTTCTGCTTCCAATCCGGAGGAAAGAGTGGATCTCCCGTTCATTGATGCCGAAGGACAGATTCTTCTGGCAAGATAACAGAGTGCAGTTAAAAAGCAGGCAGCTGTATGCTGCCTGCTTTTTGTCAGTTTACGCTGTACAGAAGTTTGCTGTATGTGGGGAACGGCCAGTATTTTTCAGAAACCAGAGATTCTGCTTCATCGCAGCTTTTCCGAATGTCCTCGGACAGAGGAATCACACGGTCGCGAATGGCATAGGCCTTCTGCTCCGCATCCGAAAGAGAGGAAATCTGCTCCAATGCCTCCGACAGCAAAGAGGATTTGCTGTAAATCTCATCGGAAAGTCCGGAGAGCTTTTCCGTCAGAGAAGATTCATACCGGCAGGGGATGTTCCGGCTGAGAGCTTGCTTTGCGGCAATGCCTTCGGCGAGAATGCGGGAGTATTCGGATACAGCGGGAAGAATATCCTTCCGCACCATGTCAATCATGGTATTCGCCTCGATGATGTTGATCTTGCAGTAATTGTCCAGCATGATTTCACAGCGGGCTTTCAGTTCATCCCGCGTGAAAACCTTCTGCTCCGTCAGCATGCGGACATTGGCTTCATCCATCAGATGCGGCATGCAGTCAGCCGTCGTTTTATAGTTGGAAAGATGGCGGACATTGACGGCTTCGTCAATCCAGGACTGCTCATAACCGTTGCCGTTGAAGAGAATTCTTTTATGTTCCCGAATAGTATCGCGAATCAGATCATGGAGCGCACTCTCAAAATCCTCAGCCTGTTCCAGAAGATCTGCATATGCCTTTAATTCCGAAGCCACTGCGGCATTGAGCATAATGTTGGGGCAGGCAATGGAATTGGAGGAACCAACCATGCGGAATTCAAATTTGTTTCCGGTAAAAGCGAAGGGAGAGGTTCTGTTTCTGTCGGTGGTATCCCGGGCAATTTTGGGGAGAACATCCACACCGAGGCGGAGCGTTTTCTTCTCGCAGGCGCTGTAGGGAGCCTCATTTTCTATGGCATCGAGTACAGCAGAAAGCTCATCCCCGATGAAAACGGAAATAACGGCCGGGGGCGCTTCGTCCGCACCTAAACGGTGGTCATTGCCGGCGGTGGCAACTGAAAGCCGGAGCAGATCCTGATATTCGTCAACGGCCTTGATCACAGCGCAGAAGAACAGCAGAAACTGGGCATTGTCGTGGGGCGTATCTCCGGGGGAAAACAGATTCACGCCGGTGTCCGTAGCCAGAGACCAGTTGTTGTGTTTGCCGCTGCCGTTGACACCCGAGAACGGCTTTTCATGGAGCAGGCAGACAAGATTGTGCTTTCTGGCAATTTTATGCATCATTTCCATGGTAATCTGATTCTGATCCGTGGAAATATTGGCGGTCGTATAAACAGGGGCCAGCTCGTGCTGTGAAGGAGCGGTTTCGTTATGCTCCGTTTTGGCAGGAACACCCAGCTCCCAAAGCTGCTGATCCAGATCCATCATGAACTCTTCTACCCGGGTATTGATAATGCCGAAGTAGTGGTCGTTCATCTCCTGACCCTTCGGAGGTTTTGCACCGAACAGGGTTCTGCCCGTAATCACCAGATCCTCCCGGCTCTCATAAACAGAACGGTCAATGAGAAAATACTCCTGTTCTGCGCCGACTTCCGGCGAAACGTGACGAACGGTATCATTTCCGAACAGGCGCAGAATGCGAAGAGACTGAAGGTTGATGGCTTCCATGGAACGGAGCAAAGGCGTCTTCTGATCCAGAGCGGCACCGCCGAAGGAACAGAACGCCGTAGGGATGCACAGCGTGTGACCTTTCAGAAAAGCAAAGGACGTGGGGTCCCAGGCCGTATATCCGCGGGCTTCGAAGGTTGCACGGAGACCGCCGGAAGGGAAGGAAGAAGCATCCGGTTCTCCCTTGATCAGCTCTTTTCCGGAAAATTCAGTAATCATGCTGCCGTCGCGCCTGACGGAAATAAAGCTGTCATGCTTTTCGGCGGTAATTCCGGTAAGGGGCTGGAACCAGTGAGTATAATGGGTGGCTCCGTTTTCAATTGCCCAGTCCTTCATGGCAGAAGCCACCACATTGGCAACAGATAAATCCAGCTTTTCTCCCTTGGTGATGGTGTTCCTAAGAGAACGATATGTTTCCGGAGACAGACGGGCTTTCATCTCTGCATCTCCGAATACCTTTTTCCCGAACAGCTCTGACAGGTTGCTCATAACCGATACCTCAACCGAAAATTGTTTTACATATTTATATACCATGTTTTCTTTCTTTGCAAGTGCATCAGCGCCCCGCTGAATAAGCAGGGCGCTGATAAAAATCATTATGCGGCCGGTTCATCCGGAGGAGTTTCCGGACTGTGTTCCACAACAGACACATCGGCATCTACGGCAATGGCCGGATACCAGCGATCTTCCGTATCCTTCCGGAATCCGCTGCTGACGCTGTGGATTCGGTCAATCCGGAAGCTGTCCCCTTCCCGGACGGTGCTGGGGACATTACGCACGAACACCGCGATCTCATTTTTCCCGTTGGCATCCCGTGTAACGAGAAGCTCCCAGTTCCCTACTCTTGTTGTACCGCTCTTCTGACGGACTGCGGTATAAACTTCACCTGATTTTAACTTATTCATTACTGTACTCCTTTCAGATTCAGGCTTTCGCCCCTTAGGTGATGATTGGAGTATACACTACTGAAAAGCAGATTTGGTAAACTCGAGTTTACTTTTTTCAGAAAACGGAATAAAATATTTATATGAGTACAAATTTAGAAGAATATATCAGAAAATACTACATTCCGATTGAAGAAAACGCCTTTCATGAGCCGCCGCCTGTGTTCCAGACATCCGATGTTTGCTTTATGGATGCCCTTCTGAATTACGTGGATACACAATTTGACAAGGATTCCACATTTTACAGCAGGGCCAATATTTCCAAGCAGGCATATTATAAAATGAGAACAGCAGGGCGGGACTATACGCCGACGAGATCTTTGGCTTTTGCCTGTCTGATTGCGCTGGAACTGAATCTGGAAGAATCCGAAGGACTCCTGCGCAAAGCGGGGATGACGTTTTCCCGCAGCAGCCTGATGGATATCATCGTTCAGTATTATATTGAGAACGGGGAGTACGATCTGGACAGAATCAATGAAGTGCTGGACGGATACGGACAGCCGACGCTTGGAAGCAGATAAAAGGAGCTGTAGCAAAATGAAAATTTTGCACAGCTCCTTTTGGCGCTTTAGCGCCAAAAAACCACCAGCTCGGCTGGTGGGAAAAAAGCTTATAGCGAAAAAGAAGCCTCCAATGATAGGATAGAGCAGGTTCGCCAACCGCAGTATCAATCAAAGGAGGTAATAGTGTGAAAGTGAGTACAGGTTCGGGATAACCGAAAAAGGGCGCAAAACCCCACCCTTGCAAAAGAGAGGTATTTGCAAGGGTAATGTAGATTCAAGCCTGGCTAAGCTACGGTGAGCCCCTGCTTTTCAAGGAATCTGGTTGCCTGCTGAATCGCTTTGGCAAGCTGTTTCTCCTTCAGATGCTCCGGCATATCGACCTTATAAAGATCGACAGGATTCCAAACCTCACCAGTGCTGAGCATCGAAAAGATAGCCGTCAGAATCATTCTGGCGATGGCAATAATTGCCCGCTTTTTGCCTCTTCGCTTGGAGATACGCTCGTATTTAAGTGCGTAGTAAGGGTGATTCTTATCTTTTACAGCGGCATGAGCTACCTGAACAAGGGCAGGTTTCAAATACACACCGGCTCGTGAAATGCGGACAGACTTTTTCTTTCCGGCAGACTCGTTATTGCCGGGAGTCAGCCCCGCCCAACAGCATAAGCGTTTTGAAGAGCTGAACTGTTTCATATCTGTACCGAGCTCAGAAATAATCGTGATTGCAGAATTGCGGTCAATACCCGGAATGGTGCAAAGAAGGTTCATAGCGCCTTCATACTTTGTGACCATCTTATCGACACAGGCATCAACCTTGGCAATTAGCGATTCAATAGAATCGTGATGCTCACGGATGATTTTGATTCGAGCCTTTTGCTCATCGGCAATGGAATAACCTTCAATGGATTCCAATACCAAGTCAGCTTTCTTTTTGAGAGAACGCTGTAACAGGGAAACACAATGGTCAGGGTCAAAGGATTCGCCGGATGTAAGGTAATCGGTAATGGCTGTTGCAGATTTACCAAACATATCAGACACGACAGAATCCAAGGCCACATTGCAGACGGTAAACGCATTTTGAAAACGGTTCTTCTCGCTGTTCTTCATAGAGACCAGCTTATAGCGGTAGCGAGTGAATTCACGCAGAATGCGGATATCCGGTTCTGGGATGAAGCTGCTTTTTACAAGGCCAATACGGAACAGATCACCGATCCACTTGGAATCTTTCGTATCATCCTTGTTTCCCTTTACAGCCTTCACCCATTTGGGATTAGCAATGACGACTCGAATGCCACGTTTTTCAAGGATATTAAATACCGGGACCCAGTACTTCCCGGTGGATTCCATGCAGACATCCAGACAGTTGTGTTCCAGAAGCCAGTCCGCAAATCGGTTCAGGTCTGAATTGAAGGTGTTAAACCGCTTCTTTTGGTAATGGGGCTGCAAGCTGTCTGCGGGAGTGGTAATGATGGTAGCAACCACGAATGTTTTGTGAACATCGACACCGCAGCAGGTCGGGAATACGACTTTCACAACAAAACCTCCTCATAAAAATGATGAGGAGAATACAGGGACTGAACCGCCAAGCAATTAACAGGTGTTAATACAATCCTTAGTGTACGGGTTCAAGACGCCACTTATTTGTGCTTGAAAAGGCAGTTCCGGCACTGATTGTCATACTGTTTTGAGCGTTTATGCAATCTACGACTCACCTCACCGTGCGCTGTAGTGTGCATCCTCCCCAAGAACATTTTACAAGAAAGGCGGTCGATTGTCTGCACTCTTTCATTCCTATTTGTGCGGACGCAAAGCGGCCGAATGATTGATTGTCATGCAAGATGACATAAACAGTTTATCGCACTCAAAGTGGAGATGCAAGTATCATATAGTGTTTGCACCCAAATACAGGCGCAGGGAAATATACGGAGATATCCGCAAGGATATTGGAGTAATCCTGCGAAAGTTGAGTGAGCAGAAGAATGTGGAAATAATAGAAGCGGAACTATGTCCGGA
>JAZLHH010000045.1:0-3500 GCA_045616745.1 Candidatus Limivicinus sp. | reverse complement strand
GCTGCTGTAATTCCGCGGACCTTTCCATACAGTTCAAGACCGTAATTCTTATCCAGCCATACAACCGCTTCATGCGTGTCGCTCAGGCAGAGGGCAGCTTTCATGTATTCCATCGCTTTTCTGCCCTTTGCTCCGTACTTTGACCAGTTTTCCCATCCTTTCCATTCGGAAAGCAGCTGCTTTATCTGCGACACATTCCCAAATCTGCAGATTACCGGCAGCATCGCCGGATATGCCGGGCAGTTGAGATTTTCGCTCAGCTGATTGATTGCTTCGCACAGAGAATCGTACGCAAGCAGTTTTGCCGCGTCGTCCGCTTCCGGTACAATGGCGTACTCTCCCTTATATTGCGGCCCATAGGAGGCCAGGATATACTTCAGCAATTCCTCCGGTGCTTCGGTTCCGTCCTGCAGCTTCACTTTCGGCAAGTCGTTGCCGAGGAGCTTCATATCCTTAATTGCTTTTTCACCTTTGATTTTTTTCAGCTTCACCGCATATTCTGCTGCCAGAGGGCTTTGTTCCGTTTTCTCTGCTTTTGCCGGCTTCGCCGCTGATTTTACCTCCGTTCCCGCGAATGCCGCTATTTCCGGGCAGGCTGATGCTGCCAGAATCTTATTCATCGCCTTCTGGTTTTCACTGTTGATGATTCCGTTTTGAATCAGCACCTCAATGATTCCGGGATTTGGAAGTCCTTCCGCAAGAGCGATTGCTTTCTTCACATTCTTTGTGAGAAACTCGACAAACAATTCTCTGTTCCTGTCGCTGAGTTCCACCGGATCCTTGAATCTTTCAATCATGCCGAATATTCTCTTTGGAAGAGAATACTTGAATTCCGGACCGTTGTTGATAAGCTCCATGTCATATCTGTTCCAGAAGCCCGGTGCTCCATACCCGTTCAGGTTGCAGTGGCCTTTTTTGCACACCATTTCGAGAGTCTTTACTTTCTCTTCTCCGTCACCGCGCTTATATCTGATTCTCAGCTTCTCCAGATTATTGCATCCGCAGAACACTTTTTCCAGTTCGTTCCAGATTCCATTTGATTCTCTCCCGATATTCGTCACACTCGAAGGGAATTCCACACATGTCAGGCTGCTGCAGCCGTAAAAGGTGCCGTCCCCGATGCTCGTCACACCCTCCGGAATTACCGCGCCCGTCAGACTATCGCAATTTTTGAAGGCTCTGGCGCCGATGCTCGTCACGCTCGACGGAATCACTACGCTAATCAAACTACTGCAATCCTCAAATGCTCTATCTCCGATGCTCGTTATACCTTCTGGAATCGATAATTCTTTACTGCTTCCGGCATAGTCAAAGAGAAATCCGTTGACGATAACATACCCGCCATAATCTGCCAGGGCTTTGCATCCCCGAAAGGCCTCTAACCCTATCTCTTTCACGGTTTTGGGAATCACCAATCTCTTTAAGCTGCCGCAATCTTGGAAGGCCTGGTCACCGATGCTTGTCACACCTTCCGGTATCACCACACTCGTCAGACTGCTGCAATCGGAAAATGCCCATTTCCCAATGCTCGTCACACCCTCCGGAATGGCCACGCTCGTCAGACTGCCGCAATCATAAAATGCCCATTTCCCAATGCTCGTCACACCCTCCGGAATGGCCACGCTCGTCAGACTGCCGCAATCATAAAATGCACTGTTCCCGATGCTCGTCACCCCTTCTGGAATAATAACATCCCCGCCGGCACCGGTATACTTTTCAAGTGTTCCGTCTTGTATAATGAAAAATTCCGATGCACTTGCTTTGGGATTCTCCACGCTTTTCAAAGTACAGCCCGAAAAAGCCCCAAATCCGATGTTCGTCACACTTTCCGGGATTACTACGCTCGTCAGACTGCTGCAATCGGAAAATGCCCATTTCCCAATGCTCGTCACACCCTCCGGAATGGCCACGCTCGTCAGACTGTTGCACCAGTCAAAAGCGCTGTCTCCGATGCTCGTCACGCCTTCCGGAATGGCCACGCTCGTCAAACTGTGGCACCAGTCAAAAGCTCTGTTCCCGATGCTCGTGACGCCCTCCGGGATTACAACATCTCCGCCGGGACCGTTATATTCTATCAATACTCCGTTTTCTATTTCAAAATCGCTCATGATGTTCTTCCTTCAGTCTCTGATTATGCAAGGTCAGCCTGTATCAATCCAGTTCCAGTTTCTCTATTTCGCTAATGATTTCTTTCTGCCGTTCATAGAACAGAAGTTCCTTATTGTGTTTAAAATATTCTTCGCAGCCGTATCGGCTTATGAAACGCGAGCAGTCCTGGCTGATTGTCAGTTCTGTAACCAGAATGAGCATTTCCTGACCGTCTCCGAATGCATCTTCGCAGAATTTGAAGGCATTCGTCATTCTCTTTTCGGTCCTTTCGGCCATGCTCTTCAGTAGTTTCGTGTGTGAGTCGAAATCCTTCTTCAGTACGTCAAAGCTTTCTGCTCCGTCCTTCGGTGCTTCCTTGGCCAGGTCGGACAGTTCCTTCTCCAAAGCCTGTATGAGCTTATTGCAGACCTTCTGGTCTCTGAGTGTCATGGAACCGGCCTTTCTTCCGTTAGCCAACTCATTTCTTTTCTTGTTTATCTCTTTCTGAATAATGGAGGATGCATCCGCATTGCGAATCATTTCCGCTTTTGCGCTTTTCAGGAATTTCATCAGGTCCGTCAGCATGCTCTCTTCTAGGGCAACACCGTTTGTATCCTCTGTCAGAGCCGAAAGAAGCAGACCGAGCAGCGACAGGCGCTCATCGAACTGCGCGGCTTTGGCTCTTCCCTTTACGACGCCGTTATCCTCTCCGCTGAGAATTCCATCCACCTGGTAATCTGATTTGTACTTGTTGAAAAGATCATAGTATATTGCGAAGCTCTTGGCGATGGCCTTGTTCTGCAGATACTGGTGGACGAGCTTCTCCGTTACACGGATTCCGTTCTTCTCGTACAGCCTGATCATATCGCTCAGGTCGGACCATCCGCGTGCAGTGACAAAGGTCTTCCCTTCCACGGTGGTCTCCACCGAATAGAAGTCGCTTCTCTTAATATCCAGATATGTGGTCACCGCAGGATGCACTCCGCTGTTGACGGCATACTCCTTCCAGATATCGTAATCCGGCTCCACGTCCATTCTCTTGAGTCTGTCCCAGGTCACCACATCAAATTCGCGGACCGAATTGTTGTACTCCGGCGGGTTGCCGGCGGTCACCACAATCCATCCGTTGGGAACTTTGTGTCTTCCGAATGTCTTGAACTGCAGGAACTGGAGCATGGAAGGGGCAAGAGTTTCCGAAACGCAGTTGATCTCGTCAAGAAACAGTATTCCCTCTTTTACGCCCGTCTCTTCCATCATGTCATATACCGACGCGATGATCTCGCTCATTGTATATTCGGAAACGCTGTATTCCTTTCCGCCGTAGGATTTGGTCTCGATAAACGGAAGACCAAGGGCACTCTGTCTTGTATGATGGGTCATGGAATACGAGACAAGACCGACGCCGAGCTCTG
>JAZLHH010000044.1:0-9961 GCA_045616745.1 Candidatus Limivicinus sp. | reverse complement strand
GGAGACCCCTGCCCCTTAATTATCGACGATGCTCTGGTGAATCTGGATGAAGCACGATTCGAAAGAGCGATGCATTTACTGGAAAAAATCTCGGAGAAAAGGCAGGTAATCCTGTTTATATGCAGACAATAAACAACTTGACAACAAAAGAAGAATTGCTGCATCCGAATAACATTATTTTCGCATTCTTTGCAGCAATCTGCGGAGGATTAGCGCAGAGAGTACACTTCAGGGGCAATGTTTATGACTCTGTCGCGATTAATTTCATCGGACCTGTGACGGGTAAATCTGTCGTCGTATTTTTTTTCGTTCTGATTGTAACCTATGTAATTCTGTGTTTGGGGGAGCCGCTCCTTTTTCATTTGATTCAAAGATTGCCGTCTTCGAAAAATGACAGCAGATCCATTCGGAGAATACTGATTTTCTGGGCAATTGTGCTGATTCTATGGTGGTCACTGTATTTTCTGACATATTTCCCCGGAGGAATTTATTCAGATACATTTACATCCGTCAATTATGCATCAAGAAACTATCTGACCAACCGGCATCCGTTCCTGTATAACTGTATTGTATGGGTATTTGTTCATCTGGGATATCATTTTGACAAGACCATCACCTGGTCTATGGCAATGCTTTACGGAACACAGATGCTGGCAATGGGCACAGAAATTCTGCTGTTCATTTATTGGATGGTGAAAAGAAATGTCAACCGGATTCTGAGAATTGCCGTTTCCTGCTTTTTCGTGTTTTTCAATCTGATTCCTATGTATGCTGTGTCGGTCTGGAAAGATACCCCATTCTGTATGGCAGTACTGTTTTGGGAAGTGTTTACCGTCGATCTGTATCTGGAAAGCCGAAAAGGGAAAATATCCGGGAGCACCATGACAGGCTTTCTCCTGGGCCTCTTTCTCACGGCATTTACCAGGAACAACGGGATTTATGTCTGCGCATTTACAGCGTTCGTTATGCTGCTAGCCGTCCGCGGTCAGAAGAAGGCCAAACTTCTGTCCTGTTTGGCAGTTGTAATCTGCTTTGCTGTTCAGGGACCGGGTTATCGGCTTGTCGGCATTGATCAGACAGAACCTGTGGAGAATTTCGGTATTCCGCTGCAGCAGATAGGCGCAGTCATGGCCTATGACGGAAATATGACAGAAGAACAGAAAGCAATTGTCGACAGAATTTTTGCAGGGAAGAGCGATGAGGCGGTATACGCGCCGGCACTTGCAGATAATCTGAAGTGGTATTCTCCCTTTGACAGCATTTATTTTAATAATCATATAGGAGAATTTCTCCGACTTTGGGTTGAATTGTTTTTCCAAAACCCGAAACTGTATGTGGATGCCTATCTTTATGAAACTTTGGGATACTGGGATTTTGAAGAAACCTGCGGAGCAGCCTATGCACAAAATTATGTTTGGGATAATATTTACGGTGTAGAAGGGCATGATTTGCTGGAGGCAGAAACGGGGTATTCGTTGAAAACGTTTTTTGACCCGTACAAGCATATGATAAGCAATGCGATATTCTTCTGGATTCAGTTGCTTGGACTGCTTTTGACAGCGAAACGATTCGGATGGAGAACATCTTTCCTGTTTGCTTCTGTTGCCGGTGTCTGGCTTTCGGTGATGGTGGCGACGCCGATTGCTTTCAGTCTACGGTATGTTGCCCCTCTGATGTTCAATCTGCCGTTTGTTTTGCTGATTCCTCACATGATAAAAAATCCTGAGACGTAAATCTCAGGATTTTTGGCGTTAAATAATCAATTTTAAATCTGAATGAGGATGGAGTCATCATTTTCAATCCATTCGGAAATGGGGACGACCGTGAACTGATCCTCTGTGCTGCGGATGACGATATGGTCAATGCCGGCATTGATGACCTGCCGCTTGCACATGGAACAGCTGGTGGTATTATGGAGCAGCTCATTGGTCTTGGCATCCCGGCCCACGAGATACAGCGTTGCCCCGAGCATGTCACGGCGGGAGGCGGAAATAATGGCGTTGGCTTCGGCATGGACACTGCGGCAGAGCTCATAGCGCTCGCCGGAGGGAATGGAAAGCTTTTCCCGCATGCAGAAGTTCATGTCCGTGCAGTTCTTTCTGCCGCGTGGGGCACCGTTATAGCCCGTAGAGATAATTTCATCGTTCCGGACAATGATGGCACCGTACTTCCGGCGCAGGCAGGTGCTCCGCTGCAGGACGGCATCGGCAATATCCAGATAGTAATTCTCTTTATCCGTACGTTTATCCATAATCATCAGCTCCTTCGCAAAAAAGTATAAGATATCCGGGAATTCTTGTCAACAAACCATATCATTGAATATATATAAAGAAGATGTTATAATAATTTGAATTATTATGTGGGAGTGTACCCTTTTGAAAACACTGGTAATTGTACCCGCTTATAACGAAGCAGAAAGCATTGAAAAAGTTATCCGATCTCTCTGGGAAGAATGTCCGGCAACCGACTTCGTCGTGGTAAATGACGGGTCTTCCGACGGTACTGCCGAAATCTGCCGGAGCCTGGACGCACCTCTGCTGAATCTGCCGGTAAACCTGGGGCTTTCCGGCGCATTCCAGACAGGAATGCGCTATGCCTTTGAGAAAGGGTACGATGCTGCCATCCAGTTTGATGCGGACGGGCAGCATGACGTCAGGAAAATTCAGCCCATGATTCAGCGAATGGAAGAATCAGGGGCAGACATCATTATCGGATCCCGGTTTACGGATTGCAGAAAACCGAATTCTATGCGAATGCTGGGGAGCCGGCTGCTGTCATTCGTCATCCGGCTGACCACCGGACAGAAGGTGGCGGACCCGACTTCCGGCATGCGGCTCTACGGGCCGAAAGTGCTGAAGCAATTTGCCTCCTGCCTGAACTACGGGCCGGAACCGGATACCGTGGCTTTCCTGATCCGGCAGGGAGCTAAAGTTGAGGAACTGCAGGTGGAGATGCATGAGCGGGAAGCCGGGCAGAGCTATCTGACAGCGGCAAAGTCTGCGAGATATATGATGAACATGTTTGTGTCCATTCTGCTGGTGCAGTTTTTCAGAAAAGGAGAACAGAAATGAGTATTACCCTGAGAATCCTCCTGCTGGCGGTTTCCCTGATCTGCTCCGGCTCCATGCTTTCCAGCATCCGGAGGTCCAGACTGAAAATCGAAGATTCCGTATTCTGGTTTCTCTTTTCTCTGGTGCTCGTCATTCTGAGCATCTTCCCGGGTATCGTGATTTGCTGTGCAGAACTCGTGGGCGTGGAAAGCCCGGCCAATTTTATTTTCCTGATTATTATTTTTGTGCTGCTGGTGCGGCTGTTCCGCATGACGGTGCGTATATCCACGCTGGAAAACAAACTGCAGACGCTGGCGCAGGCCGCTGCCCTGAAGGAACATGAAAAAGAATAATTACAGCGTAAGCGATCATACTTTTGTAATCTGTGCATATAAAGAGTGTCAGTTTCTGGAAGAGTGTATCACGTCTCTTAAGCAGCAGAGCCGGAAGAGCAAAATTCTGATTGCCACATCGACGCCCAACGACTTCATTCTGGAGCTGGCGGAGAAGCACGGGATTTCCGTGAATATCAACACAGGGGAGGCGGGAATTGCCGGAGACTGGAATTTCGGGCTCCACTGTGCCGATACCGCGCTGATCACGCTTGCGCATCAGGACGACGTTTACAAACCGAATTATACGGAAAAAATGCTGCAGGCCATGAACCGGGCGGAGGCCCCTCTGCTTTTCTTCTGCAGCAGCAATGAAATTCTGAACGGAGAGGAGACCTCGAAGAGCAGACTGGTACGCATCAAAAAAGCGATGTGTCTGCCGCTTCACTTTTTCCCAAAGTCACGGGGTATACGCAGAAGCGTGCTCTCTCTGGGAAATCCCATCCCCTGCCCCGGCGTTACCTACGTCAGGGACGTTATTCGGAAACATCCCTACGATTCGGCCATGAAGTCCAATCTGGACTGGGCCAAGTGGGAAGAGCTGTCCAAACTGGAGGGGAGCTTCGTTTATGAACGGGAGTCGCTGCTGTGCCACCGGATTCACCCGGAAGCAGAAACCAGCCGCATTGTCCGGGAGCACGCGCGTACGGCAGAGGATTACGACATGTTCCGGAAGTTCTGGCCGAAACCGATTGCCCGCGTGATTGCCAGGGTGTATTCGGCAGGGGAAGAGGAGTACAGATAGTTGTTGGTTGTTGGTGATTGGTTAATAGTGAGGACGGAATGAATATACTGTATTTAGTGCCGTATTTGCCGTCTCTGAAGGCAAACCATGCCGGCGGCGCTGCTATGGGCAAGGAACTGGAAGAACTCAGAAAACATCATCACGTGACGGTCCTCTGCTTTATCCAGGATCCTTACGAGTATGAACTGGCGGGAAAAGAACCGGATGCAGACAGATTTCTTTACCCGGTGAGTACGGTACGGAAGGCAGCTGCCGCATGTACCCATCCCGGAATGCCGGCATTTTTTGCCATCCGGGCGATTCCCGGCTTCCTGAAAAAAGCGGAAGAGCTGATTCGGGAAAAGAATATTCAGGCAGTCCATGCGGAATTCACGGCAATGGGGCAGTATGCCGAGCCCCTGAAGAAATCATTTCCGCACCTGATTTTTCATCTGGTGCTCCATGACGTGACTGCACAGAGTTATGAGCGGCAGGTCAATGCTGCTACAGGGCTGAAAAAAGCCATTCTCAGGGCACAGCTCCGGGCGGTAAAGAAGTGCGAAAATGCATACATAGAACACTGCGATTGCCTGATTGTTTTCAATGAGAAGGACCGGCAGCTCCTGAAGGACTATTACGGAGTAACGGAAGCAGAAGTCATCAACACCTACTTCAGCATCCCGGCGGAACGGACCGCTGAGGGAAAAGACCTGTGCTTCCTGGGCGCGATGAACCGGGAAGAAAACGAAGAGGCGGCCTTACGCCTGATTTCCATTTACAATGCGCTCCCGGCTTCGGAAGCAGAGCTGTACATCATCGGGGCGAAGCCCTCGGAGCATCTGCAGAGCATGGCTACAGAGCGGATTCATATTACCGGGTTTGTGGAAAACCCGGACGAATACATGGCAAAGGCAATGATTGCCGTGTTCCCCCTAAAGCGGGGAGCCGGAATTAAAGTCAAGGTTCTCAACGCACTGGCCATGGGGATTCCTGTCATTACCACGGATGTGGGGGCAGAGGCAATTGATGAAGAGGGCGAGGCTCTGGTGCTGGCCAATACCGACGAGGAAATTGCCGCGTGCATTCAGAAGCTGGCGGAGAATCCGGAACTGCGTCGGGAAATTTCAGAAAAAGAACGGCAAATTGCCGAGCGATTTTCCTGGGAAAAAACAGAGAAAGTGTTTTCAAAGCTGTATGATCATCACTAGAACGCCTTTCCGCATGTCCTTTTTCGGGGGCGGAACCGACATTCAGGAATACTTTGCCGAAGAGGGCGGAGCTGTACTTTCAACGACTTTTGACAAGTACTGCTATGTCAATGTGCGTCACCTGCCAGGTTTCTTCGACTATTCTTCCGAGTTCGTCTACAACCGGATTGAACGGGTCAATTCTCAGGAAGAAATCCGGCATCCGCTCATCCGCAATGCAGTAAAAATGCTGGATATGGAGAATATCCGCCTGTCCTATGAGGCAGATCTCCCGGCCCGGTCCGGTCTGGGCACCAGCAGCTCCTTTGCCGTCGGCATGCTGCAGGCGTTTCATGCCATGAAGGGAGAATACCCCGACCGGCGCCAGCTGGCAGAAGAGGCAATTCACCTGGAACGGACGCTGTGCGGAGAAGCCGGCGGATGGCAGGACCAGATTGCTGCGGCGTACGGCGGATTCAATAAAATCGAGTTTAGCGGAAATCAGTTTTCCGTTACACCCGCGGCGATTTTCCCAGAGAAAAAGCAGGAACTGAATGACAGGCTGCTCCTGTTTTTTACCGGATTTACCAGAATCTCTTCCGAGGTTCAGGAGGATAACCGGCCCGCTTCCAAAAAAGCGGAGCTGCGCGCATTGAAGCAGCTGGTCACGGAGGCTGAACAGGCTCTTTCCGAAGGCGACCTGGACGGATTCGGCCGTCTGCTGGATGCTTCCTGGCAAATCAAACGGGGAATCGGCACGAAGGTCTCCACGGCACAGATCGATGAGCTCTATGCCAGGGGAATGGCTGCGGGAGCACTGGGAGGAAAACTCCTGGGGGCAGGCGGCGGCGGATTCCTGCTGTTCTATGTGCCGCAGGAGCGAATTGCGTCCGTTCGGGCCAGCATGTCCGGACTCCCGGAAATCCCCTTCCGCTTCGAGGAAACCGGAGCGGAACTGATGTATTCGTCGGAAGTATGAAAGTAATTATTATGGCCGGAGGGAGAGGAACGAGAATTGCCTCTCTGGCTCCGGATTTGCCAAAACCTATGATAGATGTGGTGGGACGGCCTGTCATCGCCCGGACGGTGGACTGCCTGCAGGCACAGGGTTTTACAGATATCACGCTGACACTGAGCTACAAGCCGGAGAAAATCATGGGGTACTTCGGCGATGCCGTCAAGTACTTCGTGGAAGAGGAACCGCTGGGAAATGCGGGAGCACTTCCTCTGCTGGACCTGGATCCCGAGGAAGATTTTCTCCTTCTGAACGGGGACTCCGTTCTGGATGTGAACTTCCGGAAAATGGCGGAGTACCACGAGCGCAAAGGCGGAAAGGCCACGGTATTGACCCATCCCAACAGCCACCCCTATGATTCCGGCCTGATTCTGGCAGATGAAGACGGCCGGGTTCAGAAATGGATTACCAAGGAAGAAGAGCACCCGCAATGGTACCGCAACCGGGTGAATGCGGGCATCCATATTCTTTCACCGGAGCTGTTCGCGGGGGAAACGGGAAAACTGGACCTGGACCGGGACATTCTCCGGCCGCTGGCAGGAACCGGGGAACTGTTCTGCTATGATTCCTCCGAATACGTGAAGGATATGGGAACACCGGAGCGGTATGCTGCTGTCTGCGCGGATGTGACGGCAGGACTTATGACGCGGCAGAAAGCCGTATTTCTGGACCGGGACGGAACTTTGAACCGATACCGGGGATTTCTCTCCGATATCAACGATTTTGAACTGCTTCCGGGGACGGCAGAGGCACTGAAGATAATCAACAACTCGGAGTATCTGGCCGTGGTGGTGAGCAACCAGCCGGTAATTGCCCGGGGAGAACTGAGCTTTGCCGGTCTGGAGGAGATTCACAATAAAATGGAAACTCTGCTGGGACAGCAGGGCGCCTATGTGGACCGAATTTACTTCTGCCCGCATCACCCGGACAAAGGGTTCCCGGGTGAAGTACCGGAGCTGAAGAGAGAATGCATCTGCCGAAAACCGAAACCGGGTATGCTGTTTCGGGCGGCAGAAGAACTGAACCTTGATCTTTCCGCCTCCGTTATGATCGGAGACAGCGAGTCGGACATTCTGGCGGGATCTTCCGCAGGATGCCGCACAATCCAGATAGAACGGGATGGAGATTTATGCAGCGCTTTGAAGAGCTTTTTATAAGATATCCGGAACTGCGCAGCTGCAGCGATGAAATCAACGCAGCCTATGAACTGCTGGCGAACTGCTACCGGCAGGGGGGAAAGCTCCTGATTGCCGGAAACGGGGGATCTGCCGCGGACGCAGAGCACATTGCGGGGGAACTGATGAAGAAATTCATGATTTCCCGGCCGGTGAGCTCTGCCTTTGCCGAGAAACTGAAAGCCGCAGATCCGGTGCGGGGAGCAGAACTTTCCAAAAATCTGGAGCAGTCCCTTACGGCTATTCCGCTGGTCAATCACGAGTCCGTCATTACGGCCTACATGAACGATGCCAATGCCAAGGGCGTATTTGCCCAGCAGCTTCTGGGATACGGGAAGGAAAACGATGTTTTCCTGGCAATTTCCACCTCCGGAAAAAGCGAGAATATTCTCTGCGCTGCCGTGACGGCCAAGGCCATGAATCTGAAGGTGCTTTCCCTGACCGGAGCCGGGGAAAGCCCGCTGCAGCAGCTTTCGGATGTCTGCATCCGGGTTCCGGAGACGGAAACCTATAAAATCCAGGAGCTGCACCTGCCGGTTTATCACAGCCTGTGCATGATGCTGGAGAAAGAGTTCTTCGGATGAAGCTGCTGACTGTAGCCGTGCCGGCATACAATGCGGCGCAGTTTCTGCCCCGGTGCCTGGACACGGTAACTGACGAAAATCTGGAAGTTCTGGTCATCAACGACGGGAGCCGGGACAATACGGAAGAGGTGGCTCTCCAATATCAGGAGAGATATCCGGAAGTCATCCGGGTCATCACCAAGGAAAACGGCGGCTGGGGCTCCGGCATCAACCGGGCCATCCGGGAGGCGACCGGAGAGTACTTCATCAATCTGGATGCAGACGACTGGTTCCGGGAAGAGGGACTGCGGATTCTTCTGGAAAACCTGAGAAACCACAAGGTCGATCTGCTGCTGGCACCGGGATTCGAGCATTCCATGAAGACCGGGAAGGAGTGGCCCCTCCAGTTTCCGGAGGGCTGCGTGTATGAACAGGAAATATCCTTTGATGCGCTGGTACAGCCGCTGAATTTCTACTTTACCGTACATTCCCTGGTATTCCGCACAGCAATTCTGCAGGAAAACCGAATCGCAATCGATGAAAAATTCTACACGGACACGGAGCTGATTGCCTATCCCCTGCCGTATGTCGGCACGGCATATGTTCAGAAAGAACCGTTATATATCTACCGGGTGGACAATGAAGGGCAGAGCATCAGCCCGGCTTCCATGGCAAAACATGCGGACGATATGGAAATCGTGGCCTGGAATATGGCAGAATGGTTTGCCGGACAGGAAGGTCCCCGCAAGGATTACTATAAAAGAATCATGCTGGCGGCGGCCTACGGGCTGATTACCTGCCCCATGGGGCTCCCGCCCCGGGAGCAGAATTCCTGGATTCCCCGGCTCCGCCGGTTCCGGGCGGAGGTTCTGGATGCCAGCGAGTCACTGCGGGATTATTCCCAGTACGGACTCTTTGCCAGAATCGTTCTGGCACTGAACTTCAACCGCTATGCGGCGGTGGCAGCATTGCGGAACCGGAGCCTGAACAACCGGGGGCTGGCTGCAAAGGTCTGGAGTGTCTTCCGATGAACCGGAGAAACTACGCCAGAGAGCTGGACCGAATCATAGAAAACAACGGGGAGAACAAACCGACGCTGCTGCTCCATGCCTGCTGCGGCCCCTGTTCTTCCAGCGTGACGGAATTCCTCGTGAATCACTTTCAGGTGACGGTTCTCTGGTACAATCCCAATCTGTATCCGGAAGAGGAATTTGACAGGAGATACGACGCACTGACGGAGATTTTAAATCAGATGGGACTGGGGAGCCGGATTCCGATTGTGTCTCTTCCCCGAAACCATGCGGATTATCTGCAGCGCATTCAGGGATTGGAAGAAGAACCGGAGGGCGGAAGGCGGTGCGAGCAATGCTTCCGGCTGCGGCTTCTGGAAACTGCCAGAATTGCCAAAGAATATCATTTTGATTACTTCTGCACGACGCTGACGGTTTCCCGACATAAAAATGCCGTTCTTCTCAATGAAATCGGAGAGGAAGCGGGAAAAGCTTTCGGTGTGCAGTGGCTTCCCAGCGACTTCAAAAAGCGGAACGGGGAAAATCGGTCTCAGGAACTGAGCGAGCTATACGGGATTTACCGGCAGCTGTACTGCGGCTGCGAATTCTCACTGAATCAAAGAAATACCGGGAACCCCGGAAAGGAGCAGACATGAAAATCAGAAAAGCAGTGATTCCTGCGGCAGGGCTGGGCAGCCGGATGCTGCCGGCAACCAAATCTGTACCCAAGGAAATGATCAACGTGGTGAAAAAGCCGGCCATTCAGTACATCGTGGAAGAAGCGGTGGCAGCCGGCTGCGAGGAAATCCTGATTATCACCAACCGGGGCAAAGGCGCCATGGAGG
>JAZLHH010000043.1:0-6516 GCA_045616745.1 Candidatus Limivicinus sp. | reverse complement strand
TTCCTAAGACCGCTTGGCCTTCCGACTTCCATCATGGGCAACATCATCGAGCGTACCCGCACCAAGTGGGGCAAGTACAAGCCCTGGCAGCTCATCGGCATCCTTTCCACCAGCTTGGTGGTGTATCTGGCCTTCAATGTCCGGCTGGAGGGCTGGCCCTTTGTGGTCTTCTTCGGCTTCATTTACTTTGCCTATTCCATCACCTATACCATGCATGATATTTCCTACTGGGGCATGGTTCCCTCGCTCAGCTCAGACGCACATCGGAGAGACCAGTTCACTTCCCGCACCAATCTGTTCGCCGGAATCGGCGGTGCCGTTGCCGGTTTTCTGATCCCGATGCTCACCACCGGCTCCGGAACGCTGGGCGGCAATGCCAGCTATGCCTTCGGCCGGGTCGCGCTCATCGTCTGCATTCTTGCGCCTGCCTTCCTCTGCTTCACTATCTTCGGTGTGCGGGAGGACCGGAGCTACAATGATACCCCGGCTCCTCCGATTTCCTTCCGGAAAATCATCGATACCGTCAAAAACAATGACCAGCTCCGCTGGATTTCTCTGGCCTTCATTATTCAGCAGATCGGCAACGATCTGGCAGCAGGAGGGCTCGGTTCCTTCTTCATCTATTTTGATCTTGGCTACGAGGGCGGCTATTACTCCAACTTCTCCACCTTCGGTCTGGGCGCTACTGCCGTTCTGATGATTATTTATCCGGTTCTGGCCAAGAAGATTCCCCGGAAGCCTTTCATGAAGATGATGCTCTACGTATCCGGCTTTGGCTATCTGGCCATGATTCTCGTCGGCCTGCTGATGCCCGGTACCAATCCCAACCTCAAGTGCTGGATCTTCACGGTGGCTTACATGATTGCCAACTTTGGAATCTATGCCTATTATCTGATTATGATGATTTCCATCATGAATACTGTGGAATACAACGAGCTGAAGTTCGGCGAACGAAGCGAAGCCATCATCGGCTCTGCCCGCCCCTTCATCACCAAGTTCGCTTCTGCTGTTGTCGTCGGCATCAACACCGTTGTCTATATCATCTTCGGCGTCAAGGGATACACCAACCAGATTGCCGCTCTGGAGCAGCAGATGAACCAGGGTAAGATTACGGAAGCAGCCAAGCTGGCAGGAATCAACGAGGTCATCGCCAATGTAGGCGGCGGTCAGAAGGCAGGCATGCTCCTGTGCCTGACGATTCTCCCCTTCCTCTGCATGCTCGCTTCCTATGTCATCTACAAAAAGCACTATATTCTGGACGAGGACAAATACGAGGAAATCTGCCGCCAGCTGGAAAAATAAGCCTGCCGCAGCAGATTAAAATGCGAGAGGAGCAAGCGCTCCTCTCGTTTCGTTTCGCATATGCCCCGGGAAATTTGTCCCCTTTTTTGCGATTGGCCTGCGGGAGACCGGATACCGCTTCCCCGGATATTTTTATATCAGATCAACCGAACTGTTTCAGCACATCCATCTTCTCGTATCTGTATATTACTGAGTTTTCTTTTTATCTTTATTTTCACTTATAATTGATTTGTTGAAATTTCAGTGCTATAATTCACCCGGTAATTTCATTTTCTATTTTTGTGGAGAAAGGAGTCCCTCATGGCAAACCGTGCAGGCAGCTTTGTCAAAAATCTTTCCGGCGAAATGGCATATCAGTCTTTCAAACCGTCGCCTCTTCCGCCTGATCCCCCTATAGAAATCGACGATGCTATTCTGCATAAGCTCGTTGAAGCAACGAAAAATATCTCCGTCTTAGAGAGCCTGTCGTCCCGGATTCCGAACGTGGACTTGTTTGTTTCCATGTATGTCAGGAAAGAAGCACTTCTCTCCTCTCAGATAGAAGGAACGCAATGTACTCTGGACGATATACTTAGTCCGTTCATTGATACGAACGCCAACCAGGACGTATCCGATGTCGTAAACTATGTCAAGGCAACGGAGTATGCCATTGAAAGACTGAATGTGCTTCCTCTCTGCTCCCGGCTCATAAAGGAAACCCATGCCGTTCTTCTGCAGGGTGTCCGGGGCAATGAAAAGAGTCCCGGCGAGTTCCGTTACTCACAGAACTGGATTGGTGGGCAAGGCAGTACTATAATGAATGCGCGATACATTCCGCCAAATCCTGAAGACATGATTGAGGCGATGTCTGATCTTGAAAGGTTTATCAACAATGACGATATCACTATTAATCCTCTAATCTGTGCCGCACTCATCCATTACCAGTTTGAAACGACGCACCCGTTTCTTGATGGCAATGGCCGCATCGGACGTCTTCTGATCACGCTGTATCTCATGGAAAAAAAGGTACTCACGACTCCCGCACTCTATATCTCTTATTATCTGAAGATGAACCGTGTGGAATACTATGACCGTATGACACAGGTCAGAAACACCGGGGATTATGAACAGTGGGTATCATTTTTCCTTGGTGCTTTGAGCGAATCCGCTAAGGATGCAATTGCAGATATTGATAAGCTTTCTGCCATTCACGATGCAAATGTGGCGAAGATAAGCGAAATATCGACACGGCAGAGAAATACTGCCATGACATTATTCACCTACCTGGAGAGCAATCCTATCATTGATATCGGGAAAACCGCAGCTGCTCTTGACCTGTCATACAACACTGTGGCAAAAGCCGTATCTGTTCTCGAAGAAAAGGGAATCCTCCTTCAGACAGCAAAAGTCGGAAAAGCAAGACTCTATTCCTACACCGAATATCTTGATGTTCTCCGTAAAACTACCTGATTTCCCGAAGTGCACGCGAGCGGTCTCTTCCCTGTGCTTCAGTAAGAACACCATGAAGCGAACAGGATTGAGCATGTCAAGATTGCTAACAAGCAAAGCGTGTCTTGACTGACGCGGCACTATTTGCTGCACCTAACGCAACAGGAGCGGTGATTCGCTCCTATTGACAACTGAATTTTTCTGAATTATATTCTCGCAAACAACCTGACCGGTTTCGTAAACGGTCAGATTTGAAATTGAACTACCATCGGAGTCTAATTTACAGAAATTATTTCACACACGCATAATCAACGGGACAGAAAACGTTAACCGCTTCCTGCCTCGCTGATTACTTGACTTGATTTGGAAAGCTTATTTAATTTGGCGCAAGGATTATCGCCTTAGCAAAAAAGAAAAGCAGTTAGCAGATGTAATATTGAGCGACTATTCCAAGCAAAATATGTAACTGATTACGAATAAGTGCTTTTTCGCGGCAGAAAAAGGATCGCCCTGAATAAATATCGGCGGAAGAAAGTGAGCATTTGACTCAACTTTCTTCCGCCGTTAGTTTTGTCTGACAGACAATATGTATATATTGTCCTTTTGTCGTCATGTCTGAAAGCACCCGGAAGAAGTAATGAATATTGAGAGTTCCGGGGAGATGCTATATATCCATGGCTGCATGGTGTCCCTGATAAGTTGCTTTTGTGATGGTTCCAACAGTACATGCGTCACCGATTACACGTACAAACGGAGCACAATCATAAAGTTCCTCAACCGCTTTGCTATCCGGGCGTTGGCCGAGAGCACATATAACAGTTTTTCCCGGGATAAGTACTTTTTCATCGTTTTTTGTCTCACACCAAACACCTTCCGTTGTGACCTCAATTCCCTTATACCCTGTGTGAACGGAACAGTATTTATTTAGTTTCTCCAATAATATCGGACGCTGCCGGATAACGGCATCAAGTGCCACGTCGTCCCGCATTTCCACAAGCTGGACTTTTTTCCCTTGCATCCCCATGTGAATGGCACATTCCACTCCGGAAATACCGCCACCGAAAACAACCACTGTATCCGCAACCGGTTTTTCCATTTTATACAGGTCGTTGACGACAATTACGTTGTCTCCGTCCAAACCTTTTATTGGTGGACAAAGAGGTTTTGAACCCACTGCAATAATGAGTGCATCCGGGTGATACTCTTCTGCAAATTCTCTTGTCACCGTTTTGCTTGTAAGAATTTTTGCTCCGGCACGTTCCGCAAGCAAGCGATAGCTTTCACACAGCATAAACATTTCTTTCTTAAACGGAAGAATCTCCTCACTCTTCAGAATACCTCCGACTCGATCCGTTTTTTCGCATAAGAGAACATCGTGACCTCGTCTCGCCGCAGTATAAGCTGCATACAATCCGCCGGGACCTCCACCCGCAATTAGAACCCGTTTTTTTGTCCCGGCCGGCAAGATTTCCATTCCTTCATCCTCGCGGCCGATAATCGGATTGACCGCGCAACGGCGCGTACTCGTTGCTGCACGCTCAGACATGCAGACAAAACAGCGCATACAATGAATGATTTCATCGTCCCTGCCTTCCATGACTTTCTGCGGAAGGAAAGGATCTGCCAGAAGCTGTCGGCCCATATATACGATGTCTGCTTTTCCCGATGCAATAATCTCTTCCATCTGTTCGGTGTCTGAAAGCCCGCCGATAGTTGCTACCGGGACTGAAACATGCTTTTTAATCTCGGCCGCAAGATAAACATTTCGGCCATGCTCTTCGAACATCGACGGATGCGTTATGGAAAAGGTGCGCTGATAGGTTCCGGCTGTCACATGGAGAATGTCGATGTAGGGTTCAACAATCTTTGCAATTTTGACAGCTTCATCAATGTCATATCCTTCAGGAACAAATTCCGCGCCTGATAAACGAAGCTCTATCGGAAATCCCGGACCTACAGCCTCACGTACCGCCTTCAAGACTTCAATGGTAAGACGGCATCGATTCTCCGTAGAGCCGCCGTATTCATCAGTCCTATGATTAAACATTGGCGACAAAAACTGATTCAACAGCCATCCGTGTCCTGCATGCACCATTATCATTTCGAAACCGGCTCGCTTGCAGAGTCCTGCAACATGGCCATACGCGGCAACGATTTCTTTAATCATCTCTTTCGTTAATGCTTTATAGGGGACACCATCGGCTCGGACTCCATCGTCAGCACTCCATTGCGCAAGACCATGGGATTTTGTTTTATCTGTCATGTATGTTCCGGCAAACATTCCCGAGTGGCTCAGTTCAATGCTGGGAACAGCTCCATGCCGACGTATGGCGTCCGCTGTATACGTTGCCTTTGCGATAGAGTTCAAAATACTTTCATCAAGATGATAAGCGTGACTTCCATCTGTAGCGGGGTGAACCATGAGTTCACTGACTGTAACAACTGCTGCCCCGCCTTTTGCCCGATATTCATAAAATGCCTGCGACTTTGGCCCGATGCAACCGTCATTTTCTATGTCCGTTCCACCTAACGGCGTGGAAAACATACGGTTACGATACCATACATTACCTATACGGATTGGTCTGGAGAGATTAGGGTATTTTCTTGCCATTGTATCTCCTCCTATTTTATATATCCCATTTATTCCTTGTTTTCATGGTAGCCAACGTTGAATGTTGCATATTCTGTTTTAAGTAAATGCGTTCCTACAATGTACCTTAGAACAGGTAGTAAGAATCAGACATGGCGTGAATACAATGTAGATGTTATTTGAAAAATAACATTCTAACAAAGAGGGCTCAATTGAGTCCTCTTTTGATAATCACTCTATATATACAATTCTAAATTGCATATATAGACAATCGTATTATAGTTCTGCAATTGCTTCTATTTCGCACAGTAGATTCTTTGGAAGAGTCTTCACTGCCACGCATGACCGTGCCGGTTTCTGAGCAAAATACTTTCCGTATATTTCATTAAATGCCGCAAAATCATTCATATCTGCAAGGAAGCACGTCGTTTTTACCACATTTTCAAATCCGATTCCACAAGCCTCCAAGATTCCTTTAATATTCAGTATACTGCGTTCGGCCTGGATTTCTATGGTATCACCTGCAATTTCACCAGTTTCCGGAATCAATGCCACTTGTCCGGAACAGAACAACATCCCGTTACAAATAACTGCCTGAGAGTAGGGGCCTATTGCTTTGGGTGCATTTTCGGTACTGATAAATTTCATTTTATCTCCTCCTCTTATTTTTCTGCCAGTGCCTTATATCCTGCGTATCGTCTTTCGGTAAACTCTTCTGCCTGATTAAACAATGTTTCTGCTCTGTCGGGGAATGTTCTGGTGAGAGATGCGAAACGAACCTCGCCCATCATAAAGTCGCGCAACATTCCATTCGGCTCTTTAGAATCAAGAATAAATGGGTTCTTCCCTTTGTTGATATTTTCAGGAATCCAGCGATACAGTGGCCAGTACCCGCATTCTACAGCCATCTTCTCCTCTAATTGGGCTTTCCCCATACCATTGACCAATCCATGATTGATGCACGGTGCATAGGCAATAATTAGAGACGGCCCTTTATGCATTTCCGCTTCTTTCAATGCCGTTAACAACTGTGCGGGATTTGCTCCCATCGCAACTTTTGCAACATAGACATTGTCATACGCCATGGCAATTCGTCCCAAATCTTTCTTTGCTGTAGATTTTCCGGCATTCGCGAACTGAGCAACAGCTCCGATAGAAGTTGCCTTAGATGCCTGACCGCCGGTATTGGAATACAC
>JAZLHH010000042.1:0-2147 GCA_045616745.1 Candidatus Limivicinus sp. | reverse complement strand
TGCGTTCGCTCAACCTTTCCAACTCTGTCGCCATCGGAGTATATGAGGCCCTGCGCCAGCATGATTTTGCCGATCTTCGTGCAGAGAGTGACTATTTTGCATGAAAAGTATGCAATTATCCTGTATTATTCACGTAAATATTAATCTATCGGAAAACCCGCAAAGATACTGAAAAAATTAAACATGATGCTTTCACCCAGAAGGTGAAGTCCCGAACAATGTATAATCGGCTTTGAAAGTGCGTAAAATCCGAAAAAGTAATAGAAAAAAGGACCTCAGCTTTGGTATAATGTAAGCGACCAAACTCAACAAAAACCAAAAAGGAGAAGTCCTCATGGCTATTGTAAATGTCGCTGCATTGGAAAGCAACAAAAATTTTAAAATTTCTTTCGATGGTGGAAATCTTTCCTCCGACGGCGGTCTGTTGCTGATGAAGGAATTCATGCACAAATTCGGCATTCCGAAACTGCTGAAGGAGAAATTTCATACCACCGACAAGAGTATTATCCGTAAACACAGGGATGCGGATAATCTTTTGCAGATCATCTATCAGATCCTGGGGGCATATTTTACGGATGACACAGCGGATGCACTGAAAAACGATCCTGTTTTCACTTCCGTACTGGAAAAGGATACCCTTGCCTCTCAGCCGACACTGTCCCGTTTTTATAATCGTCTGGATGAGAAAACCATTGCCCAGCTGGACGAGATCAACAGAGTGATTCTGGAAAGAGCATATTCTGTCAAAAAGCCGGAGCATATTCTGCTGGATATCGACACCACGCTGCTTGACGGTTACGGGAAGCAGGAAGGTGTCTGCTTCAATTACCATTACCAGGCAAGCGGATATCATCCGTTTATCTGTTTCGATAGTATGACCGGAGACCTGGTCGGCACACATCTTCGGGGCGGAAGTGACTATTGCTGCAAAAATGTCTGTGACTTTCTTGAACCGATCCTGAATGAGTATCTGAACAATTATCCGGATTCGGCAATGTTTCTCAGAGGGGACAGCGGTTTTGCAACTGATGAGCTGTATTCATTGTGCGAAACACACGGAACAGCTTATGCGATCCGCCTGAAGGAAAACAACGTACTGAGAAAACTTGCTTCTGAAATTGAATCTGAGCTGGATAATCTGACTGCAGAAAACATTGTGGATTATGCCGTTGTATATGGTGAATTCATGTATAAGGCAAAATCCTGGGATTATCCCCGGAGAGTCGTATGCAAAATTGAAAAACCTGCCGGACAGATGCTGCATCTGCACACATTCGTTGTCACAAACATGGAATCCGATCCTAGAGAACTGATTGCTTTTTACTGCAAACGCGGAAACATGGAAAACATGATCAAGGAATGCAAAAACGGTTTTGACTTCGGTGCAATCAGCAGTTCCTCAATGATAGTAAATGCCAATCGTCTGAAAATCCATGCTCTGGCGTACAATATCTTCAATCTGTTCCGCCGTCTGGTACTCCCGATGATGATGCAGAAAGACAGAATTGATACGATCCGTCTCAAGCTGTTCAAAACTGCCGTCAGACTCATTCGTAAAGCGAGATATCTGTTCTTCAAGCTTTGCAGCAGTTGTCCGTTTAAGTACGCCTTTTATGAAACATTACGTAATATTACCCGGTTAACGCCTCTCCTTGAGTAGGTTTTAATAGTTGCACCTTGACAGTTTCAGCCATCTCCGCAGACCAAGGGGATAGTCTGCCCTTTTGTGGAAAACTTTCACTGCTTTTGTGGTGAGACTGTTATTGTCTTCATAAAGTTTGTAAATTCAGAGGCTCATTGCAGCTCCGTGAATAATTCAGGTTGAAGGTAAATCCGGCGTCTCTTATCAGATCACAGTAACCACCGGCCGTGACAGCGCCGGGAAGCAGAAACGTCATTGGAAGACGTGGAAGCCACCAGAGAAAATGACGGAGCGCCAGATTGAAAAGGCCGTTCAGAAGGTCGCCTTTGAATTTGAGCAGGAGATTACGCAGGGCTTTATTGCTGATAACCGGCAGCGTTTCTCTGAATACGCAAATTACGTCATAGACCTGAAAGAGCGGAACGGTGCAAAGCGGCGCACGATTGAGCGGTACCGTGAACTTCTGGTAAGGATTGATAAGGCTATCGGGCATCTGAAAGTAACG
>JAZLHH010000041.1:0-19856 GCA_045616745.1 Candidatus Limivicinus sp. | reverse complement strand
TTTCTTATGCAGTTGGGCGTGGATGAAGATACTGCCACTGCTGATGCCTGTCGAATTGAACATGTGATCAGTGAAAAATCATTTGAGGCTATGAAACGTCACAACGAGAAGTATTCAAAGTAGAACAACAAACTTCAGTTTGTCGAGATAATTTAATTACATCGCAGCATCGGTCATTAACTTGACCGGTGCTATTTATGTCCATTGGAGGTGAGAAATTATGGCAAGCAGAATAAAAGACATAACTGTCGGGGTCGGCGGGATATCACAGGAGTTGAAAAGGCTCTGAAGAACGTCGGCAGTACTGTAAAATGGCATCCCGTATGAACGGAAGGATGCGGACTGCCTTAGATCTATGTTGAATAGTTCGCATTGATGGTATAGAAAATCATATAATCCGCCATGCGGATGCCTTCTGGCTGCAGCTTCGCTGATTCATAATGGTTACACTGAGGAAATCCCGCTCCGTGATCATATCACTGACGGACGGGCTTTCCTCTTTTATACTGCATCCGGGGTCCGAAATAAATCCCGCTGTTCTTTGAAAAAAAGATTGCAAATTTTCCGCCGCTGATTTATTCTGTCTCTAACATAAATACATCTGTCTTTATACGAAAGACGAATCAAAGGAGTACCTGATCTATGAAGGTTGCTGTTCTCGGTTACGGAACCGTTGGTTTCGGAGTTTTTGAAATGCTGAAAAATGCACAAGGCCTTGAGCCGAAGTGCGTGCTTGTACGCCCCTCGAAGGTGAATGCAGATTTCAAGGTCGGTTCTATTGACGATATTGTCGGGGATCCGGAAATTGAAGCTGTTGCCGAAGTAATGGGTGGAATTGAGCCGGCATTCAGTTATTGTGCCGCTGCTCTGTCTGCCGGGAAACACGTGGTGACCTCCAACAAGGCACTGTTTTCTGCCAAAGGACCGGAGCTGGTAAAGATTGCGGAAAGCACCGGTGCTGCCTTTCTGTTCAGCGCTGCCTGCGGCGGTGCGGTTCCCTTCCTTCACAACATTGCCCTGGCAGTAGAAAGCGATTCGCTGAAGTCCCTGGGTGGAATTCTCAACGGCACCACCAACTATATGCTGGATGCCATGCAAAGCCGGAGCATGAGTTATGCCGAGGCACTGGCAGATGCACAGGCGCTGGGCTATGCCGAGGCCGATCCCACAGCCGACGTTTCCGGTCTGGATGCGCTGCGGAAGATCATGCTTGCCTGTGCGGTAGCCTACGGGAAACTGCCGACGGACGGCCTTTGCCGCGAAGGGATTGAAAGCATTACGGCAGAAGATGTTTCCGATCTGAAAAAGCGCGGGCTTACCTGTCGGCTGATTACCTCCGGCGGTCTTTCGGAATCCGGCAGTCTCTATGCCTATATTGAGCCGGTGCTTTTTGAAGCCAATGCTCCCGAATGCTCCGTTCTCCGGAACTATAACATGGCAAAGTATAACGGAGAAAACTCCGGACCTATCGTTTTTATGGGTCAGGGAGCCGGGCGCTGGCCCACGGCCTCTGCCGTGCTGCGGGACCTGAATGATATCCTCCACGGAAGAAAATACATGATGAAGCCCGATTGTGAACGGGTCGCCGCGGACAATGCGTCATGCAGTCACAGTTATTATGTCCGCGTTCCCGAAGCTCTGGCTGGTCGCTTCCCGGCCAGGGAGAAGGCTCTGGATTCCGGAATCGCCAGAATCGTGACAGAACCTATTTCCGTAGCAAAAATGCACGGAATCGCTGCCGAATTGAGAAAGGAAGGGGCAGAGCTCTTCTTTGCCGCTCTGGGTGAATAAGATGCTGAAAGTTGTTAAATTCGGCGGTTCCTCTGTCGCCGGTGCGGAGCAGTTTCGAAAAGTCAAATCCATTATCGAGTCGGATCCTTCCAGGCAGATTGCCGTCATTTCTGCCGCCGGAAAACGCAGTCCCGAAGACCACAAGCTGACCGATCTGCTTTATCTGTGCCATGCGCACCTGCAGTATGGAGTCAGCTGCGATGATATCTTTGAAACCATCCGGGACCGTTTTGTGTCCATCCGTGATGAACTGAATCTGAATCTGGACATTGAATCCGAATTCGCGCTTCTTCGTCCGTCGCTGAAAAAAGGAATGAATGCCGATGAGCTGGTGTCTCGCGGAGAGTATTTCACCTCGAAGCTGATGGCCGAATATCTGGGTTTCCGGTTTGTTGATGCCAGAGACTGCGTGTTCTTCAGTTTTGACGGACAGATTGATACAGAAAAGACCTACGCCGCAATCAGAGCTGCCTATGAGCAGTACGGTCCTGTTGTCATTCCCGGTTTCTACGGTTCTCTCCCCTCCGGGAAAATCAAGGTAATGACCCGGGGCGGAAGCGATATTTCCGGTGCTTTGGCCGCAGCAGCGGTCAGTGCTGATGTCTATGAAAACTGGACGGATGTGTCCGGTATTCTCATGGCGGACCCCCGAATTGTCGCAGAACCCAGATCTATTGAAAGGGCCACCTATGCGGAGCTGCGGGAACTCGCTTTTATGGGGGCCTCCGTGCTTCATGAAGAATCGATTGCGCCGGTACGCAAATGCGGCATCCCTCTGAATATACGAAATACCAACGATCCTTCCCACCCCGGTACTATGATTGTTGACAGCATCGGTCAGGAATCGGAGGGCGGCAGAATTCTGACCGGGGTTACCGGTCGTAAGGGATTTCATGTTCTTACGGTGCGGCGGCACGATATGAATATCTCCGGCTGTCTCTCCAAAGCGCTGGCCGTGCTGGACCGGTATCACATTTCCGTGGAGCACATCACTCTTGGGCTGGACTCCTTTGCGCTGGTGGTTTCCTCCGCCGCACTGGGAGAAAGTCTCTATGATGTGATTGCCGACATGAAGAAAGACTGCCATCCGGAGGATATCGAAGTGCAGGACGATATTGCATTGGTCGCTGCCGTCGGGCGCAAGATGACGTTCCGGCCCGGTACTTCCGGCAAGCTGTTCAACGCCTTGGGAGAACACGGCATCAATATCCGGACGATTGCCCAGGGCGCAGACGAATTGTCCATTATTATTGGCGTGGACATCGGCCGTTTCGAGGATGCCGTCAGAATCCTCTATGACGGATTTGCCGTCTGATAAAACAATAAAGACAGGAGAATAAAGTAATTATGAAAGAAATCAATCTTGCGATTTTGGGCGCCACCGGTGCAGTAGGGCAGGAAATGCTGAAAATTGTGGAAGAATACAATATTCCCGTAAAAAAGCTGCTTCCTCTGGGCAGTGCCAGAAGCGCCGGTAAAAAGATCCTGTTCCGTGGGCAGGAAATCGAAATTCAGGAAGCAACCGATGACAGCTTTGCCGGCATGGACTATGTGTTAGGCGCTGTGGAGGGTGACATGTCCCGTCTTTTTGCACCTGCAATCAAGGCCAGCGGTGCCGTCTATATTGACAACAGCTCTGCCTTCCGTCTGGAACCGGACGTTCCTTTGGTTGTACCCGAAATCAACGGCGAGGATGCCTTTGCCAACAACGGGATGATTGCCAATCCCAATTGCTGCACGATTATCGCGCTGATGGCTGTCGCCGGAATCGCCAGACTGTCCAAGATTGAGAAGATGATTGTCTGCACATATCAGGCGGTATCCGGTGCCGGGCAGGCAGGCATTGCAGAGCTGGATGCGCAGATGAAAGCCATTTCTGCAGGCGAGGAACCCGTTGTCAAAACCTTTGCGGCCCAGATTGCGCTGAATGTGATTCCCTTCATCGACGCCCCATACGGCAACGACTACAGCAAAGAAGAAATGAAGATGCAGAATGAAGGCCGGCGGATTCTCCATCAGGAGGATTTGAAGGTCAACTGCACCTGTGTCCGTGTCCCGGTCATGCGTTCCCACTCCATTGCAATCACTCTCCATACGGAAAAGAAGATCAGCATAGAAGAAGCCAAAGAAGCAGTCCGCGCCTTCCCGGGCGTCAGACTGATAGAAGACTATGAGGGGCGCTGCTATCCCACACCTCTGGATACTGCTGACCAGGATTTGGTCTGGGTCGGCAGAATCCGTCAGGATCTGACCGACGAGAACGGAATTACGCTCTGGTGCTGCGGCGATCAGATTCGCAAGGGAGCGGCTGCCAATGCCGTGCAGATTCTCCAGCTTCTTAATCAGTAATTCTTCTCTCTGCAGGCTTCGCGTCAATCCGGACAGAGCAATCTGTCCGGTTTTCCTTATATTCCTGATTGATTCATGTTCGCCTTGCGGAAAAACCTGAGGGAAGGTATAATCAGTATATGTTAATCATCGAGCCTGATTTTTACAGGGACTTTTCCTGTACTGCAGATTTGTGTCGGCACAGCTGCTGCGTCGGCTGGGAAATAGACATTGACGAGGATACTGCCCGGTATTACCGTTCCGTCACCGGAGCGATCGGAGAAAAACTGAGGGCAAATATTACCTCCGGCAATTCGCCTCATTTCCTGCTTTCCGGAGAGGAACGCTGTCCCTTTCTTCAATCAGACGGCCTGTGTGAGCTGATTCTGCAGCTGGGAGCAGGCTCTCTCTGCGAAATCTGCCGGGAACATCCCCGGTTTTATAACTGGCTTCCCGGCCGGGAAGAGCGGGGTCTCGGTCTCTGCTGTGAAGAAGCCGTCCGACTTTTGCTTTCCGGCACAGGCTCTCTCCGCCTCCTGTACAGCGGTACCCGGGAAGTACAGGATTCTCCGCTGATTACGCTCCGAGATACGGTTCTTCAGCTTCTGGCTGACGGTTCCTGTTCCCTGGAGCAGCGAATGGAGAATGCCTGTTCCGCTGCCGGGACCCGGATGCTACCCTTTTTTGTTTCCCTCTGGAAGGATTTTTTCCTTTCGCTGGAGCGTCTGGACGAATGCTGGACGGCAGCACTGCACGGCATGGAAAATCGGCAGATTTCCGACAGTACTGCCATGGAGCGAATCGCGGAATATTTCGTTTTTCGTCATATGGCTTCTGCCGAAACTGTGGAAGAAGCGCAGCTGCTCCTTCAGTTTTCCTTTCTGAGTACCCGGATGATTTCCTCCGTGGACGCGCCGCTGGCGGAAGCCGTGCGAATGTATTCCTCGGAAATTGAGTACTCGGATGAAAATATTGACCGGATTCTTGTCCGGATTCGAGAGCTTCTTCAGGAAACGGAGTCTCCCGAAGAAGCCGCACATCGAACAAAGTAATTTCTCATAGATTATGCACATTCTGTGTACACTATGATCAGAAAGGATGAACCGTCTACGAAAAGAAAACCTGTCATTGCTCTTGTACTGGCTGCAGTATTTCTGCTGAGCGGCTGCGGCAGCGGCGCCTTCTCCGGCATGCTGGACGCCATTCAGAATGCCGGCAACGTAGGGGATCAGTGGATCAACTCCGAAATCTACGGAGCTATTGATGAAACTACTCCTACGGATCCGAAGGATGATTTCTTTACTGCCGTGAACAAAGGCTGGATTCTTGCCCAGGATTCCGAAAAGCAGGAGCCTGCCATCCAGCTCGATAATCCTGAGGAGGTTCTGGAGCGCAATATGCTCCGCCTGATTCGGGATCCGGAATCCACCGGATATCTGAACAACACCTCCGTCGGCATGACCCCGGAAGAAATTGCCCATGTGGGTCAGCTGGTTTCCGTGTTTTTTGCCGCGGCCGGAGATATGAAAACGCGCAATTCCTTAGGCGTAGAGCCGCTTCGTCCCTTTGTAGACCGCATTTCCGAAATATCCAATCTGGACGAGTTCACCGACTATCTTCTGGATTTTGACGGTGCCAATATTTGGGGGGCACCTCTGACAGAAATCATGGTCACCTATACTTTCCTCCAGCCGGACATGAACCGGGTCTGCATTTTACCGATTGATGAATCCCATCTGATGCTGGGAAAGGCCGGAGAATATGTGCGGATGACGCCCGGAGGTGTCGTAGGGAAAGAAATCTGCTCTCAGATTACCGGTAATCTTCTGGAAAAGCTCGGATTCAGCAAGCAGGAAATCCGGAAGACGCTTCGGGACTGTTATACCTTTGAAACGCTTGTATCGGATAATCTTACCACCGGGATGGTCCGTGCCATGCGGAGTTATGAGGAGGAGCACGGCGGCGAATATCAGCCGGCACAGCTGCAGGAATTGTTTGGAGACTATCCCATTCTCGACATTCTTCAGGCATACGGTTTCCATCAGGCCGAAACCTATCTGCTGTATCAGCCGGAGTACGCAGAGCTTCTTTCAAAGCTGTACTGCGAAGACAATCTGGAACTGCTGAAAGCATATTACATTGCACATACGGTTTATCTCTGCAGCGATTTGCTGGACAGCGCCTCTTTCAACGAATCTGCCGGTATCGCTGACCGGAAAACCGGTCCAACCGATGACCTGAAAGAAAATCCGGATCTTGCCATGGACGACGAAGCTGTCACATTCCTTCTGGACAAATACGTCAACACCTATCTGACGGCTCCTTTCCAGATGCTGTATATCTCTGCCTTCTGTAACGGAGAGCAGAAAGCCGGTATTGAAGAAATGACAACGCGTATCCGCGCCGCCTTGCGGGAGATTCTGCAGAACAGCGAATGGATCTCCGAACAGGGGCGGGCCAACGCATTGGAAAAGCTGGACTGCATGACTGTCAGAGCCCTGTTCCCGGATCATTATATTTCCTATCAGGGTCTCCGACTCTCTTCGAAGGAAACCTTGCCGGAAATGGTCCGTGACACCAGAATCTATGCTATCCGGAAGGATGCCGCTAAAATTGACACACCTCTGGACAGAAGCATCTGGGATCTGTCCGTTATGCCCACCACCATTGTCAATGCTTATAATGAAGTCTCTCTGAACTCCATTGCAATTCTGGCCGGCATTGTATCCGATGATTTTGTCTTCGATGCCGACGCCGCGATTGAAGTCAATCTCGGGCGGCTGGGTACCATTATCGGTCATGAACTCACGCACGGCTTTGACTCCAACGGCTGCAATTACGATAAATACGGCATAGAGTACCCCTTCGAAGCAGCGGAGAAGCTGCTCACGAAAGAGGATAAAGCTGAATTTACCAAAAGAGTATCGAATCTGACCAACTGGTACACTGCACTCACTCCCCTACCCGACGGTGCTCCCTATTTATCCATCGCCGGTATATCCGCGGAAGCGATTGCCGATCTGGGCGGAATGAAATGTGCCCTTCTGGCAGCCTCTCAGGAGCCGGACTTTGATTATGATTTATTCTTCCGTTCCTATGCGGAACAGTGGAGGAAGGTCAATTCTCTGGAAGACGAAAAGCTGCTGGTACAGGCGGATTCTCACCCCCTGGCATTCCTCCGCGTCAATGTGGTCCTCAGTCAGTATGACGAATTTCTGAAAACTTACGATGTTCAGCCCGGTGACGGCATGTATTTCGCACCGGATGCGCGAATTCTGGTCTGGTAAAGGAGCAATATATGAGTGATTCTGTTATTTCGTTAAAACATCTGGAAAAGAGCTACGGCAAAAAAAGAGTTCTGAATGATGTAAACCTGGAAGTAAAAAAAGGCGATATCTACGGTCTGGTCGGAAAGAACGGCTCCGGAAAAACCACCATGTTCAAAGTGATTCTCGGCCTGTCTGAATACAACTCCGGGGAAATCCATGTGGGCGATCCCGAGGATACCCTGGATCAGGGCAGAAGCAAAACCGGTTTCTTTGTCGGCCAGAACTTTTTCGGTTATCTGAATGCGCCGCAGAATCTGGAATACTACCGTCGGCTGAAGAACATCAAGGATCCCGCCGAGGTTCAGAGAGTGCTGGAGCTGGTCGGTCTGTCCAATGTAAAAACGAAGGTATCCGGTTTTTCAATGGGTATGCGTCAGCGTCTGGGCATTGCCAACGCCATCATGGGAAACCCCGAGCTTCTGATTCTGGACGAACCTGCCAACGGCCTGGATCCCACCGGTATCGCCGGCATTCGCGAACTTGTTCAGAAGCTGAATGAGGATCTGGGGATGACCGTCCTGATTTCTTCCCACATTCTCGGGGAGCTTCAGAACACAGCAAGGACTTTCGGGATACTGAATCAGGGTGCCATTGTCAAGGTCCTCACGGAGGAAGACCTTCGTATTGCCAACAACTTTGTGCGGCTGTCGGTGGACGATGTGGAACAGGCGCGGAAGATCCTGTCCGATGCCGGAATTCAGATTCACAATGAGAGTTACGATACGCGCAGTCTGGAAGACTATTACTTTGAGCTGATTGGAGAGAGAAAAGCATGAATAATTACATCAGAGCTGATCTTCACCGGATTTTCCGCAGAGTTCCCCGCCACATTCTGCTGGTTGCGGTTTTTGCCATTCTCGCTTATATCGGTGTGAAGGTATTCACAGATTATACGATTTATGAAATCTGCGATTTATTTTCCAAACATTCCTCCAAGATTTTTTTCGTTTTCGGTCTGATTGAATATGCCTTTGTGTACGGAGATGATTTCCGCGCAAGAACGATGCAGATTGCAATCGGAACAGGTGTTTCCCGCCGTCATGTGGTTCTCGCCAAGTGGCTGGAAGCAATGTTCCTCTGTCTCCTGGATCTCCTGTGCGTCTTTGTTATCATAATCGGCATCTGCGCTGTCAACGGCATTGCTTTCACCGGGGATGCAGCACTTGATCTCGTCATTATGTTCTTCTTTGACCTGATTAAAATCGGCGGTGCCTATGCATTTACTCAGATTTTCATTTTCCTGAAGCAGGGTACCGGCCTGGGAATGCTGATTTTTATCAGCATGTACCTGGGGATCATCAATATTATAGCCACAATAGTAACCGATTCTAATCTGCTGAAATCGTTCCATCTGGAAAAGTATATGTTTACTGCGATGCTGAACCTGTCCCGCTCCCGTCTTTTGGTGGGATCTCTCAGTCCGGCCTTGCTCGGCATTGTCGTCTATCTCGTATTCTTTTATGCTGTCACCTGTCTGATTTTCCGGAAACGGGAACTTGAATTCTGACGAAACCGGGCTTTTCATCGGAAAAGCCCGGTTTTTCAATTATTCCAAAAATAGTTCTTGACATTGTTTCGGATTTTAGTATAATAAGCGTTGCGTTTAGCGGAGTTGTGTAAAGGTAGCACACCGGACTCTGACTCCGTTTGTGAGGGTTCGAATCCTTCCTCCGCTGCCAAATAAATCGCCTGATTTGTCTACCGGACAGATCAGGCGATTTTCTTGCTTTTGGGGCAAAAATAGCCCAAAATACTGTAAAACAAGCGAAAACCAGCTTCGGAGCGGTCGACATGACCGCTTTGAGGCCGGTTTTTTGCGTTTTCGGAGCAAAAATCCCGCGCACCTTTTACTTCAAATTAACTGAGCAAAGTCGTCGGAAAAATTTAGCGGTGGGTGGATTTGAACCAGAAAAGGTTCGACTCCTGTACCCTGCTCCACGAAAGAAACCTCTTTTGTCTACTGATATGCTCCCTCTATGAGAGACAGTGAAAAAGAAAAAACACTGTCAAACATAGGGGGAGCATTGTCATACGCTTTTCCGTTTCACGAGCTTTGTCCCGATCTCTGTTTTAGTTGGGCAGGAATCCTTCTGTTCCACCATTTCGAGCAAGCGGCGGACGGCGGTTTCACCGTAAACATGCTTGGGAACGTGGATCGTCGTCAGCGGCGGAGAGAGATATTCACACAGCGGGATATCATCAAAGCCCACGATCGCCACGTCCTCCGGGATGCGATAGCCTGCCTCTTTCAACGCTTTCAACGCCCCAATAGCAATATGGTCGTTGTCGGCAAAGTAGCCGTCGGCAGGCTTTTCTCCGGCCTCCAGCAGAGCCTTCATGTCCGCATAAGCCCCCTCCTGAGAGGGCGTGAGCCGGTGGACAAGAGATTTGGCAGTGGACATACCGGCTGCGCGGACCGCCTTGTAAAAGCCGTCCGCCCGCTCGTCAAAGTTGCCGATGCGATAGGCCGAGCGCAGGTAGCCCGGCTGGCTTTTCCGCTTTCGGATCAGATAGTCGGCGGCGAGATAGGCACCCTGGATGTTGTTGATGATGACGCAGTTGTAGCCCGCGGTCTCAAAGTAGGAGTCCAGCAGCAAAATCGGCGTCTTGATGCGGGCAAAATGGGCGAGAGAGACCGCGTCCATCTCGGTGGCCAGCAGTATGATTCCCTTAAACTCGGTACGTTGAAGGGCGTAAAGCCGGTCCTCCAGATCCTCGTCCTCATAGAGATAGCGGATCACAAGATCATAATGGGCCTTTTTACAGGCGGCGCTGATGCCGTCGGTGAGATCGGCGAAGAACGGCGTGTCGGAAACGACTGCGCCGCTTCTTTTATACACGGCGAGACAAAAGCTTCCTTTCAGCTCATTGCCGAAGGCGACTTTGCGCGTGAAATCATAGCCCCGGCGCTCCGCCTCCTCGAGTACCTTCCGGCGCGTGGCGGTGCTGACGCCAGGCTTGTTGTTCAGCGCCATGGACACGGCGGCTTCCGAAAGCCCCAACTCTTTTGCCAGGATTTTTGCAGTCACCTTCATAGGAAATCACCTCAGTATCAGTATAGAGTATTAAGTAAGTTAAGTCAAGAAATGCTTAATATTCTATATCAATTAAGTTCTTTCGCAGATAGAATAAAAACAAGAAAAAGCTTGGAGGACTGGCTATGCTGAACCGATGTGTGATAGGCCTCGACCAGAGCACCCAGGGGACTAAGGCAATCCTGTTGGACTGCGAGGGTGAGATTGTCGCGAAGACCTTTTTGCCCCATGAGCAAATTGTCTCCGCTGAGGGCTGGGTCAGCCACGATGGGGAAGAGATTTACCGCAACAGCATCCACGTCATCCGACAGCTCATCGAGGATGCGGAAATAAACAAATCGAGCGTCGCCGCCATCGGTATCTCCAATCAGCGGGAGACGACCATAGCTTGGGATCGGGAGACTGGCAAGCCGGTGGAGCACGCCATCGTCTGGCAGTGCGCAAGGGCAAAAGAGGTCACGGATGAAATTACAGACGATAGCTTTCGCCGGAGTGTTCGGGAAAAGACGGGTATCCCGCTTTCGCCCTACTTCCCGGCGGCCAAGGCGGCATGGATTCTGCGGCGCAACGAACATGCGCAAGAGCTCGCGCGCACCGGAAAACTCTGTATCGGCACCGTCGACAGCTGGCTGGTATACAAGCTGACGGAGGGAGCGTTATTCAAAACCGACTATTCCAACGCCGCCCGCACCCAACTGTTCAATCTCCACACTCTGAACTGGGACGAGGAGATTTGTGAGACGCTGGGTGCGCCGCTTATTGCGCTGCCGCAGGTGACGTTCTCCGACGGAGACTTCGGCGCAACTACCTTGAACGGCTTCTTCGATGCGCCGGTACCCATCCGTGCGGTTATGGGGGATTCCCACGCAGCGCTCTTCGGGCAGGGCTGTGTGAAGCCCGGCATGGCCAAGGTCACCTACGGCACCGGCAGCTCTATAATGATGAACATTGGGCCGGAATTCAAGGAGAGCAAAAGCGGCCTCGTCACCTCTCTGGCGTGGGGACGGGGCGGCAGAGTGGACTATGTGCTGGAAGGCAACATCAACTATGCCGGCGCGGTCATCACCTGGCTGCAGAAGGATTTGGGTCTCTTTGAAAGTGCCAAGGACACCGCTGCCATGGTGGAGGCTGCCAACCCGGAGGATACGGCCTATCTGGTACCCGCCTTCTCCGGCCTGGGCGCCCCTTACTGGAACGACGGCGCCAAAGCGGTCCTTACAGGCATGAGCCGCACCACCGGGAAAAACGAGATCGTCAAGGCCGGTTTGGAATCTATCGCTTATCAGGTGACGGATATCGTGGAGGCCATGAATGCGGATTCCGGTGTTCGGCTAAATGAACTGCGTGTAGACGGCGGACCCACTGGCAATCCCTACCTGATGCAGTTTCAAAGTGATATGGCCAGGGCGCGGATCTGTGTGCAGAAGGCAGAGGAGCTGTCCGCCATGGGCGCGGCCTTTCTGGCCGGGATGGGCGTGGGGCTCTATGAGGAAAGCATTCTCGCCGCAGACCGGCTGAAAAGAGCCTATGAGCCGCAAATGGACGAAGAAATCAGAAACAAAAAATACGATGGTTGGAAGCAGGCCGTAGAAAAGGCATAAAAGGAAAATTGTCATCCTGAGCGAAGCGAAGGATCTCATAGATTCTTCGACTCGCTTCGCTCGCTCAGAATGACAGGAGAAAGGAGTTACATATGAAAGCACACATTAAACTGGGCTTCGCCCCCACCCGCCGGGCAATCTTCTCGGCCCCTGCCGCGGTGGAATACCGCAATCTCACTGCCGCACGCCTCAAAGAGCTGGGAATCGACTTCGTGGACATCGATGATGTGAATGACGAGGGACTGCTCTACGACGACGCGGGTCTTGAAAAGATCATCGCAAAATTCCAGCGGGAAAAGGTGGACGGCCTGTTCCTGCCCCACGCCAATTTCGGCACCGAGTATGAGTGCGCAAGGCTGGCCAAAGCCCTAAACGTACCCGTGCTGCTTTGGGGCCCCCGGGACGAGCGCCCGGACGCCAACGGCATGCGCCTCCGAGACAGCCAGTGCGGCCTCTTCGCCACTGGAAAGGTGTTGCGGCGCTTCCGAGTTCCATTCACCTATATGAACAACTGCAACCTGACCGATTCGGAGTTTGAGCGCGGACTGAAAGACTTTCTCGCCGTCTGCAACGTGGTCAAGGTTTTCCGCCACACCCGCATCCTGCAGATCGGCCCCCGGCCCTTCGACTTCTGGAGCACTATGTGCAACGAGGGCGAACTGCTGGAGAAGTTCAACATTCAACTCGCCCCCATCCCTCTGCCGGAGCTGTACACCGAAATGCGCAAGTGGAAGGCTGAAAAGGTGGAGGTGCAGAAGGTCGTTGACTACTGCCACAGCAATATGACCTGCTCCATCAACGAAGAAGGCCTGACCGAAGTGGCTGCCCTGAAGGTCGCCATGAAGTCTCTCGCCGAAAAATACGGCTGTAACGCCATCGCCATCCAGTGCTGGAACGCTCTGCAGGACGAGATCCGCATCATGCCCTGCGCGGCAAACTCCCTCCTGAACGAGGAGGGCATCCCCGTGGTCTGTGAGACGGATATCCACGGGGCGATCTCCCATCTGATCGCCGAGGCCGCTTCGATGAACGAACGACGCGTCATGTTCTCCGACTGGACCGTACGCCACCCGGACAATGACAACGGCGAACTGCTGCAGCACTGCGGCCCCTGGCCGATTTCTGTTGCCAAGGAAAAGCCCACCATCTGCGTACCGGTGGCCTTTCCGGAAAACGGCGCCGTGTCCGCCGAGGCCAAGCATGGCCCCATGAGCCTGGTGCGCTTTGACGGCGACGAGGGTGAATACTCCATCCTTCTTGGCCACGCGAGAGGCATCGAGGGCCCCTGGACACGCGGCACCTACGTCTGGGTGGAGGTCAATAACCTCAAGCGCCTGGAAGCCAAGGTGGTGGAAGGGCCCTACATCCACCATGTGGCCGCCATCCACGGCGACGTGGTGCCCATCGTGTACGAGGCCTGCAAGTACATCGGCGTCAAGCCCGACCTCTACGATCCTATCGAGGACAAGGTAAAGGCCTATCTCCACGGCGAAGACGTGGTCTTTGACGAGGTGTAAGATGACGAACAAAGAACTGGCGGCGCTCGCCTACGAGCTGCGCAAAAAAACCGTGGATGTGATCGTCGGCGCGAAGGCCGGGCACATCGGCGGCGACATGAGCGTGATGGATACCCTGGTCATGCTCTACTTCAAGCACATGAACATTTCTCCGGCCAACCAGGACGATCCCAACCGGGACAAATTTGTTCTCTCCAAGGGTCACAGCGTGGAGAGCTACTACACCGTTCTGGCCGAGAAGGGCTTTTTCGATTATGAGACCTACAAAAACACCTTCTCCCGCTACGGCAGCGAATTCATCGGTCATCCCCATAACAGCCTCCCCGGCGTGGAGATGAACTCCGGCTCTTTGGGGCACGGGCTGCCGGTCTGCGTGGGCATGGCCCTGGCCGGGAAGATGGACAAGGCCCCCTACCGGGTCTACACCGTCATGGGCGACGGAGAGCTGGCCGAGGGTAGCGTCTGGGAGGGCGCCATGGCTGCGGGACACTATCATCTGGATAACCTCTGCGCCGTGGTGGATCGCAACGGTCTGCAGATCTCCGGCGAGACCGAGGACGTGATGAGCCATGAGCCGCTGCGTGACCGCTTTGAAGCCTTCGGCTGGCATGTCATCGAATGCGACGGCAACGATATGAATTCCCTCGATGCGGCGTTCACCGAGGCAAAGGAGACAAAAGGAAAACCCAGCGTGGTCATCGCCCACACCATAAAGGGCCGGGGCTCCTCCGTCATGGAGAACAAAGCCCCCTGGCACCACAAAGTCCCCAGCGCGGAAGAATATGCGCAGATCCAGGCTGATCTGACGAGCCGGAAGGAGGTGATCGAGCATGCATAAGCTGCCTGAACTGGGTACCGTGGGCAACAAGATCCCCAACCGGCAGGCCATCTGCGACGCGCTGATGGAGGCTGCTTCCGCTGACCGCAGCGTGGTCGCCCTGTGCAGCGACTCGAGAGGCTCCGCTTCCATGACGCCCTTCTTCAATGCCTACCCCGAACAGAGCATCGAAGTCGGTATCGCGGAGCAGAATCTGGTCAGCATTTCCGCCGGCCTTGCCAAGTGCGGCAAGAAGCCCTATGCTTTTTCCCCCGCCTGCTTTCTCTCGACCCGCAGCTACGAGCAGGCCAAGATCGATTGCGCCTACTCGGACACGAACGTCAAGCTCATCGGCATCTCTGGCGGGGTCAGCTACGGCGCTCTCGGCATGAGCCACCACAGCGCCCAGGATATCGCGGCCCTCTCCGCCATCCCCAACATGCGGGTCTATCTGCCCTCTGACCGGCACCAGACCAAAAAGCTCATTCAGGCCCTGCTGGCAGACCAGAAATGCGCCTACGTTCGCGTGGGTCGCAACCCCGTGGAGGATATCTACAGCGACGAGGACTGCCCCTTTGAGATGAACAAGGCCACTGTTCTCGGCAATACGGATAGTCCCGACGTGGCCATTGTGGCCTGCGGCGAGATGGTGCGCCCCGCCATTGAGGCAGCGAAGACCCTGGAGGCCGAGGGCATCCGCACCGCCGTGGTCGACATGTATTGCGTAAAGCCCCTGGACAAAGATGCCATTCTGGCACTTGCTCCCAAGGTGAAGGGTTTTGTTACAGTGGAGGAACACGCTATCTTCGGCGGTCTGGGCTCCATGGTGTCCCAGTTGGTGGCGGCAAACTGCCCTAAGAAGGTCATCAACCTGGCACTGCCCGACGCGCCGGTGATCACCGGCAATTCCCAAGAAGTCTTCTACACCTACGGCCTCAACGCCGCGGGAATTCGGAAAGAGGTTAAAACAGTTTTATTATAAGGGGGAAACGATATGAAAAAAAGATTTGTTGCGTTGACGGATATCTACCGTCTGCCGGACGACAAGCAGCAGGAAATCGATGACGTGGAGTCCATGATCCGACTGCTGCTCTATGCAAACGAAATCGACATTGAGGGGCTGATAGCAACGTCTTCCTTCTGCCTGAAAAACGGCGGAACGGAAACAGAAAAGCAGGTCATTCTGGACATTATCGACGCCTATGAGGCGGTGCTCCCGAACCTGCGAGTACACGACGCCGCGTACCCGGACGCCGACGCACTACGCCGCGTTACGCGGCACGGGATCCCGGAGTTCGGAAAGCGGCTCGGAAAAGGCTTTGGGGAGGACCGGTTCAATGACAACGAAGGCGTCCGTCTGATCATGGACGTGATCGAGAAAGAGGACGAGCGCCCGGTCTGGTTCGGGCTCTGGGGCGGATGCAACACGCTGGCTCAGGCGATCTGGCAGCTGTGGAAAAACAGATCGGCCGAAGAATTTGACCGTCTGATCCGCAAGGTTCGGATCTATGGCATCTCCGATCAGGACCGCGGCGGGATCTGGCTCCGACGCCAGTTCGGTGACCGTCTGTTTTACATCGTGTCTCCTTCGAACGGCAGCAGTAATCTGGCCATCAACGGAATGGGATTTCTGGGTGCCACCTGGCCGGGCATGTGCTGGGATGCTTACTCTATGGGGCAGCTCAAGGGAATCCCGGAGAAATTTGCCGCGGCTGAGACAGCCCTGGCAACTCCGGAGTGGCTCAAAGCCAACATTCAAGGCGACACCACTTATCGCAGGATCTACCCGACACCAATCGCCGCAATGGAGGGAGACACGCCGACCTATCTTGGCCTAATCCCCAACGGGCTCAACGACATGGAGCATCCCGACTGGGGTAGCTGGGGCGGCCGTTATGCGCTGAAGCTGCCAGATAAATATCCTCCTTTCGTGAAGAAGGAAAAATATCCCCTTTGGACAGACACGGAGGATACCTACACCGGGAAAAATGGCAGGACGGTCACAAACAATGTCTGTACGATCTATCGCTGGCGCGAGGCGGTCCAGAATGACTTCGCCGCCAGGATGGCATGGACGGATACGGCAAGTTACGGCAACGCAGTCCACCCGCCAATCGTCAAAATGAATACGCCGCTTGAGATCATCGTAAAACCCGGGGAACTCTGCACGCTGTCTGCGGAAGAATCGCAGAATCCGGACGGTGGAGCGCTCAAATTCCACTGGTTTAACTACAAAGAGGCCGGGACCTATACACAGGAGATTGCCTGTGAACCTTCGGCCGGGGCAAAAACTCAGTTCACCGCGCCAACACAGCCCTGCACGCTTCACTTCGTCGTTGAAGTTAGCGGCGACGGCCAGCTTGCGATGACTAGATATGGACGGGTCATAGTGCACGTCGGTCAATGAGCAGCGGCAGATTGAGCCGGTACCATCGAAACCGTTGTTCCAAGGAAGCAAAAGAATATATGAAAGGAAAAATTACAATGTCAAAACAGCCGAAGGTTAAAGACCCATTGAAGAGCACCCCCATTGAAAAAGTGCTTTATGGCCTGGGGGATGCCGGAGGAGCGATTATTCTTTCCTTCCCGAGCGCATTTCTTACACTCTATCTGACCGACAGCATCGGTATGGCAGCGACATTTGTTGGGACAATGTTGCTCGTCTGCCGCATACTCGATGGCTTCAGTGATCTGCTGATGGGAGCAGTTATAGACAAAACGCATACAAAAATGGGCAAAGCCCGCCCGTGGTTTGTCGGTTCCATCATTCCGATGATTCTTTCCTTTATCGGGCTTTTCTGCATGCCGCAGGGGCTGACAGAACATGAGCAGAGACTTTATATAACCGTGTTCTATTTTCTCCTTACTGTAGTGTTCTACACGGTCAACAATCTTTCTTACCACGCGCTGCTTCAGCGGTTTTCCCTCAGCTCGCAGGATAGAACAACAGTCAGCGCCGTAAGAGGAATCCTGGCAGCAGGCTTTGCCGCTGCGATGAATATTGCTACACCGATCCTGATCCCTACTCTGGGAGGCGAGTCAAATCCCGAAACCTGGAGAACCTTGGTAATGATCTGGGGTGCCGCCGCTTTTGTGTTCCAGCTGTTTACGGCTCTGTTTATAAAAGAAAAGATGTCGGCCCTCGTTTCGCAAGGCGATGCAGCAGAAAGGAAAAACAATGGGGATATAAAGAAAGCGCTCACATCCCTTCTCCACTGCAAATACTTTTATATTGCGCTTGGTCTTTCTCTTGCCATGTTCACATTCAGCAATATGACGGGTATCATCTACTATTATTGCAGAGATGTTCTGGGTAATCCGGAGCAGATGAGCATCCTGTCCCTGATGACGATTGTTCCAATGCTGCTGGTCATGCCCTTTGTCCCCTCCCTGTTCAAGAAATTCGGAAAGCGGAACACCATGCTTTTCGGGCTGATCCTTTCTGTTGTATCCTCGGTCATGGTCATGATCAATCCGTCTAGCTTTTTACTGGTGTTGCTGATGGTTATCCTCAGAAATGTCGGTTCCATTCCGCTCATGACGGCTGTTTCCACTCTTGCAGGCGATATTGCCGACTATAACCAGATGAAAACCGGCATCCGCTCAGACGGTATTACCACAAGCGCCTATTCTGTTGGTGTCAAGGTGGGGACAGGCCTTGGTAGCGCTATTGTAGCATGGTCCCTGGCAATCGGACACTACGATGGCAAGCTCGCTGTTCAGTCGAATGAAACTATAACAGCAATCATCATCACGTTTGCTGTGATTCCGGCTGTATTCTATTTAGTCAGCGCGGTGCTCGTCTTCCTTTGGGATATTGAGAAGTATCAGCCAGAAGTTCGCGCGTTTATGGAGACACAAAGGATTGACAGCTGAGCTTGATCACGAAGCAAACACCTGCTATGGTTTCCGACAAAGCAAGGGCATCGTTACAATCGTTGAGGATGAAGCAGATCTGGTTCGGAGGATATACAAGGACTTCATTGACGGGTATAGCTACGGAGAAATTGCTGACAGACTTATAGCCGAGGGAGTGCCGACACGGAAACCGAATGCGACATGGGCAAAAACTACAATTCAGCACATCATCCGCAACGAGAAGTACTGTGGTGACTGCCTGTTTCAAAAAGCATATATTGCCAGTCCAATTACGCATCGGCAGGTCAGAAATACTGGAGAACTTCCGAAATTCCTTGTGGAGGACTGCCTTCCGGCAATTGTGGATAAAGATACCTGGAAACTGGCACAGGAAGTCGCAGAAAAGCATACTCCGCATAAGCAGGCACCGAATCAGCGATATCCCTTTACCGGGAAACTAATCTGCGGCGTCTGTGGAAAGCCCTACTATTACTATCATTACACGACCACCAACCAACAGTCTCAGTGGGTGTATCGCTGCATGAGCCGCAGGACGCAATCCGCAGTCGAAATACCCGGACAGCTTTACACCCCTTCTCACAAAGCCAATTACATCAAGAATGCATCGCCGGAGCTGATTGCCTACAGAGAGCGTTACTGCCCGCCACCGAAAAGCCGACCGATGCTCTGTACGGATGTCCGTATTCCAATAGACCTTCCTCAGAAAGCATTCATCAGGGCATGGAATTTGATGGTTTCCAAGCAGATGCGGTACAAAGCTACGCTGAGATCCGCCGTGGATACTACCGATGATATTCTCACAAGATACCGGGCAAAGGAAATGCTGACGCTGATCGATGAGGTCGGCAAAATAACAGAATTTGACTACCCGCTTATGCTGCGAACCCTCGATGTAGTTCAAGTCCGGACGGATGGAAAGCTGACATTCATTTTCCAATCTGGAATAAAAATCACCGTGTGACCACTCCGAAAAGCCAGAATCCTACGATAATTATGATAAGATTACCGTAGGATTTTTTTGCTCATTTCCATGTGTCGGAGCAGAATCCAATATTTTTCTACAGTCAGAATAGTACAAATGATTTTCACATATTGACAAATCGAAAAATGTCGATATAATATATAGCGTGATCACAAAATCGTTTTAAGGAGGTGTTCGGGTGGAGCTTGACGAAAAGCGTACTCCCGTTGTTTTCAAAGCGTTATGCGATGAAAACCGTGTGCGGATTCTTAAATACCTGATGGGCGGCGAGAAATGCGCCTGCAAGCTGCTGGACGATCTGAATATCGCACAGTCCACTCTTTCCCATCATATGAAGGTGCTGACGGATTCCGGTTTAGTCATCGGACGAAAAGAAGGCAAATGGATGCACTCCTCCATTTCTTCAGACGGTATTGACATCGCCATCGGCTATCTGAACGTACTGAAAGAAAACGGATGCACTTGCAATAACAAGTCGTGCTGTGAAAAATAAAGCCCATTTTTCCGGCACGACTATATTTCAAAACTATATATCGACAGATTTAGATATATAGATTGATTGGAGGAATACTATGTG
>JAZLHH010000040.1:0-3140 GCA_045616745.1 Candidatus Limivicinus sp. | reverse complement strand
AGGGAACTCTGCGGATAACAGCGTTGTTATTATGCCGGAACTCAGTCCCATTTCAAGATGCCTTGAGGGAATAGGATTATTTCTGGGAGACGGTGAACAGCGAATAGAAATAGCCCTTCTGCTCCATCAGTTCTCCGAAGGTCCCCTGTTCCGAAACCTCGCCATTTTTCAGGGCGATCAGGCCACTGCATCGGCGCAGGATATTCTCGTCCAGATCGTGGGTAACGATGACGCGGGTGTAGCCGTCCAGCTTCAGAATGGCATCCAGCACCTCAAAGGAGGTCTCCGCGTCCAGGGACGCCGTGGCCTCGTCCACAAGGAGCACCGGGGTCTTGCGCAGCAGCGCCCGGGCAATGGAGATCCGCTGCCGCTCGCCGCCGGAGAGGCCGGAGCCGTTTTCGCCGCAGAGATAGTCCGCGCCTTTTTCGTCGATGAGCTTTTTCAGCCCCGAAAGCCGCACGGCGCGGTCAATCTCCTCCTCCGGGAACTCGGAGAACATGGTGATATTGTCACGAATCGTGCTGTTAAAGACGAACACATTCTGCTGAATGATGGACACTAGGTCGTAGAGCGAGCTGGCGGAGATCCCTTTAAGTTCCCTGCCGTCGTAGAGGATCTCGCCCTGATAATTCTTCGAGGACGCCATGAGCAGATTCAGTATCGTCGATTTGCCGCTGCCGGAGCCGCCCACCAGCGCGTAGCAGCCGCCGGCGCGCAGTTCCATGTCCACGTCGCACAGCACAGGCTTTCCTTCTTCGTAGGCAAATGCAAGATCCCTGACCGAGATTCCCTCGGTGAGATGCGGCGGGATTGGGTCGCCCTCATCGGAAACATGCTTGTTCAGCGCCTGCGCCAGCTTGTCGATCAGCGAGCCGGCGGACATCATGCCGGCGAAAAATGTGGGGAAGGCCTGGATGGGCGCCAGGACATAATTGAGCAGCTGCACGAACACAATGGCGGTACCGGCGGTAATGCCGCCCTTCCCGGAGAGTGCCAGCGCAGCCGCGACAAAGAACACACCAAACTGCAGGATCCCGCCGGCAATGCCGGACGCATATCCGACATGGACATTCACTTTCTCGCGCTTTTTGGATGCGGCGGCAGCAGCCCGGTTGCTTTCATCATGCAGGCGGGCCATGCTCTTCTCCGCTTTGAAGCTTTTGATTACAGAAAAGCCCGTCAGCACATCCTTCAGCATTCCGGTGTAGCTTTCCTTCTTATCCGAGACCTCTTTTTCCGCCTTTGCCGCTCTGTCTCCCAGAATGACCGAGACAAGGATCGGCAGCAGGGAGAAGCCGAAAGCGACAAGGGTCAGCAAAGGGCTGTACCACAGCATCAGGCCGAGCGCGCCGATGAATGTGAGGCCGACCTGAATTACGCCCTGCAGCTGACCGATGAAATCCTTTTCGATCGTGTTGACATCGTTGGAGAGCGCCGAGATATAAAGCGAGCTGTTCTCACCCGAGAAAGCCTGGATCCCCTTTTCCATCAGCCTGCCGAAGACATATTTCCGGTACTGCTTCACAGCCTTCGTGCGGAACTCCGTGAGGAAGGCATGGTCGAGGATCCACGCGATGACATGCAGCGCAATCCCGCCTCCCGCAATGAGCAGAAGCGTTCCCATACCGTACGGACAATCTCCGGAAATCAGATCGGAGACCTCCTTCAGGAGCCACGAGATCACCAGCGCTCCCGCCGCACCAAGCAGGGCAGCGAGAACCGTCATCGCCAGATTGAACTTGTTATTCCGAAACAGTTCTTTGAGAAAAGGGCGCCGCAGCGCCTTAATTTCTTTCTTGCTCACGAAGACCCTCCTGCTCGGTGATGGATTTCCAAAGAGCGGTAATCAATATCGTTATTGCTTTCTTCATCGCATTATTCCTCCACAAATCCCAGTTTACTCTGTTTTGAAGCAGTATCTTATCGCCGTCTTCAATCAGGCATAATACTGTCAGTTCCACATTCTCTGTCCTGCTTATAGTTCATCCTCTCGCTTTCGGCTGTCCGTACTCCCGCATCATAGCTTCTGTGGAAATGACCCATTGTTTACCGTATTTGCAGGCATCCACGCCGTTGACCAGCTTCCCGTAGGCAATTGCCTTGCGCAGAGTACTTTCGTTCAGCCCCCAAAGCTGGGTGGCGTCGGTAAAGGCCATAAGGCCATCGAAGGGAGTCTTGACCGTCTCGCCGTTTGCGAACAGCTCATCGCAGGACAGATCAAGATTATCGTTCCAGATAATCCCGTAGCCGCCTGTATCAACCTCTACGTCGGAAAACAGTTCCGGCGCATTTTCCAAAGCCTTAAACGGCTCCCATTTCGCAAAAAGAGGCTTTACATCATAGATTTTTGTCACGCCCTGCGCAAACTGAACGCTCAAGCGATAGTCTGGCAGAGCGTTGACCGCTTTCACTTTATAGAACATAGTATCAACTCCTTACTCAAGTGGAGAAAGAGACTTGAACTCCTGAGTCTCCCACATATGCAGAAGATCGGTCTCGTGGATTGCCGCCCATTCCCGCACCATGGCAAGCGCCTTAGGCGGCAGATGACCCTCCAGCACTTCGCCCGTCTGAATATCAATGGCGGCCATATCTTCGCCGTAAAGAGCATGGATGTGCGGCGGATTATGCTCCGCCTGCTGGAAATACATACGAATGATAATCCCGTAGAATCTAGACAATACCGGCATAGATGAAACCTCCTACTTGTGGTCACCTATATTATATCACGAAACCGTGAAAAATCAACTGCTTTCCAAAATATATTTTGATCAGATATGAAGGGAGGGCGGAGAACGTTCCCCGCCGCCTATTTCTTTGCCTTTCATAATCATAGCTTCTCTGGCGTTGCCGCCGTTTTGCCTGTTGTGCTTCTCTGGCTTGTGCGACCAGATTGTCGATCTGCCTGCTGCCGAACATCTTCCGAAGGAGAGAATAGTCCTTATTCTGGTCCCGCAGGGCAGCATTTTCCTCTCTGAGCCGGTCATTGCTTGATATCAGATGTTCGTTCTCCCGATATAGTTTTCCATTTCTCTCATTGATCCGGTGGTAGTTATCCCAAGCTTTTGCGCACTGTACAATGAGACCTTTTACCATCTTCTTTAGCTTTTTGATCAGCGGCTCGGCAAATTTGGCCTTAT
>JAZLHH010000039.1:0-13199 GCA_045616745.1 Candidatus Limivicinus sp. | reverse complement strand
TACTCTCCGCAAGCGACCATGGCAAGCATCGCCCCACCGAAGCCGGGACCTTCCTCCGCTTCGATGGATTGGATCTCAACATTGAGGATATTGGCAAACATCTTTCTCCAAAGCGGGCTCTTCGCACCGCCGCCGCAGATGCGGCTTTTTCTGATGTCTATTCCGAGACTTCTCGCCACTTCCAGAGAATCACGGATTCCAAACGCAACGCCTTCAAAGACCGCCTGGACAAGATCCGCTCTCGAAGTGTCCATGGTCATCCCGATAAACGTGCCTCTGGCGCTGGTATCATTGATCGGTGAACGCTCGCCCATCAGATACGGCAGGAAGTAGACATGGTTACGCCCCAGCTTTTCCTCGTCGATAGCGGCCTGTTCTGCAGCGTAATCCTTTGTTCCCAGGATTTCGTCCATGAGCCACTTGTTGCAGGAAGCGGCGCTGAGCATGCACCCCATCAGATGCCAGGTTCCGTCCGCATGGTCAAACAGATGCACCGCGTGGTTCTGATTTTCGGAGAATCTGTCAGCAGAGATGAAAATCGTACCGGAAGTACCAACCGAGATATTGCAGGCGCCGTCACCTACCGTACCGGTTCCGACTGCCGCGGCGGCATTGTCGCCGGCACCGGCAGCCACAATTACCGTCTCCGGGATGCCCAGTTCCGCTGCAACCTTCGGAAGTACCGTCCCTACCGGCTGGAAGCTTTCAAACACCGTCGGCATCTGTGCTTCCGTCACGCCGCAGATTTCCAGCATTGCTCCGGACCAGCATCTGTTTTTCACATCAAACAGCAGCATGCCGGAAGCATCCGAGGTATCCGTGCAGTGAATGCCCGTCAGCCTGTAATTGATATAATCCTTGGGCAGCATCACCTTTTTAATTTTTGCAAAGTTTTCCGGCTCATGATTCTTCATCCAGAGAATCTTAGGTGCCGTAAACCCGGCAAATGCAATGTTGGCTGTATATTCTGCCAGTTTTTCCTTGCCGATTACCTGATTGAGATAATCCGTTTCCGCTGCCGTTCTTCCGTCATTCCAAAGAATGGCCGGGCGGATTACTTCATCGTTTTCATCCAAAACGACCAGACCGTGCATCTGTCCGCCGGCTCCTATGCCGGCAATCTGAGATACGTCACAGTCGGCGATCAGTTCCCTGATGCCGTCCCAGGTCTGCGTCAGCCAATCCTCCGGATTCTGTTCCGACCAGCCCGGGTGGGGAAAAGAAAGGGGATACTCCCTGGAAACAACATTGAGGATTTTTCCTTCTCCGTTCATCAGGAGAAGCTTCACCGCGGAAGTACCGAGATCAATTCCGATATATAACATACAATACCTCCCTTAAAAAACCGGCGCGACAATTCACGCCGGTATGAAATCACACGAACAGCTTACTTGTTTTCCTTCTTGGTCACAACATCGAAGATAACTGCTGCCAGAAGAACAAGACCCTTGACGACCTTCTGGTAGTTCTGGTCCACACCGATAATGGACATACCGATATTGATAACGCCCATCAGGAGCGCACCAACAATAACGCCGGGGACCGTGCCGACACCGCCGTATGCACAAGCACCGCCGATAAAGCAGGAACCGATTGCGTCCATTTCATAGTTCTGACCGTAAGTGGGCTGTGCAGAGGTCAGGCGGGCAATCGTCAGGATACCGGCAAGGCCTGCCAGGAATCCCATATTTGCATAGGCAAAGAAGTAAACAAACTTGGTATTGATACCGGAGAGCTTCGTTGCCACTTCGTTGCCGCCCACAGCGTACAGATGACGGCCGATCGTTGTCTTGGAAGTGATGTAGGAGTAGACAAGAACAACAACGGCGACCCAGATAAGAGCCATCGGAATGCCTTTATACTGTGCAAGTTTGAAAGCGAAAAAGATGATAACCGCTGAAATGACCACTGCCTTGATGGCGGCACCGGCGAGCGGATCCACCGCATAGCCCTTTTTCTTTCTCGTCATTCTGCTGCTGATGGTGGAGAAGAGATAGATTGCAACTGCAATGGCACCGACAATCAGACAGAGAACATTGATATCCGAGTCTCCGCCAATGAAATCAGGGACATAGCAATTTGCGCCGCCGCCAAAGATTCTGATAAATTCCTGGTTTGTGACAGAAACCGTCATACCGTTGAGGACGACGTTGGAAAGGCCGCGGAACACGAGCATACCGGACAGTGTAGTAATGAACGGAGGGACATGGATATAGGCAATCCAGAATGCCTGCCAGGCACCGACAGCCAGGCCGATGACGAGCATAAGAATCACTGCCAGCCACAGGTTCATTCCCTTGTTCAGCCAGATTGCACCCATGGCACCGGCAAAGCACACGACAGAACCAACGGAAAGGTCGATGTTGCCGCCTGTCAGAATGCACAGCAGCATTCCGGTTGCCAGGACGAACACATATGCGTTCTGGGAAATGATGTTCGTAATGTTCTGCGGCATCAGCAGCTTTCCGTCGCTGCGCCATGTGAAGAATATTACCACCAGGATAAGGATGATGATCATCGTGTACTTCTGGAGGATATTTGTAATTTTAGCTTTACTCATTTTTCTCGACTCCTTATTTATCGTTATCGGATTTCAGAATAGCACCCATGATCTTTTCCTGCGTGGCTTCTTCGGCCGTAAACTCGCCGACAAGCCTGCCTTCATTGAGAACATAGATTCTGTCGCTCATGCCCAGGACCTCAGGAAGTTCGGATGAAATCATGATGACCGACTTTCCCTGTGCGACCAGGTCATTCATGATGCAGTAGATTTCATACTTGGCACCGACGTCGATACCGCGGGTCGGCTCGTCCAGAATCAGGATTTCCGGATCTGCATACATCCACTTTGCCAGAAGCACCTTCTGCTGATTGCCGCCGGAAAGGTTTCCGACCTTCTGCTCCACTCCGGTACACTTGGTCTTAAGCTTCTGCCGATAATCCTCCGCAACCATGTGCTCCTTGTCTATATCGATGACGCCCCTGTTCGAAACTCCGCCGAGATTGGCCAGGGTCGTATTGATACGAATCGGGTTGGACAGGATCAGGCCGTTCCCCTTTCTGTCTTCCGTGACATAGGCGATACCCTGATTGATAGCCTCGCGCGGGGACGTCATCTTCACTTCCTTACCGTCAATCTTCACGGTACCGGAAATGTCCACGCCGTAGCTGTGTCCGAATATGGACATGGCAAGTTCAGTGCGGCCGGCACCCTGCAGTCCGGCAAAGCCGACGATTTCGCCCTTGTTGACATGGAAGGATACGTTATCCACAACTTTCTTCCCTGCATAGAGCGGATGGTAGACAGTCCAGTCTTTGACTTCGAGCTCCACATCGCCAATCTTGACGTCCGGTCTTTTCGGGAACCGGTCGCTGAGGTCACGACCGACCATACCTTTGATGATGCGGTCTTCGCTGATGTCGTCTCTTCCCTTGACCAGGGTCTCAATGGTCTTGCCGTCACGGACAACCGTAATGGAATCCGCCACATACGAGACCTCATTCAGCTTATGGGAAATAATAATGGACGTCATTCCCTGCTTCTTGAACTCGAGCAGCAGGTCAAGCAGCGCTTTGGATTCGTTTTCGTTCAAAGAAGACGTCGGCTCGTCAAGAATCAGCAGCTTTGCATTCTTGGCAAGAGCCTTGGCAATTTCCACCATCTGCTGCTTGCCTGTACCGATGTCCTTAATCAGAGTTTTGGATGATTCGGAGAGTCCGACGATCTTCAGATACTTCTCGGCCTCAGCATAGGTCTCATCCCAATTGATACTGTATTTCTTTCCCCTTTCATTGCCGAGGAACATATTTTCACCGATGGACAGTTCCGGAATCAGTGCCAATTCCTGATGGATAATGACAATTCCCTTTTCTTCGCTGTCCTTCAGCTTGTTAAACCGGCAGATTTCACCGTTATAGATGATGTCGCCGGTATAGCTTCCATAGGGATATGTGCCGGATAGAACGTTCATCAGCGTGGACTTTCCAGCGCCGTTCTCTCCGACGAGAGCGTGAATCTCTCCCCGAGCAACTTCAAGATTCACATTGTCAAGTGCCTTTACCCCGGGGAATTCTTTTGTGATATTCTTCATCACAAGGATATTTTCGGCCAATTATTTGCCCTCCTTTTTCATTGATGCGAAGGAGAATCTGATAAAAAGAGGGGCGAGGCTCAGCCTCGCCCCTTGAAATGCTGGTTATATGTTTGCCGGATCAGCCAGCGATGTCAGCTTCGGTGTAGTAGCCGGAGTCGATCAGGAGTTCCTTGTAGTTATCTGCAGTGCAGGCAATAGGTGCACAGAGATAGCTGGGGATAATACCGGTTCCGTTGTCATAGGTAGCAGTATCATTTACAGGAGGCTCGGTGCCCTTCATGAGAGCATCAACCATCTCAACCGTCTTTGCTGCGAGGTCACGGGTGTCTTTGAAGACAGCCATTGCCTGCTTGCCGTTGATGATGTTCGGCATGTTGGGCTTGTCGCAGTCCTGACCGGTGATGACAGGATATACGGAGTTGGAGTAAGAGGAAGCAAGAGCATTCTCTACACCAAGAGCGGTGGAGTCGTTGGAAGCAAGGACAGCGTCGAGCTGAGCATCAGCATAGTAGGAGCTGAGGATGTTCTCGAAACGAGCCTGTGCAGCATCGGTTGCCCAGTTTGCAGTAGCAACTTCGTCCTTTGCAGTCTGGCCGGAGAGGCATACAAGAGTGCCCTTGTCAAGGTAAGGCTGGAGAACTTCCATAGCGCCGCCATAGAAGAAGTTAACATTGTTGTCACCGGGGTCACCGGTTACAAACTCGATGTTGAAGGTCTTGTCACCGGCGTTGTCGAGATCGAGAGCATCAACGATGAACTGTCCCTGAAGGGTGCCGACGAGCGTGTTGTCGAAGGTTGCGTAGTAGGAAACTGCATCAGAGTTCATGATCAGACGGTCATAAGCAATGACAGGAATGCCTGCTTCCTTCGCCTGAGCAAGAACAGTGCCGAGGGAGTCGCCATCGATGGAAGCGATAACGAGAGCCTTTGCGCCGTTTGCAATCATGTTCTCAATCTGAGAAACCTGAGTGGGGATGTCATTTGCGCCGTACTGGAGGTCAACAGAGTAGCCGGCTGCTTCCAGCTGCTTCTTCATGTTGTCGCCATCCTGATTCCAACGCTGCAGATCCTTGGTAGGCATTGCAACACCGACGAGGTTGTCGCTCTTTGCTGCAGACTTGCCGCATGCGCACAGTGCAAATACCATGCAGAGAGCCAGAACAAGTGCTAAAAACTTTTTCATTTTTTCTTTCCTTTCGAAATTTTTGTATACTAAATAATTTAGTATACTTTTTACGCTGTAATTTTATCAAAATCAAAGGATACTGTCAAATAATTCCAACGTTCTTTCCTGTTTTTTCTGCATTTTTGCCATAAATCTACTCCGAAAATTGTACACTATTACCATATTATCCGAGCAAATTCTGTGGAATTGCAAATATGTAAACTAAATTGTTTAGTAAAACAGCTTGATTTTTTGGAAGTCTGCGGTATACTGTTGTCAGAAGGCAGCCAAGGAGGATTTTTATGCCCAAAGTAACCGCAAAACAAATCGCTGAGCGGCTGGGAATTTCCCAGGCGGCAGTTTCCATTGTACTGAACGGAAAAGAAGGCGTCAGCGAGGAAACCCGCCGGCTGGTGCTGGAAACGGCGGAAGAAATCGGGTTTTCTTCCCCAAAGCTGGAGACGGCCAGAAAACAGCATAAAAATCTGTGTTTTGTATTCTATGTCAGTCAACTGGTCAGCATTGCAGAAAATACATCTTTTTCCAGCTTTGTTCTCAAAGGGGCAGAATCCGAAGCCTCCCGTCTGGGTTACAGCATCTTCGTCCGATATTTTCATGCCGGTGAATCTTTCGCCGATCAGTTTGAAAGCATCCGTACGAATATTGACGGTATTATTATTTTAGGAACCGATATTACTACTGATGAGGCTGAAGCTGAAATGCGGGACTTCCTTTCGAAAATGGGCCCGGTTCCGGTTTCCGTGATTGACAGTGAGCAGAATTTCGATGTGGCCGACTGTGTCGTCAATGACAACTTCGGCGGCGTCTATCAGGCAGCAGAGTATCTGATTTCCCGCGGCTGCCGGAGTGTAGGCTATCTCTGCAGCAGACAGAGAAGCCCTGTATTCGAGCAGCGGGAAAGCGGTCTGCGAGCTGCGCTGGAAAAGTACGGTCTGCAGCCTTCCCCTGTCATTCCCACCGATGTATCTTTTGACGAGGCCTATCAGACCATGAACCGTTATCTTCGGGAGGCAGGGCCGCTGCCAGAGGCTTTCTTTGCAGAGAATGACGTCATTGCCGCAGCAGCGATTCGTGCCTTCAATGCGCACAATATCCGGATTCCCGGGGAGATTTCCATTATCGGCTTTGACGATCTGCCGATCTGCGATCTCACTGCGCCTTCCCTGACCACCGTTCATTCTTACAAGGAGCAGCTGGGAGAAGTTGCTGTCCGCTCCATCGCGGCCCGCTTCCGCTCGGAAGCTTCTTCCGTGAACAGCGGATGTATACAATCCTCCGTTTCCACAATCCTGCATATCCGCGACAGTGTAAAATAAATCTCTGTGCACAGGAAAACAGCTCCGTCGAAACGGAGCTGTTTTTTGCTGGGGATTATTCTTCCGGTTTTTCTTCTTCGGGAAGCTCGGATACCGCTTCCGCTGCAGGAGAAGCAGATTCTGCCGGTTCCGGAGCGGCTGCCGCCGCAGGTACCGGTTCGGCGTCAGCCAGTCCGGCCCTGTGGAGCGCCAGAACACCGAACAGGAGCAGGCCCTGTCCCGCAATGTTCACGGCCTCTGCAATCCAGTTCATGTATGCCTGGGCAAAGTCCTTGGTAGAGAGATAGCCCATGCAGAGGCACAGGAAAAAGGAAACCAGAAATACGGGAATCAGCTTCTTTTTTCCCAGCTTTTTGCTCAGCCAGCAGAGGGTTCCGTCCATCATTCCCAGACCGAATACCATCAGCCCTACGAAGAGGAAGGTTCCGGAAACCGCCGGAGGCGCCACCGCTGCCAGCCTGGCCTTCTTTTTGCGAATCAGCAGAGAGATGATTCCCAGGCCCGCCAGAATAAATCCGATGGACTGGACCGGGAAGAACATGGCACTGAGTTTTTCAAAATCACAGATGCCGCACGCATAAAGCAGTTTATAAAGAGCCTTGAGGGCTCCTGCGCAGATCACATCGATGGTGCCTGCGCAGAACAGGGCAAAAGCCCCCTTGGTCATTCTCTCATACAGGTCCCGCTGCAGAATGACGGCAGCCACTGCAAAGAAAACGACCGGTATAAAGTCGGCTATTGCCATAGGAACGGTAAAATTCACCGATACACCCTCCAAAAGAATGATTTAATGTTTGAGAAAAGCCGATTATTTGCCGATCTTCTTCCGAATCAGTCTGCCGGCAGCGGCAGGAGCATTGGAAACGGCAGTAAGCAGCGTCTTGAAATACGGCGTTCCGACAGTGTCCATGGTCTTCTCCAGGTGGATTGCATCAAACTTGCACTTGGTGGTGCAGATGCCGCAGCCCACACAGAGGTCTTCGTCGATAACGGCACAGCCGCAGCCCAGGCAGCGGTCGGCTTCCTTCTTGATCTGCTCTTCCGTCAGCGTTCCGCGGAGATCCCTGAAGCTCTTGAGGGCTTCGTCAGATTCCGTATTCAGTGCGTGCTGACGCGGCGTATTGTCAAAGCCTGCGGGACTGAATGCCAGCGTACCCAGATCAAAGGGCTTGTAGTCCCGGGGATCACGGCCGTTGAGCAGCGTCTGGCCGGGATGTACATAGCGGTGAATCGATACCGCAGCTTCCTTGCCGGCTGCAATGGCGTCAATGGCAAACTTGGGTCCGGTAACAACATCGCCGCCTGCGAATACATCGGAAACGGAGGTCTGATACGTCTTGGCATCCGCCAGTACGTTGCCCTTCGCGCCGGTCTCAAATGCGAAGCCTTCCAGATTGATCTTCTGGCCGATGGCTGCAATGACGGTATCTGTCTTGCACTCGTCGCCTTCGCACTTCAGTCCCGTTACCTTGGTCTTGCCGAGGATTTCCAGCGGCTTGTGCTCGAACAGGAACTTCACGCCCTCTGCCTTGGCTTCTGCCACTTCTTCCGGATCTGCAGGCATGTCCTCTTCCTTGCGGCGGTATACAACCGTCACGTCAGAGCCCAGACGGACTGCCGTTCTTGCCACGTCGATTGCCACGTTGCCGCCGCCGATTACGACCGTCTTCTTTCCGAGCTTGGGTTCCTTGCCCAGATTGACATCGCGCAGGAAATCAATGCCGGAATATACGCCCTTCAGGTCCTCGCCGGGGATTCCCAGCAGTGCGCCCTTCTGTGCGCCGATTGCCAGATAGAATGCCTTGTAGCCTTCTGCACGGAGGGCATCCAGCGTTACTTCTTTTCCGACTTCCACGCCGGTCTTGAATTCAATGCCCATTTCCTTCAGGATGTCGATTTCGGCATTGATGACGTCCTTTTCCAGACGGAAGGAAGGAATACCGAAGGTGAGCATGCCGCCCAGCTTCTCTTCCTTTTCAAATACGGTTACGGGATAGCCCTTGATTCTCAGATAGTATGCCGCGCTGAGACCTGCAGGACCTGCACCGATCACGGCGATCTTCTCGGGATACTCTTTGCCGGTCTGGTTCAGACGGGCGGGAACAAATCTCGTCTCCGGGTTCAGATCCTTTTCGGCAATGAACTTCTTGATGTCGTCGATAGCAACTGCCTCGTCGATGGTCTTTCTGGAGCAGGCCAGTTCGCAGGGCTTGTTGCAGATACGGCCGCAGACTGCGGGGAAGGGATTTTCCTTTTTGATGAGTTCCAGAGCTTCGGAATATCTGCCCTGGGAAGCCAGCTTCAGATAGCCCTGAACGGCAATGTGTGCCGGGCAGGCAGACTTGCAGGGGCTGGTACCGGTTTCCATGACGTCGCTGCGGTTGGTACGGTACTCGATATTGTAGCTCTTCTTGTCCCAGGGAACGGCCTGGTCGGAGTCATAGGCATCGCTGACGTGCGGATCCACGCTGGAGCACTTCTGGCCCAGACGGATGGCGTTGGTCTGGCAGTTTTCCACACACTGGCCGCAGGCAACGCAGTTGTCCTTGTTGATCTTCGCCGTGAAGTTGGAACGGATGGCGTTCTTGGAACGGAACATTTCCGCAATGCGGAGGGCATAGCAGGAGCAGCCGCAGCAGTTGCAGATGGCAGTGGCATCTTCAAAGCCGGGGGTCTGGTTGATTTCGTGCACCAGGCCGTTGTCTTCCGCTCTCTTGAGGATCTCGTAGCACTCTTCCTTGGTGATGAGGCGGTGAGCGCCGGCATTGGAGAAGCTGATGGCGTTGTCATTGAGGTAGATGCACATGTCGTCTTCCAGATGTCCGCAGCCCTCGCCCATCAGACGGCGGGAACGGCGGCAGGAGCAGGGACCTACGGAAATGGCGGTAGCCTTTTCAATCAGGGTCGTCAGCTCATCGTAGGAGGCAACGTGGGAATTGTTTTCGATAGCGCTCATAACGGGCATAACGCGCATGAAGCTCATGCCCATCTTTCCGGAGTTCAGCGTCGGGACCAGCATTTCCAGTCTCTTGCTGGTGTACTCTTCAAAGCATTCGCCTAATACCGGGTACTTTTCGCAGTTTTCCTTGTTGGACATTACGCCTTCCATGATACCGGGAACCCAGATGGGGTAGTAGTATCCGAAGACGCCGTTTTCAGTGCGGGAACGGACAACGCCTGCCTTGCAGAGCTTGTCAATCTGTTCCTGAACAAAGGGAACTTCTTTTTTGCACTTTTTGGCCAGTTCTTCAACAGGAATGGTCTTTTCCAGGTGCATCTTCATCATGACGGCGCACATATCGTCGTCAACAATGGGCTCCAGAATCTTATACTCGCAGTCATTGTAGGTGATGCCGGTATAAGTCATGCTTTCCAGGCTGATTTTGGAAGCCAGGGCCAGAATATTGGGTCTCTTAGACATACTCAGTTACCTCTTTATTTATTAATTGGAAATACTTCAAGCTCAATATCGCTGAGGGGGAAGGATGCGCAGGGATGAATCCAGCCGAACTTCCTGTCGGCAAGACGGCGTCCGTCTGCATCCGCAGGAACATAGACCTCACCGGAAATCAGCCGGGAGTGGCACCAGCCGCATTCACCGCTTCTGCAGTGCGTGGGAGCTTTGATGCCGGCCTTTTCCAGCGCCCAGATGAGGCTCTCTCCGGCCGCGCAGGGGATCTCCTGCTTTTCGCCGCGGATGACAACCGTGAGTTTGTATTCCTTATTGATCTGGTCTGCAGGATAATCCGCATTCTTCGTCACGTTCATGTAGTCGCCGGACATTTCCATGCGGTACAGGCGCTTGGGAAGCCCCAGCTTTTTGCATTCGCCTTCGCCGAAGATATACATTGCCTTGGGACCGCACATAAACACGGAGTATTCTCCCTGGGGTGCATACCTGCGAATCAGCTCCGCAGTAATGAAGCCGTGCTCGTAGCCTTCCTTCTCTTCCTCGGAGAGAACGTGGATTACCTTCACTTTTCCGTTGCTCCGGGCGGCGACTTCTTCGATCTCATCCTTGAGAAGGATGCCGTCGGCCTTGCGGGAGCCGTAAAGAATGGTCAGATTGAAATCTTCGATTCCGTCTGCAATGGCGCTGGCCATGGAGAAGAACGGGGTAATGCCGCTGCCGCCGGCAATGGCGATCACGTCCCTGGCATCCCGGAGATTCTGGTAGTAGAAATCACCGAGAGGTCCGGAGATTTCCACCGCGTCTCCTTCCTTCCAGTTGTCCAGAATCCAGCCGGACGCAAAGGAAGGATTGGTTCTCTTGATTGTCAGAATATACTTTGTGTTTTCCTCGCCCAGCGCATCCTTCGGATTGGAACGGATGGTGTAGGGCTTGGTCGTGGGCTGGCCGTTGATATTCAGCGTAACGGAAACATACTGAGAGGCCCGGAAATAGGCCAGCTTCTTTGTGCCCCTGGCTTCATCGGGAACCAGCGTAAAGCTCTTGGCATCGCCGTGATCTTCCACTTTGGAAATCAGGCAGTACTGAACCTCCGGATGTAGCATGGCCGAGAGCCTGTTGGGATTGAATACGGACTGAGGAATTACCGCCGGTGCCGCTTCGATTGCCTTCAGGCGGGTTTTGACTTCACCGAGAAACGGGAAGGGAGTGAGACCCTTCAGGCCTTCTCTGCTGTAATGATACTTGCCCATTATTTACCCTCCTTCATATCGAGAAGCATATATCTGGCCTGCTCCGCACCGGAGAGATAGGCCTGAGAATAGCCGTCCATCTGGGTTCCGTGCCCGCCGACAAAGCGGAGGCCCCTGATCTGATAGTCTTCATGATGACCGCACTGGACTCTGGGGAACATGCCGTCCCAGAGGCGGGGATAATAGCCGTACACGTCTCCCTTCGGCGTGCCAAGGTACCGGGCCCAGGTGACCGGAGAGGCAACCACCATTTCTTCAATGTGGCCCTGGATTTTGCAGCCGGTAACTTCCTCGTAGCGTTCCACGCATTCCCGGGCAATCCGGTCCTTAATTCTGAAGTATTCTTCTTCGGTGACGTTCTCAAAAGCGTCTCCGTCATAGAACTTGGAGAACTGGAGGAATGCTCTGCCCTTGCCTGCCGCGTCCGGATATGCCGCGTTCAGGCAGGTAACGGTAATGTCCTTATGGGTATCGATGCTGTTGGAGGATTCCCACTGCTTCCGGTTGTCGGGGGTATATCTCATGAAGGTATCGTAGTTCTTCAGCCCCAGCTCTTCCGCGGAAGCATCCAGACCCAGATAAACCGTAAAGGCAGCCTGGGCCAGCTTCTGGGCATTCATCTTTTTCTTTTCATACTCGGGGACTTCGGAAGGATCCACCATGCGGTCATAGACCACGTGCGGCATCAGGTTGGAAATCACGCGCTCGCAGGGGATGAATTCTCCGGATACCAGCTCCACACCCTGAACCGCGCCGTCTTTCACACGAATCTTTTTTACTTTGGTGTTGTACCAGATGTCTCCGCCCAGCTCACGGATCTTGGCATCAAAGGCCAGAGAAATCTCATGACTCCGGTTCTTGGCAAACCAGGGCAGCTGGGTCAGGTAAACATAGGTCATGAAGGTGTAGGGAGCAAAGCTCATTTCCGTGGAGTCACAGGCTACGTACGTCCAGTAAGACTCAAAAATCTGCCTTGCCTTGTCGGGAACGCCGATTTTCCGCAGCATCGCATCGCAGGGCTGAGGGACGAGGCACATCAGGTCGTAATACTTCATCATCATTTCGACCTTTTCCAGGCCTTCCGGCTCGTTGTTGTGTTCGGAGAGCCATTCCACGCCGTCAACCAGCATACGGCCCAGCTCCATCACTGTGGTCATGGATTCCCGGGAACCGGGAACCGCCTTCTCCATCTCGTCGATGAATGCCTGGACACCGGCGGGCATGGAGACATTGAATCCGCCCTCATCCGTTGCTACCGAGGCGAAAGATTCATTGGCAGACATCCACTCCACGTCCAGACCGTAACGGTCTTCCAGGAGCTGGCGGACTGCGCCCCGCTTGCCTTCTCCGGTACCGTCGCCGAACTGGCAGAGCTCATGAAGCGTTGCTTCAAACTCGTAGTTGCCGCGGACAAAAGAGGTCGCGCATCCGCCGGGAAGATTGTGCTTTTCCAGCACAAGAACCTTCTTACCTTCTTTTGCAAGGTAAGTTGCCGCAGACAACCCGCCGTTGCCTGCGCCTACAACAATTACGTCGTACTTCTGCATGTACTGATTCCTTTCTGATTTATATTGAAAAAATAAATTTCTGTCACGCACAAAATGACACAGTAATACAGATACCATTTTATCCGCGCCCCTGCACTTTGTCAAGAAAATCACACCTTTTGGTTATACCAATCCTCACCCGCTGCGGACAGAAAAGCGGCACCGGCTCTTGCCGGTGCCGCTGTACTTATTCGTCTTCTGCCCAGAGCAGAGCACACTTCACTGCTTTGTGCCAGCCTTTCACGGCCTGCTGTCTGCCTGCTTCGTCCATCTCGCTGGTAAATACCCGGTCAACGGACCAGTTGGAGCGGATATCCTCCAGGCTGTCCCAGTAACCCACAGCCAGTCCTGCCAGATAGGCTGCTCCCAGCGCCGTCGTTTCGATGCAGCCCGG
>JAZLHH010000038.1:0-28652 GCA_045616745.1 Candidatus Limivicinus sp. | reverse complement strand
TTTTTTTGTGTGCTCATGGTTGTTGCCCTCAAAATTCTCAACATCTGTTGAAATTTACGGGTTTTTTCCGGTTTTTGAGCGCTGAAAAGGAGCTGTGCAAAATTTTCATTTTGCTACAGCTCCTTTTTTATTACATGGAATCGGACCTTATACCAGGGACTTTTCAGCTCCCAGCTTCTGCCACACGACGGTACCGGCTACCAGAACAAGACCGATGATATCGGTGAGAGTACCGGGGACCATCATCAGGAGACCGCCGGCCAAAAGCAGAATTCTGCCGAGCCAGGAGATGGAACGGAACAGAAATCCATTCAAAGCCGCGGCAACACCGAACATACCGATGAGAGACGTAACAACAATCTGGGCGATTTCGAACGCGGTAGTATTCACCAGAACCATGGCAGGGTTGTAAGCCATAATATAAGGGATGATAAAAGCTGCAATTGCCAGCTTTGTGGCATTTACGCCGGTCTTCATAGGATTGCCCTGCGAAATTGCTGCGCCGGCATAGGCAGCCAAAGCCACAGGAGGTGTAATGTCGGCAACAATACCGAAGTAGAAGACAAAGAAGTGTGCTGCCACATCAGGAATGCCCATTTTAATCAAGATCGGGGCACAGGTGGTGGCCATGATGCAGTAGTTTGCTGTGGTCGGAACACCCATTCCGAGAATAATGCAGCAGATCATGGTTAGGAACAGAGCAATGAACTTTGCTTTTCCGGAAATTGCCAGGATAGCTGCAAAGATCTGGTTGGCAAGACCGGTCATGGTGAGGCATCCGGCAACAATACCGGCAATGCAGCAGGCAACGCCTACGGAAATGCAGCCTCTCCCGCCTGCCGCCAACGATTCAAAGAATCCCTTCGGCGTAATCCGGTGGTCTTTGTTGAACAGGCTGACGACGACAGCAACAACAATCGAGACAGCGGCAGCGAACGCCATGGTGACGGTGTTTGTGCTGACGAGCCATACCAGAACAACCAGAGGAGCCAGCAGATAAATCTGTTTCAGCAGAGGTGCTATTCTGGGAAGCTCACTTCTGTCCAGACCGGTAAGCCCCAGTTTCTTTGCTTCCAGATGAACAGCGATAAAAATGCCGGTGAAATACAATGCTGCAGGAAGAATAGCTCTGACAGCGATTCCGGAGTAGGGAATTCCGAGAAAATCAATCATGAGGAACGCAGCAGCGCCGAGAATCGGGGGCATAATCTGACCGCCGGTGGAGGCAGCGGCTTCCACCGCTCCGGCAAAGTCCTTGTCATAACCGGTCTTCTTCATCATAGGAATGGTGACGGAACCTGTAGTGACAGTGTTACCTACGGAAGAACCGGAAACCATACCGCAGAGCGCAGAGGAAATGACGGCGACCTTGGCAGGACCGCCGGCAGAAGATCCGGCGATGGCATTGGCCAGGCTGATAAAGAAATCAGCAATGCCGGTTCTCTCCAAAAAAGCCCCAAATATAATAAATATGGCAATATACTTCGAACAGACATTGATCGGCGTGGAAAGCATGCCGGTCTTCAGATAAAACAGACGGCAGATCAGTGACTTGACGGCCCCTATTCCCTGCCCTTTCTTGATGCCGTAATAATACAGGGCATAAGCCATAAAAATTCCGGCAACCACCATGATGGGAATTCCGGTGCATCTTCTGCAGAGCTCAAAAATACAGATGAGACCGACGATACCGATGACGACTTCATAGGGCTTCAGCAGGGGAAGACGCATTACAATGGTGTTTGCGTTGAAGCAAAAATAGAAGAAACTGGACGCGCCCAATATCATCAGTACGAAGTCATACCAGGGGATATAATTCTCTCTGACATGATGCTTGCTTGCGGGGTAGGTCAGATATCCCAGAATCATGAGAGAACCTACAAAGGATGTGAGACGAACCTCGTCGAGCATGACGGCAAACAGCGCGCAGTAAATGGAATACAGAGAAAACAGCGCCAGAACACCGTCCACAATCAGCTTTGGCCTGCCGGACCAGATGCGGGTATTACTCTCTCTGTCAAACTGGCGCATAACGGAGTCAACGTTGCCGCTGACTCCGTCTGCGCTTAAATTATCAAGCTTTTCTTTGGACATAAACGGATTACTCTGCAGTATTTACAGTAACACCGTTCTCAGCAAAGAACTGAGCAGCACCCTTTGCAAAGGGAACAGCAATGCCGTCCGTTGCAAAGTCGAATGCGAGGTAGGAGCCCTTTTCGTGCAATGCAGTGATGGCATCCTTGTTGTCAAAAATCGTCTTTACGATGGTATATGCCACGTCGTCGGGAGTATCAGCAGTGCAGACCAGCGTTGCTTTTACCGTGACAGTGGTTGCATCCTCGTCAAATCCTTCGTAGGTTCCTGCAGGGAGAACGATTTTTGCATACCAGGGGCAATCTGCCAGGAGCTTTTCCATGTGAGCATCATCAATGGAGACAACATAGATTGTCTTGCTCTGAGCAAGCTGCGTAATGCTGGGAGTAGGAGCACCGGCAGTGGTGACAGCGGCATCAATTTTGCCGTCCAGCAGAGATTCCGTGGAATCACCGAAGGACTGGTACACAGCGGAAACATCATCGATAGTCATATCGTATGCGGCAAGAACGTCAACGGTGTTGAAGTAAGTACCGGAACCGACGTCACCGACACAGACCTTTTTGCCCTTCAGGTCTTCAATACCCTTGATGTCGGGATTGGTGGTGACAATCTGAATGGTTTCCGGATAGAGGCCGCAAAGTACGCGGAAGTCGGAGAGAGCGCCGGTCTCGGCAAAGGAGTTGGTGCCATTGTAAGCGTATGTCATAACGTCGGACTGGACAGTTGCCAGATCATATTCACCTTCGTCCATACCAATCAGGTTAGCTTTGGAGCCGCCGGTGGAAACAACAGTCATCTTGATGCCGCTGTTTTCGTTGACGACCTGACCGACCATGCCGGTGTACAGATAGTAGGTGCCGGACTCACCGCCGGTTCCTACAGTTAAATCAGCAGTAACTTCTGCAGGAGCAGCGGCTGCATCGGAAGAAGAGGCAGCGGGAGCCGCGGCAGGAGCGGCAGCTGCGGGGGCAGCGGACTCACCGCAGGCGCAGAGTGCAAATACCATGCACAGAGCCATCAGTAAAGCAAAAAACTTTTTCATTAAAAAATCCTCCTATGAAATGAAATATTTCATGATAGGATAATAGTATAAAAATGCAGAAATGTAAAATCTAATTATCGATTTAATTATCTGGAAAGTTGATAATTAAATCAGCGCTGTAAGGACTCTGGCAAATCCGGAATGATTATTATCGTATTCCGAAATCAAGTCGGCAGCCTCTTTGCAGGCATCCGCCCCATTGCACATGCAGATGCCGATACCTGCCTGTTCAATCATAGACAGATCATTGGTTCCGTCCCCAATAGCAGCGACCTGCTCCATGGAGATGCGCAGCTTTGTGCACAGAGCGGCCAACGCCTTCCCTTTAACAGCGTCCGCCGAATTGATTTCAATGTTGCTTTCCAAAGAAGTGGATACATAGAGTTTCCCGGGAAAATGCTGATTGACAGCGGTAATCTGTTTGGCCCGCAGGTCCAGATCCGTGAAATAGAACTGGATCTTCTGGACGGGAAGACCCTTTTCGCTAATGAAGGTTTTCAAATCGTCGACGGGGGTACGCTTGGACAGCATGGTATGGATATAGTTTTTGTCCGGGAAATATTCATCCATGTTTTCATACATACTCCGGGTCATCCAGCCCCAGTTGTCCATATAGGCATCATAAATACACGGCAGGGTATCTCCGTAACGGTAGATTTCCAGTGCCAGTTCCAATGGCATTGGTGCTTCGTACAGATATCGGTCTTCTGCAGAGTCGTAAACAGAAGCACCGTTTGAAAGAATGAAATATCGGCAGAGCGCCTTGATGGAATCGGGAAGGTTGTTATACAGCCGGCCGGTAGCGGGAACCAGTTCTATTCCGCATGATTTTGCATACCGGAGAAATGCCAGGTTTTCTTTTGAAATCTGCTTCATGGAGTCGAATAGAGTTCCGTCAAAGTCAAAGGCAATCAGTTTAATATCTTTCATACGATCTCAGCTCCTCAAAGAACAGCGTGGCGGCCGGAGAGGCAGGTACTGCACTGTTGGCGTGCATAAGAAAATAAATTTTTCTGCTTTGCGGCGCAGCTGTCAGTTCTGAAACACCGACACCGTAAAGCTCGGAAAGCATTTCAGCCAGTTCTTTCGGCAGAAGAGCCCAGGCGTCAAATTCCTGCAGATATCTGGCAATCATAATGGAAGAGTTAACGTGAATTCGGCTCTGATTGGATCCCGGAAAGTGGGAATCCCGCCACAGGTCAATCGGAGAGAAATTGCCGCCGGTAAAGATAATTTCCTTTGCGGGATCCAGCTGGGAAGGGGAAACCGGATCAGAGGAAGGATTGGCCCGGACCAGCCGAAATTGCTGATCATACATATGATGATGAATGATGTTCCTGTGGGAGGATTCATAGGAGGCAAATCCGTAGTCAATTTTTCCGGATTCCATCAGCTGATAGACGCCGGAAGAGTCTTCCATGTCTGCGGTGATATGAATTTCCGGGTTTCTTCGGACAACATTGAAGATAACCGGCTCCAGAAGATCGTAATAGATACTTTCCGGGGCGGCAATCCGAAGAGACTGGCGGGAAGATTCTTTCAGCAGTGCGGCCTCATCATATAATGCCTGCATTCTGGTGGCCAGACCGATAAATTCATAACCCTGGCGGGTGAGTTCGATTTCGCGCATTCCTTTGCTGCGGATAAAAAGATCGTATCCCAGCTCGTCTTCCAGATTCTTCAGTCGGGTAGAAATGACGGACTGTGCCATGAACAGATGTTCCGAGGCTTTGGTAATATTTCGACTGTTCACCAGTTCCAGAAAGATCTCAATGTCTTTGTATTGCATATTATCACCTCTAATCGGATAAAATATCAAAATTACAGATAATTTTCAACAAAAGAAAAGCCGCATCCGCGGCTTTTTCAAAATGTCAGTTGTGAAACAGACGTTCCGTCTGATATTTTGGTTCGAAGGTAATGTTGATTCCCAGCTTCCGGAACAGCTCCTCGTCCTGATGAGACAGAATAACAGAGGAGTGTGCCTCACAGCCATGCAGCTGATCCAGCATATCAATAGCTTCTGCGGCCACGGGGTTGGTAACCGCGCAGGCAGAAAGAGCAATAAGCAATTCGTCCGTATGCAGGCGGGGGTTGCGATTTCCCATATGCTCCACCTTCAGGTGCTGAATAGGCTCAATCATGGAGGGAGGAATCAGCAATGTTTTTTTACGGATTCCGGCCAAAGCTTTCATGGAATTCAGAAGACAGGCAGATGCTGCACCGAGCAGAGAGGTTGTTTTCCCGGTGATGATTCTGCCGTCATTCAGCTCGAGAGCGACGGCGGGGCCGCCGGTTTCCTCAGAACGGTCAAGAGCTGCACGGACAACAGGCCTGTCCTCCGGCGTCAGACCGATGGAATTCATAATCAGTTCAATTTTATGGAGTTCGCTGGGCTGGACAACTCCCTGCAGAACACCGCAGGCAGCAGCGTAGTAACGCCGGAGAATCTCCTGCCGGGCAGCTGCACAGCAGGCCTCATCATCAACAATGCAGGAGCCAATCATGTTCACACCCATGTCGGTGGGAGACTTGTAGGGACTTTCCCCGTAAATTTCCCGGAACATAGCTTCCAGCACGGGGAAGATTTCCACATCACGGTTGTAATTGACGGAGGTTACACCATAGGCTTCCAGATGATAGGGGTCAATCATATTGACATCGTCCAAATCTGCCGTTGCCGCCTCGTAGGCCAGATTGACGGGGTGCTTCAGCGGAAGATTCCAGACAGGGAAGGTTTCAAACTTGGCATAGCCGGCATTGACGCCTCGCTTGTGCTCATGATAGAGCTGGGAAAGACAGGTTGCCATTTTTCCGCTGCCCGGACCGGGAGCGGTAATGACTACGAGAGGCCGCTCTGTTTCGATGAACTCATTTCTGCCGAATCCTTCCTCAGAAATAATAAAGGAAGTGTTGGAGGGATAGTCCGGAATAATATAGTGGAGGTAGCTCTTTACGCCGAAAGCCTGCAGACGCTGGCGAAACTTGTCCGCTGCGGGCTGTGCCCGATAGTGCGTCAGGACAACGCTGCCTACGTAAAAGCCTTCACTGCGAAATGCGTCAATCAGACGAAGCGTATCCTCGTCATAGGTGATTCCCAAATCGCCGCGGAGCTTGGAACGCTCAATGTCATCTGCTGAAATGGCAATGACAATCTCCACTTCATCCTTCATTTCGTGGAGCATTTTGACTTTGCTGTCGGGCTCAAACCCGGGAATTACCCGGGAGGCATGATAGTCATCAAAGAGTTTGCCGCCAAATTCCAAATACAGCTTGCCGCCGAACTGACTGATTCTGTCGCGGATACTCCGGGACTGCTTTTCGTTATATAGTTTATTTGAAAAACCGATTTTATTCATAACACGAAAAATCATAGCACAATGAGGAATAAACAACAAGCAATAAATCGTAATGTCGATTCTTTTCATATTGCGGTGTTTATGATATGATACTGCCTATGAGTATTATTGATAAATTGTTCGGTTCCTATACCGAAAGAGAACTGAAAAAGTTAAAACCGATTGCCGATCAAGTTGCTGCGCTGGAAGAGGAATATGCAGCTCTGACCGATGAACAGCTCCGTTCCAAGACTGATATATTCAAGGCGCGTCTCGCGGAAGGAGAGACGCTGGATGACATTCTCCCGGAAGCGTTTGCTACTGCCCGGGAGGCAGCATGGCGCGTCATCGGCATGAAGCCGTTCTACGTGCAGATTATCGGCGGGATTGTCCTCCATCAGGGGAGAATCGCTGAAATGAAGACCGGAGAAGGCAAGACGCTCGTAGCCGTTATGCCTGCGTACCTGAATGCGCTGGCGGGCAAAGGCGTCCATATTGTGACGGTGAATGATTATCTGGCAACGCGTGACAGCCAGTGGATGGGAAAGGTCCATGAATTTCTCGGAATCTCCGTCGGTCTGATTGTACACGACCTTACGAATGACGAGCGCAGAGCTGCGTATAACTGTGATATCACCTACGGAACGAATAACGAGCTCGGCTTTGATTATCTCCGCGATAACATGGCACTGTATAAAGAGCAGATGGTTCAGAGAGGGCACAATTTCGCCATAGTGGACGAGGTGGACTCTATCCTCATCGATGAAGCAAGAACCCCTCTGATTATTTCCGGCCAGGGAGACGAGAGCACAGATCTTTACCGTCAGGCGGACGATTTTGTCTGCCGACTGAAGAAAATCGTTTATTCCTCTGTGGATGACAAAGAAGAAGAAAGCGAAGATCTGGATGCAGATTATGTAGTGGATGAGAAGGCCAAGACCGCAACGCTTACTGCCAAGGGAATTGCAAAGGCGGAGCGCGCATTCGGGCTGGAGAATCTTGCCGATATTGAAAATGCCACACTGAGCCACCATATCAATCAGGCTCTGAAGGCACACGGCATCATGAAGCGGGATATCGACTACATCATTAAGGACGGAGAAATCATCATTGTCGATGAGTTTACCGGCCGTCTCATGTTCGGCCGCCGCTACAGCGAGGGCCTGCATCAGGCAATCGAGGCCAAAGAGCATGTGGATGTCCAGAAGGAAAACAAGACTTTGGCTACCATCACCTTCCAGAATTTCTTCCGTCTGTATGAAAAGCTGTCCGGTATGACGGGGACCGCTGCTACGGAGGCAGAGGAATTTGATGCCATTTATCATCTGGATATCGTAGAAATTCCCACGAACAAACCTGTCGTCCGTATCGATCACCCGGATGTGGTATTCAAAAACGGCGCCGGGAAGGACCGGGCGATTATCAACCAGATTATCGAGTGCCATGAGAAAGGCCAGCCGGTGCTGGTCGGAACGGTTTCCATTGAAAAGAGCGAATATATTTCTTCCCTTCTGAAACGGCAGGGAATCAAGCATACGGTTCTGAATGCGAAGTACCATGAGAAGGAAGCGGAAATCGTGGCACAGGCAGGAAAATTTGGCGCCGTCACGATTGCAACCAACATGGCTGGACGCGGGACGGATATCATGCTGGGCGGAAACCCGGTAGATCCGGAGGAAGCAGAAAAGGTCAAAGCAGCCGGCGGCCTGTTCATTTTAGGTACCGAGCGGCACGAATCCCGCCGCATCGACAACCAGCTCCGCGGTCGAAGCGGCCGACAGGGCGACCCGGGAGAAAGCCGTTTTTTCCTCGCCCTGACGGATGATATTATGCGTCTGTTCGGTTCCGAAAGAATCATGGGAATGATGGAAGCTCTCAATGTGGAGGAGGATATGCCTCTGGACCACAAGATGCTTTCCAATGCTATTGAGCAGTCTCAGAAGACGGTGGAGAGCCGGAACTTCCAGGTTCGAAAGAATGTTCTGGAATACGACGATGTTATGAATAAGCAGCGTGAAATCATCTACGGTGAGCGCCGCAAGGTTTTGGACGGCGAGGATCTGAAACAGCAGATTCTGGGAATGATTCCGGAATATGTCGCCTCTACGATGCCGGAGGGCTGCAGCACAGAGCAGTATGAGGCAGCGGTGCAGAAGGCACTGGAGGTATACGAGCAGAGAGAAAAGGCGTTCGGACCGGGCCCCAATAATGCTCCGCTTATGAGAGAAATCGAGCGGGTTGTCATGTTGCGCGTTGTTGACGAATACTGGATGGATCACATCGACGCCATGGACGAACTGAAACAGGGAATCGGTCTTCGCGGTTACGGCTCCACAAAGCCGGTGGATGCCTACAAGCAGGAAGGCTTCGATATGTTTGAAGCAATGGTCAGCGGCATCCGTACCGAAACAGTGAAGCGCCTGTTCAACGTTCGGATTCGGAAGGAAGAGGCTGTGGAACGCAAGGCGGTTGCCAAAAATATGGCGGCCAATTCCGGAGAGGCTCCGGCAAAGAAGAAACCGGTGAAAAAAGTGCCCAAACCGGGAAGAAATGACCCCTGCCCCTGCGGTTCCGGGCTGAAGTATAAAAAATGTTGCGGGAAGTAACCGAGCAGGGAATCCTCTGTATGACTTCTGATCTGCTGGGAACGAAGAATTATTTCTCCACTCGTCAGGGAGGAGTCAGTACCGGCGAGTTCTCGTCTATGAATCTGGGCTCCAACCGGGGAGATGACCCGGAGGCTGTCCGGGAAAACTACACCCGTTTCTGCGCACTTTTCGGAGCGGGACCGAATGATGCCTGCGTAACGAAGCAGGTGCACGGCACCGCAGTGAAGACGGTTACTTCAAAAGACGCACACGTCTGCATGTCCAGGGTTCCATATGAGGCAGACGGATTGGTGACGGGGGAAAAGGGTTTGCTGCTGTTTTGCTTTACAGCAGACTGCATCCCGGTGCTTCTGTCTGATGCCGAAGGCAGGGCTGTTGCTGCAGTGCACTGTGGATGGAGAAGTTCTGTAGGAGATATTTTGGGCAATGCTGTGTTTGCCATGGAAGAGTTGGGCGCAAAACGAGAAAATATCCGCTGTGCGCTGGGCCCGGCCATAGGTGCCTGCTGCTTTGAAACGGATGCCGATGTACCGGAAGCAGTGGAAGCCTACGTCGGCAGCCTTGCCAAAGATGCCTATTGCAGAAAGCAGGAAACCGGCAAGTATCTGGTGGATTTGCGGGCTGTGAACCGGGAACGTCTCCTGCAGCTGGGAATCCTTCCGGAAAACATCGATGTTTCGAAAGAATGCACGTTCTGCAGCCATAATAAATACTGGTCTCACAGATATACTTTGAAACATGGTCTGGCCAGAGGCTCTCTGGCGGCCGGAATACTTTTGGATGAATAAATACTTACCGGAAAAAATAATAGTTTTCGCTTTGTGTCTGGCGATGGTTTTCGGCAGTGGCTGTACATTGCCGGGTACCGGCATTCAGAATGAGGAAATTCCGGAATCCACGGAAGGTCAGGATCTGACCATGACGGATGCAGCGGACGACGTATTTTCCCTCAACATGAATACCAAATATTCTTTCAACCCGCTGGTAGCCACCAACCATTCCAATCAGCTGGTCTGCTCACTGGTGTATGAAAACCTCATAGAGCTGGATAATAACTTCACGCCGATTCCCAACGTGATTACGGAGTGGAAGTATTCCGACGATGCCGCCAACTGGACGCTGACGGTTGACACCGGTCGGACTTTTCATGACGGAAGCAATGTCACGGCGAAGGATGTGGCATATACGCTGAACAATGTGAATTCGGCGGGAGCCGACCGGTTTGCCGGCAGATTCCGCGCTTTCGGGGGAGCAACAGCACAGGGTGATGACACAGTGAATGTCTACCTGGGAATTGGAGATACGCAGTTTATTAATCTGCTTAATATTCCTCTCATCAAGAGCGGCTCTTTCAAGGAAAAATTCCCCGTAGGCTCCGGCCCTTATGACATAGAACTGCGGACGGAAGAAGTGGAACCGGCAACGGAGACGAAAGAAGCCAAGACGCGCCAGGTGCCGGTGAAGCTGGTCGCCTATGAAGGCTATAAGGACTTCAGACTGCTTCCCGTAGACACGGTGTATCTGAAGGAGTATCAGGAGGCAGAAACCACAATCGACGCTTTCGAATCCTCTCTGATTGATGCGGTCATCAATGATCCGTCCAGCTATACCAACCTGGGTTATGCAGCTACCAACGAGGTTCACACCTACGCCACCACCAATATGCACTACGTGGCATTCAATCAGGAGAGTACGCTGGCTGCCAACCCCACTTTCCGCTTTGCAATGCAGTATGCATTCGACAGAGAATATCTGGTGGATCTTCTGGGCGGAAACGCAGTCAGTTCTTCCATCCCGATGTATCCCTCCTGTGCAGCGTATCCCTCTTCACTGGCAGACAAACTGAGCTTTAATCTGGAAACCTGCCGCCGTGTTCTGGAAAATGCCGGAATTCGGGATTATGATGAAGACGGCTGGATGGAATATATGAACGCCGGCGCCAAAATCAATCTGAACTTTATTCTCTGTTCCGACTCCTCGGCCAAAGCCGGTATTGCCAATCGGTTCGCGCAGGATATGGCCAGCATCGGGCTGCGCGTTACGGTACAGGAACTGACATGGGATGAGTATTACAATGCTCTTACGGATTACGTCAATCTCACCAAGGAGCAGAAGGAAGACGAAGATTTTGAGGAAATCGAGTACGATATGTACTATGCGGAGACGAAAGTCAGAAATGATTTCGACATCTCGGAGATTATTGCCCCGCGTACAGAAGACAACCAGTACAGCAATATCAATTTTACCCACTCTACGGACAAAGGTTATGAAACCTACCTGTATAATTACCTGGCATCGGGCGATCAGAGCAGGAACCAGAATTACGAACAGTTTGCAAACTATGTGCTCACATCTTCGGCACATTTCGTGACAATCGGCTTTGAAAAGCAGGAGTTGATTACGCACCGCGGTGCGGTGAAGGGGGTAAATCCCAATATGGGCAACCCGCTGTATGATTTTCAGAACTGGGAAATTTCATTTAAGAATATCAATACTGAGGAAAATGAGGAGGAAACAGCAGAATGACAGACCGCGACCTGATGTCCGCAGCCAAGGAAGCTTCCTTCCGCGCCTATGTTCCTTATTCCCATTTTCAGGTAGGAGCAGCGCTGGAATGTGAAGACGGAACGGTATTTACCGGATGCAATGTGGAAAATGCCGCACTTGGCAGTACCATCTGTGCGGAAAGAACAGCCTGCGTGAAGGCGGTAAGCGAAGGATATACGAAGTTCAGAAGACTTGCCATTTACGCAGATTCTCAGGACTATGCCTATCCCTGCGGTGCCTGCCGCCAGTTTCTGGCAGAATTTTCCTATAATGATCTGGAAGTGCTGATTTTCAAAAACGACGGCAGATATGTGAGTTACCGCCTGTCAGAGCTGCTTCCCGGAAAATTCAACTTCTGACCTGCTCAGCCAGAAGAGAATGCAAAAGAAGGCTTCCCGCTTGGGGAAGCCTTCTTTTGCAATGTCAGAAATCAGGAAGGAAGATTGATCTTCACTCCATACATCTGGAGAAATTCCTCCAGACACAGACTGTTTTCCATGATATATTCTGCAGCCTCTTTCCCCACATACCGCAGGTGGGTAGGGTGACAGGCAACACCGTAATACGCCTCTTTCCCTTCCGGATACCGGACAATGAAACCGTATTCCGCACAGTGCTCCTTCATCCAGGCCCAGGCGGGAGAATTGACGGCTTCTTCGTCGATATTGCCGTCATAGTTAGCGGCATAACCCATATTGCCGGTGATATCGAAACTGAGTCCCGTCTGATGATCATTGCAGCCGGGACCGAGATTCTCTTTGGCATAGGCTACCGAATCATTGTCATACACGTACTTCAGGAGACTTTCGGCACGGGAAAGATTCCAGCCAAAATTCCGGTAGGAAGCATTCACGTAGCAGGGATTGCCTGCGGCTCTGCAGGCTTCGACCAAAGCAACGGCGTCGTCATAAATTTCAGAACAGATGCCCTGTTCATAAAAATAAGAGATGTTTTCCGGCTCATAGCAGCCGATGCTGTTGTACGGATTGGCAAGCATGAGCTCCGGAGAATAAACATCCACTTCCGGCAGGCCGTCAGCTCCGAAAGCGGAACCTGCCAGGACAAAAACCAGAATTGCGGCCAATGCCGCTGCTGTCAGCTTCTTCATTGATACAGAGCCACGAATTCTTCCAGACAAAGATTGTTATCCGTCATGTATCTCGCGGCCTCTCTGCCGACGTAACGGAAGTGCCAGGGCTCATAAATCACCTTCGTGACCGTATCCCCTACGGCATAGAGATCATTGGAGTCGCCGCTTTTGTCTTTGGGGTAACGGAGAATGAATCCGTAGTCTGCACAGTGCGCAGCCATCCACTGGAAGGTTTCCGTGTTTTCCAGAGAAGCATCCTTCAGCTGATAATAACGGTCGGTGATGTCGCAGCACAGTCCGGTCTGATGTTCGCTTGTTCCCGGTTCCGCCACGATGTATCTTGCCACATCGGAATTGTACTGGCTGATTTTATTCTGATAAAGATTGTATTGTTCATTATACCCGCGGTAACCGGAAGAGAGGTACACAGGGAGACCGGCAGCTTTACAGCCTTTGGCAAAATCCAGCAGGTCCTGGGCAATCCGGGAGTCAACCGGGCAGCGCTGGTCATTGTAATCGTACTGAATGTCATCTTCATCCGCTGTCATGTTCAGGTAGGCCATCTGCGGCGGGGCATAATCCGCTCCGATTGTGCAATCCTGATTCACCAGCATCAGTTCCCAGCTGTTGATATCCACCTGAGGCAGAGAATTTTCCTGAGCGATTTCCTCCGGCGGCTGTTCTTCGGCGGGCTGTTCCGGAGAAGCAGCCTGCAGCTCCGGGGCCGGCGTCATGGCATAGGCAGAATTGCCGGAATAATTGGGCGCATCGTCCGGAGCCGGCGTTTTCACTACCCGCTCCACGCCGCGATGGTAATTCTGACTGGGAACATAGTCCGTCAGGTCGCTGGTGTGCGGCGCCACAGAAATGCTGATGATAGCAAATATGAGAAATACTGCAGCAAAGGCAATGCCCGCAATAAAACGGACTACGCGCTTTTTAATCTGTTCCTGTTTATCCATTCTTCCGATCCTTCGGCGCAAGTTTGCGCCGGTTTCCTTTTTCATCCACAAGATAGGTGTTTTCCAGAAGGTCAATGGTACTGCGCCGCCATTCGGCGATATATTCCTTCCGGAGAATATCCCGCTCCGCGAATTCCTCGGGAGTCAGGTCGCGTTCTTTGGCAATACCTGCCAGTTCATTGATTCTGTCTAATTTGCTCTGTATCATATCTGCCCCGTTTTACTTATTCAGGTCATCCAGCGTCTTCTCAAAGGCGGGAATGAAGTGTTCCATGAAATAGGCGACTTCGGGAATCTCACTTTCGGATAATATCTTCTGCTTTTCCCGCTCTGCGGACAGGAAGTCACTGTTGCCGGCCTTCCGCTCTTCAATGCACTTGATATAGGCACTGAGCCGGTCCGCAGCCTTCACCAGATCATACAGTTCCTCCTCTTTGGCGCCTCCAAGATACGGGGAAAATGCACCCTGAAGTTCAGAGGGCAGCGTCTCCAGCAATCTGGCACAGGCCTGCTGCTCCACCTGCTTGTATGCGGAACTGATATTGTCACTGTGGTATTTAATAGGCGTCGGCAGATCCCCAGTGAGAATTTCGCTGCAGTCATGGTAGAGGGCGGCGGTTGCATACTCCTCCGGACAGCAGGGGATGCCGAATACATCCCTGCGGATGACTGCCAATGCATGTGCAATTACGGCCGTCATGTGGCTGTGTTCCTGGATATTTTCCGGCAGCACGTTGCGCATGAGACTCCAGCGGCCGATATACCGCATTCGGGAAATATAGGCAAAAAAATTATAGTCGTTCTTCATAACCTCTATATTATAATAGTTGCATTTTACACTTGCAAGTGCTAAAATCTCGCTTATTGTGACAAGATTGTAAAAGGTGAAGAATTATGGATAAACTGAGAAATATCGCAATTATTGCCCACGTTGACCACGGCAAGACGACGCTGGTGGATGAGCTCCTGAAGCAATCCGGTGTATACCGGGAGAATCAGGAAGTAGTAGACAGAGTCATGGATTCCAACGACCTGGAACGGGAACGCGGAATCACGATTATGGCCAAGAATACCGCTGTCCGGTACGGTGATACGAAGATCAACATCGTGGACACTCCGGGGCATGCTGACTTCGGCGGGGAAGTGGAGCGCGTGCTCAAAATGGTCAACGGTGTCATTCTGCTGGTGGATGCGGCTGAAGGCCCGATGCCGCAGACTCGGTTTGTCCTTTCCCGTGCTCTGGAGCTGGGTCACAGAGTCATTGTTGTTGTCAACAAGATTGATCGACCGGACCAGCGGATTCATGAAGTCATCGATGAGATTCTGGAGCTGCTGATAGACTTGAATGCAACGGACGAGCAGCTGGATTCCCCGATGCTGTTCTGTTCCGGGCGGCAGGGAACAGCCTCCTATTCCCCGGACGTTGTCGGAACGGATCTCAAGCCGCTCTTTGAGACAATCCTGGAGTATATTCCTGCACCGGAAATGGATGATGAGGCACCGTTCCAGATGCTCGTTTCCAGTGTGGACTACAATGAATACGTCGGCAGAATTGCCATCGGCAGAATCGAGCGTGGTGTGATTCATCAGAACGAAGAAATCGAAGTCTGCAATTATCATACCGCGGACGCCGCTCCGCTGAAGGCAAAGGCAGTTTCTCTCTACCAGTTTGAAGGCCTGGCCAAGGCGCCGGTTACTTCCGCTTCCGCCGGCAACATCGTTGCCATGAGCGGCATCGGCGACGTGACGATCGGCGATACCATCTGCGCCAGAGGCCATGCGGAGCCGCTGCCCTTCGTGAAGATCGGAGCGCCTACGATGGAAATGACGTTCTCTGTCAATGACAGCCCCTTTGCTGGCAGAGAAGGCAAGTTTGTTACTTCCCGCCAGATTTCCGAGCGTCTGTTCCGCGAAACTATGAAAGATGTTTCACTCCGAGTCACTCCGGTGGAGAATGCTACGGACTCCTTCAATGTGGCAGGGCGCGGTGAAATGAGCCTGTCCATTCTCATTGAAACCATGCGCAGAGAAGGATATGAGTTTCAGGTTTCTCCTCCCCGTGTGCTGTACAAGGAAATCGACGGAAAGCTGTGCGAGCCCATTGAACGCGTGGTGGTGGATGTTCCTCAGGACAATATGGGAAGCGTCATGGAAAAGTTAGGTTCCCGAAAGGGCGAATTTGTGGAGATGACCCCCGTAGGAAACCGCATGAAGATGGAATTCCTGATTCCCTCCCGCGGCCTGTTCGGTTATCGTAACGAATTCCTCACCGATACCAAGGGCGAAGGCATTCTTGCCTCTGTGTTTGAAAACTACCAGCCTTACAGGGGCGACTTGATTCGCCGCAGAACAGGCTCCCTGATTGCCCATGAAACCGGCGAAGCCGTAGCCTACGGTATCTGGAATGCGCAGGAAAGAGGCATGATGTTTATCACGCCGGGTACGCAGGTATACGGCGGAATGATAGTAGGCGAATGCCCGAAGATGGAAGACATCCCGGTCAATGTTTGCCGCAGCAAGCACCTCACCAATACCAGAGCATCCGGATCGGATGAAGCCCTCCGGCTCATTCCTCCAAAGCAGATGAGTCTGGAACAGTGCCTGGAATTCCTGGCAGATGACGAACTTCTGGAAGTCACGCCCCAGAACCTGCGCCTCCGAAAGTCTATTCTGGATCACGGTCAGAGAATGAAAACTCTGATGAAAAATCGTTGACATTGCCCGTTCCGGGTGATAATATATTCAACTGTCCGCGGGCCAGGTTCAGGGATGTGCTTTCACCCCAAACTTCGCTTGCAGGAGACTGATTTTTGAAAGGAAAGCAACTATGATTACCAAAGAAAAAAAGGCCGAAGTTATGGCCGCAAATGCCACTCACGAAGGTGACACCGGTTCTCCGGAAGTCCAGATTGCCATTCTCACGGAGCGTATCCGTGAGCTCACTGAGCACCTGAAGCAGCATCCCAACGACAAGCATTCCCGTCTGGGCATGTTCAAGCTGGTCGGTAAGCGTCGCGGCCTGCTGGATTATCTGGCAAAGAAGGATATCGAAAGATATCGTGCAATTATTGCAAAGCTGAACATCAGAAAGTAATCTGTTCGGCATTCCGAGGGGTATAGATGGTATTTTGAAGGTCTGAAGACAAATGCCGTCTTCAGACCTTTTTCACAGCGGATTTATATTATTGAAGGAGTATAGATATGATTGTTACAAGAAAGGAATTCCCTAACTACAAAAAATACGAGATGGATTATGAAGGAAGAAAGCTTTCGATGGAAGTCGGCAAGCTGGCCGAACTCTGCAATGCTGCCGTTCTCGTTACTTACGGTGAAACCGTAGTTCTGGTTACCTGCACCGCTTCCCCCAGACCGAAGGACGGAACCGACTACTTCCCGCTCAGCGTTGATTTCAACGAAAAGCTCTACGCCGTCGGCAGAATCCCCGGCAGCTTCATGCGCAGAGAAGGCAAGCCCTCTCTTCCCGCAGTTCTTGCTTCCCGTCTCATTGACAGACCGATGCGCCCTCTGTTTCCGACGGATCTCCGCAATGACGTTGTGATTGCCTGTGAGGTTCTGGCAGTAGACAGAGACTGCTCCCCTGAGATTACGGCCATGATTGGCGCATCCGCAGCGGTTTCCATTTCCGATGTTCCCTTTGACGGCCCGATTGCCGGCATCGTTCTCGGCTGGGACGGAGAGAAGTATCTCTTCAATCCTACGCATGAACAGCAGGAATCCAACCGGATGACTACCACCATTGCCGCAACGCACAAGAAGATTGTCATGATTGAGTCCGAAGCCAAGGAAGTTCCCGACGACGTCATGTATGAGGGCATTGTTCAGGCGCATGAGCATCTGCAGCCGGTTCTGAATCTCATCGATCAGATGGTCGAGGAAGTCGGCAAGCCCAAGTTCGAATATGAACACGCCGCATTTGACGATATTCTCTTCGAGAAACTGGTAGAGAACGAGTTTTCCTCTATGGAATACTGCATGGACACGGATGACAAGAATGTCCGCGAAGCCAGAGTCAATGACTGGATTACAATGGTTCAGGAAAAGTACGGTGAAGAACATCCCGACATGATGAACTACATGGATGAGATTCTGTACAAGCTCCAGAAGAAGGTTGTCAAAAAGTGGCTTCTGGCCGGCAAACGCGTTGACGGAAGAGCTATGAATCAGATTCGCCCTCTGGCAGCTGAAGTCGGTGTTATCCCTGTAGTCCACGGTTCCGGTCTGTTCACCAGAGGACAGACGCAGGTTCTCTCCATTGCCACGCTGGCAACCCTCTCCGAGTCTCAGAAGCTGGACACTATCTGGGAAGAGACGGAAAAGCGCTTCATGCATCATTACAATATGCCTTCCTACTCCACCGGCGAAGCCAGAGCGAGCCGCTCCACCGGCCGCCGCGAGTACGGTCACGGTGCTCTCGTGGAAAAAGCACTGGATGCGGTAATTCCGAGCGTAGAAGACTTCCCCTACACCATCCGCGTTGTCTCTGAAGTTCTCTCCTCCAACGGTTCCACATCTCAGGGTTCCATCTGCGGATCCACTCTGGCACTGATGGATGCAGGTGTTCCGATTAAGGCACCTGTCGCCGGTATTTCCTGCGGCCTGATTCAGGACGGAGATGACTTCACTACCTTTATCGACATTCAGGGTGTGGAAGACTTCCACGGTGAGATGGACTTCAAAGTAGCCGGTACCAAGGAAGGTATCACGGCCATTCAAATGGACCTGAAGAATGACGGGCTGAAGCACGAAATCGTAAAAGAAGCATTTGCCATCACCAAAGAAGCCCGCTTCCAGATTCTGGACGAGATTATGCTCAAGGCAATCGCCGAGCCTCGTCATGAGCTGGCAAAGACTGCTCCGAAGATGATTCAGATGCTCATCAATCCGGACAAGATCCGCGAAGTGATCGGCTCCGGCGGAAAGGTCATCCAGAAGATTACTGCCGATACCGGCTGCAAGATTGACATCTCTGACGACGGTAATGTGTTTATTGCTTCTTCCGACATTGAGGCCTGCCGGGCAGCCCGCCAGACCATCGAAGACATCGTCTTCGAGCCGGAAGCAGGAAAGATTTATGAAGGCACAGTAGTGCGCATCATCTCCAATCTCGGCGCTTTTGTTGAAATCAAGCCGGGCAAGGATGCCATGTGCCATATCAAGGACCTGGAATTCAAGCGTACGGAAAAAGTGGAAGATGTTCTCAACATCGGCGATAAGACCTACGTGAAGTTCCTTGGCGTTGATGAAAAAGGCCGCTGGAATGTCAGCAGAAAAGAAGCTCTGAAAGAGCTCGGCCTGGATAAGTAATTAATACCGAGAGGGCGGCAATATGCCGCCCTTTCTTCCGATTTTCCCCGAAGGAGGTTCTATGAAGCGCCTGATTCTGATTGCAGTTCCCGTTCTCATCCTGCTGTCACTGTTCCTGCTGCGGCCGGCCGGAGCGCCGGAAGCGCCAACCTTGGAAGCGACTCCGGGACCGACTGCTGCAGCAGCGGCAACTCCCGAGCCGACGCCGCCTCCCACACCGGCACCTTCTCAAACCTTCATAACAGAGTACCCGGCAACGGATTTGGCAACAGGAGCGCAGATTGTCAAGAGCTTGGGCGTTTACCTTCCGGAAGGCTATAATCCGGAAGAAAGCTATCCGGCGGTGATGCTGATGCACGTTTCCGGAGCGGATGAAACCTTCTGGCTGAATCTGGGAATTCAGGAAATCATGGACGATCTGACGGCGAACGACGAAATTCCGCCGATGCTGGTGTTTATGCCGGACGGCTATGCCGGCGAAGATAAGAGAGGTGCCCGGAATGATCCTTCTGTCTATACGCAGTTCGCAGCAGAGCTGCGCAATGATCTGATGCCGTTTCTCCGGGAGTATTACGGGCTTTCAGAAGAGCGGGAGAACATGGCGTTTTACGGTGCCAGCTTTGGCGCCTATCTCTGCGTCAACTCCGTCCTCATCCCCAATCTGGACCTGTTCTCCGGTTACGGTTACGTCGGGGGTGGCACCATCGATCTGTCATCACTCCTGTCCGGCTGGGAAAATTCCGGAACGGCCGGTCTGCCGATAAAGCTTCTGTATATCGGAGAAGGCAGCCTTGATGACCGCGGACCCGTGGAGCTGAGCTATCTGACGCTTCTGAATCACTGTGACAGCTTTTCCGATGCCAACCTGAAGTTTTCCCTTATGGAGAACGTGGGACATGATCCGGAGGAATGGACGCGGGGGCTGCGGGAATTTCTTCCGCTGTTTTTCACCGGCGAAGGCTGAAACCGAAAAAAGCTCTTTTCAGGCACTCGCCTGAAAAGAGCAGAAAAGCACGGTACGATTTGCACCGGTTATAATCCTTTAAGTGTGCAGGCAATGCGACCCACACAACATACCTATGGTAGTACAGAATGGCAAACTCCGTCAAGAAAAAGGAATAAACCTGGAATTTTTTCTGCTGTTTGCACAAAAATAAAAGAAAAGATTTGGTGAAGACGCCTATAGATATCCGGCAGCAGTTCTGCTATTATAATGGCAGATAAGGGCTTTAGCCATTTAAATAGCAAGAAGTTCCTCCCCACTCCGGAGGACGGGGAATCCGCTCAGGGCGGAAGGAGAATTTTCAGAACTGCGGAGGTAATCAGGATGTTAGATATTAAGGACATGGAGAAATAGCCCTTGGCTGTTACGGGTGAAAGACGTGCAGTCAAGGGCTATTTCGTTATATAGAGTGTTTTGCAGCAGGAGCCGGACGGGCTCTTATTTTTTTGTGCTTTTTCCGGTCACAATAGGATTGCGGAGGTCTGGAGAGGCGTTTATAATGGAGACGAACCGATTCCAATGATTGTGAACGGGAGAAAGTATAATGGACATATCACTGAAAGAAATACAGAAGGCGAGAGAGCGGCTCGCACCGATTCTTCATCATACGGAACTGGATCCTTCCCGAACGTTTTCTGAAATGACCGGCGGGAGAATCTATCTGAAATGCGAAAACCGGCAGAAGACGGGGTCGTTCAAAATCCGAGGCGCCAGCAATAAGATTGCCTGCCTGGCAGAACGGGGCGAGGTGAGCTCCGTTGTAGCCTCCAGCGCCGGGAATCATGCGCAGGGTGTGGCCTATGCTGCCCACAGGTTCCGGATTCCGGCTACAATCGTAATGCCGAAGGCGGCGCCTATTGTCAAAGTCAAGGCAACGGAAGGCTATGGGGCAAAGGTCGTGCTGGCGGGAGACTGCTATGACGATGCCTATGCCGTGGCCTGCCGAATCTGCAAAGAGGAAGGCGCCACTTTCCTGCATCCGTATAATGATGCGGAAGTCATCGCCGGGCAGGGAACAATCGGCCTGGAAATTCTGGAAGATCTGCCGGAGGCAGATGCCGTCATTGTTCCGGTAGGCGGCGGCGGGCTTTTGGCCGGGGTTGCCGCTGCTGTGAAGCAGGTCAACCCGAGAGTAAAGGTATACGGTGTGCAGGCCGAAGGTGCGCCGGCGGCGGCCATCAGCTTCCGCTGCAGAGAGCTGAAAGGTACGGACACCGCAAATACCATCGCAGACGGCATTGCAGTGAAGCATCCCGGAGATCTCAGCATGGAAATCATCCGGAAATATGCGGATGATATCGTTACTGTCAGCGACAGCGAAATTGCGGACGCCATTCTTCAGCTGATGGAGCGCTGCAAGCAGATTGTGGAGCCGGCGGGAGCCACGCCTCTGGCAGCTGTTCTCAGCGGAAAAATCGAAGTCAAAGAGAAAAATGTGGTCTGTCTGCTCAGCGGCGGCAATATTGACGTCAGCTTTATTCAGAGCATCATCGAACAGGGCCTCTTTGCCAGACATCGTCGGATTCGCTTCTCCGTGGCCCTTCTGGATAAGCCGGGCAGCCTCGTGAAGCTGCTGGAGATTATCGCCGGTGCGGGCGGCAATATTCTTACGGTGGAGCATGACCGGCTGAAGGCCGGCCTAAACCCCAACGAGACCACGGTCCATATCGCCTGTGAGGTTGGCGGAGAAGAGCATGCAAGGAAGCTTTGCGAAGAAATCAAAAACAACGGATATGCATTGGAGGAATAAGAAATGAAGACAGTTTCTACAGAAAAAGCACCGGCCGCCATCGGCCCGTATTCTCAGGCACAGATTGCCGGCGGATTCGTATTTGCCAGTGGGCAGATCCCGATTGTCCCGGAGACGGGCGCACTGGCAGAAGGTCTGGAAGCGCAGGCCAACCAGGTATTTTCCAATATCCGGGAACTTCTGCTGGCCGCCGGAACGGATATTTCCAAAGTGGTCAAAACAACGGTGTTCATCAAGAATATGAATGACTTCGGAAAAATCAACGAAATCTATGCAGGGTATTTCACGGAACCGTACCCTGCCAGAAGCTGCGTGGAAGTGGCTCGCCTACCGAAGGATGTTCTTCTGGAGTGCGAGGTTATTGCGGAGCTGTAAAAGCTTCAGACAAAGCGGAAGGATTCCTCCTGAATAATGGTTTCCATCTCGTGCATGCGGTCTTCCATGTCCTGCACCAGCCGGAACTGCGCCCGTGCCCGGTCCAGATTGTGTTCCGGGTACCGAATCGGGAAGTAACGGTCTCCTTCCAGATAGTCCGTGAGAAACCGGATGCCGCATTCCAGCGTAATCAGCCTTGCCCCCAGGGGCAGGGCTTCTTTTTCTTTTTTCGTCAGATGGGGACAGGATTTGAGATATCCCCGGTAAAACAGTCGGAAATAATAGAGATTCAGCCGGATCCGGGAAAGATCCTGTTCGTCCTCCGCCGCCATGGAAGCATTGGCACGGATGCCGTCGCCGAAGTCGAAGGCGGAAAGACCGGGCATCACTGTGTCCAGATCAATGACGCACAGTGCCTTTCTCGTTTCCGGATCGAAGAGCACGTTGTTCAGCTTGGTATCATTGTGGGTCACACGGAGGGGCAGCTCTCCGGCTTCCAGAAGGTCCATGAGCGCAGCGGCATCCGTCTCCCGGGGACGGGCAAATTCCAACTCCGGGAGTACCTGTCGGACCCTGTGAAAAGAATCGGAAGCGATGGCCTGATGCAACTGACGGTACCGGGCCGGGGTATTATGAAAGTCCGGAATGGTAAGATGCAGGGTATCGGCAGGGAAGCTGCGGAGCATGTCGCCAAAGCGGCCGAAGGCGGCAGCAGCCTCATAGAGATCATCCGGCCGCTCCGGAGACTCCAGACAGACGGCATCCACGTGCTCATATGTCCGCCAGAAGTCGCCGTTCTCGTCCCGGTAATACCAGCTTCCGCTGCGGTCGGGGACAAAGCTGAGAGACATGCCGCCATGTTCCCGGATATAGGTAGACACGGCAATCACGTTTTCCATAAGCCCGGGAACGTCCCGAAAAGCGTAGGAATTGATGCACTGGAGCACATATCGGTTTCCGGTATCTGTCACGACGTGGAAGGACTTGTTGATGTGGCCGTTGCCGAAGGCCTCGCAGCTGACGGGAATTCCCTGATAGCGGAAATGACGAACTACGTTTTCCATGCCGGAAGAAAGTATGCGCGGCGCGGCGGAAAGCTTGCTGTGAAGCAATATGGCAGCATCCAGTCGGTCGCTGACGCACTGACTCAGAAGCGCGGCCATTTCGGTGGCCCCGGCTCCGGCCTGATATTCCTCAAAAGCGGAAAAATACTGACGCCGGTCGGAGAAACTGATGCAGGCGGCCGGATAACCGGCCCGGAGAAGCTCATGATTCAGCAGCAGCCGGCCCACTCTGCCGTTTCCGTCCAGAAAAGGATGAATGCTCTCAAATACAATATGAAGCTTTGCCAACCGCAGCAGAAGAGGTTCCGTGCTTTTTTCATAATCATAGATCATCCGTTCCAGCTCGGCTTCAATTGCGGAAGGCTGTGCAGCCCGGGCAGAGGACCCAGGCAGACGGCAGGGAATGCGGCGAAATTCTCCCCGGTCTTCCGGAGAACTTTCCGTCAGCAGTGCGTGAATTCTTCGGATCAGCGCAACGGAGAGCGGCGTGCCGTTTCGGGCGTCATCCACAGTACAGTCATAGGCTCTGGCAAGAGAGCGAATCTTTTCGCAGTCTTCCCGCGGCTTTTCCGGCAGGGGAATTCCGGACAGAAGCAGATCTGTGTCCCGGAGGCTGAGCACACAGCCGGCAATTGCGCTGGAATGATATACGTATTCCGTCCGGAACTCTGCGTCCAGACGCTGCTGTTCTCCGACAGTTAGAGAAGGCATGCCGTCGAGCTGAGCCTTCTTTTCCTCCAGCGAAACGGAAAACCGATGTTCCCTGCGGTATCTCTCATCGACCGGCTTTGCGGCATCTTCCGGGATGTTCCACCCCCGTCCTACCTGAAATGCTCCGCCGATTCGTCCCTCCTTGCAGAGCGTGCGGACGCGCCGCTCGGAGATTCCCCAGTTATTTGCGGCTTCTTTTACGTTGATGTACATAGCAAACCTCTGTATCATACCGTTATAGGAATAGTATAGAGGTTTAGCGGAATAATGTAAAGTGGAATAGCGGAATAATATAAAAACATTTTTTGTGTTTTCTGCGAATTGAGCAGTTACTTCCCCAATATTATAATTAAATAAGCATGCAAATACATGAAAATCATTCTGTAACATGTCTGAGGTGAACCTATGACGGAAATCAGAGAACTCTATGATCTGGAAAAAAGTATTGCCGGATCTTATCTTGCAGAATATCAGTACCCCTGGGAAAGCCTGGAAGGAATCAAAGAGTACATTCTCGCTCTTGGACCGACGCTTCCGGAAGAGGAATTTGACCATCCGGAAGAAGGCGTCTGGATTGCAAAGGATGCCAAAGTTTATCCTTCTGCCTATATCGGCAGCCCCTGCATCATCGACAGTGGCGCTGAAGTCCGGCATTGCGCATTCATCCGGGGCAGTGCCATTGTCGGGAAGGGAGCCGTGGTGGGAAATTCCACGGAGCTGAAGAATGTGATACTGTTCGACGGGGTTCAGGTGCCGCATTACAACTATGTGGGTGATTCCATTCTGGGCTACAAGGCCCATTTGGGAGCCGGTGCTGTAACCAGCAACGTGAAGAGCGACAAGTCCCTCGTCATTATCCGGGAACCGGGAAATCCGATGGAAACCGGTCGGAAGAAAGTGGGCGCTCTGGTAGGAGACTTTGTGGAAGTCGGCTGCAACAGCGTCCTGAATCCGGGGACAGTCATCGGGAGGAACTCGCAGGTGTATCCTACCTCCTGCGTCCGGGGAGTCATTCCGGAAAACAGCATTTATAAAAACAAAGACAGCATTGTGAAGAAGGAGAATTGACAATGGGAAAATACTTCGGTACAGATGGTTTCCGCGGCAAGGCGGGAAGCGTCCTGAATGCGGAACACGCATTTAAGATCGGCAGATTTCTGGGCTGGTATTACGGCAAAGACCACAAGGCAAAGATTGTCATCGGCAAGGATACCCGCCGCTCCTCCTACATGTTTGAAAATGCGCTGGCAGCCGGCATTGTCTCCAGCGGGACGGATGCCTATCTGCTCCATGTCACCACCACGCCCTGCGTCAGCTACATTACCCGGACGGAGAATTTCGACTGCGGAATCATGATTTCCGCCTCCCACAATCCCTTCACGGACAACGGCATCAAGCTGATGAACGGCATCGGAGAGAAGATGGATGACGCTATCCTGGATCAGGTGGAAAAGTATCTGGACGGGGAAACGGAAGAAATCCCATGGTCCGTAGGTATCGATATCGGCAAAACAGTGGACTTCTACTCCGGCAGAAACCGCTATATCGGCTATCTGACCAGCCTCGCTGTGCGCTCCTTTGAAAACCACAAGGTGGCGCTGGACTGCGCCAACGGTTCCGCATGGATGATTGCACCGTCGGTATTTCAGGCACTGGGGGCAAAGACCTATGTCATGAACAACACGCCGGATGGTTTCAACGTAAATCTCAGCTGCGGCTCCACGCATATTGAAGGACTGTGTGAATACGTCCGGGACAACAATCTGGACGTCGGCTTTGCCTTTGACGGAGACGCGGACCGCTGTCTGGCAGTGGATGAGCTGGGCAATGTGGTCAACGGGGATCAGATTATGTACATCTGCGCCCGTTATTTCAAGGACAGAGGCCAGCTGCCTACGAACACGGTAGTCACCACGATTATGTCTAACTTCGGCCTCTACAAGGCGCTGGACAGAGAAGGTATCGCCTATGAGAAGACAAAGGTGGGTGACCGCTTCGTCTATGAGAATATGAAGGAAAACGGGCATCTGATCGGCGGAGAACAGAGCGGGCATATCATTTTCCGCAAGTTCGCGCATACCGGAGACGGCCTGATTACCGCAATTATGCTGATGGAAGTCCTGATTGAGACGCAGCTGCCGCTTTCCGTGCTGGCCGCCGGCATGAAGCTGTATCCGCAGGTTCTGAAGAACGTGGTAGTGGACGACAAGGAAACCACACTCTCCGATCCCGCTGTTGAAGAAGCTGTCAGAAAATGCGAAACAGCACTCGGCGAAAACGGCCGGGTGCTGCTCCGGGCATCAGGTACGGAACCTGTGCTGCGTGTAATGGCGGAGGCTGGCTCCAACGAGGAGTGTGCTGAGAATGTGGATGCCATAATTCAGGCAATGAAGGATTCCGGTCACCTGATCAGCATCCGATAATCTGCCATCCGTCCAGAGGCAGGCGCTGCATTGCCCCGAAAATCTTGCTTTTCATATCCGGATAACTGCTGCTCATCTGACTGAGCAGCAGTTTGATTTCATGCCGCTTGCTGGTCTTGTCCATCGGGCAGGAGTTCTCCACAACGGGGAGGGCAAGCTCCTCCACCAGATTGGCAATTTTCTGCTCTCCGGCGTAAATCAGCGGGCGAATCTGCGTGACGCCGGAACGGTCCAGATACGTCACCGGACGGAAGCAGGACAGCCGGCCTTCGAACAGAAGACTCATCATGAAGGTTTCCACGGCATCGTCGAAATGATGCCCCAATGCCAGCTTGTGGATGCCTCGGGCGGTAATGGCATCGTTGATGGCGCCCCGCCGCATTTTCGCACAGAGAGAACAGGGATTGTCCTCCTTGCGTACGTCGAATACAATCTCGCGAATGTCGCTTTTGATGCAGGTATAGGGAATTTCCTGCGCAGCGCAGTACTCTCGAATCGGGGTGTAGTCCATACTGTCGAACCCCAGTTCGATGGTGATTGCCTCCAGCGAAAAGGGCTGAGGATAGTAGGATTTCAGATGATTCAGAGCGGCAAGAAGCAGCATGCTGTCCTTCCCGCCGGAGATTCCGACGGCGATTCTGTCGCCTGCGGAGATCATATGGTAATCGTCTACCGCCTTGCGGACGGTTCCGGAAAATTCATTCAGCTTATCCATTTTCATTTCCGATCAGAGAATTTAAGAGTATTTTAGAGAATTTAAGAGGATTCAAGAGTTATCATATATAAAAATTAATTTATTGTTGACACGTCAAATACCCTATGGTATAAAGGATGAGCGCGTTTAAGATTGTAATGTCTGGCGCATGAATTGTCAAAACTTAGTTTATTATACGGAGGCACAAAATGTCCACTACCCTGCTTACCAAGGAATCCGTTGAGAGAAAATGGTATGTCCTTGACGCAGCCGGCAAGCCGATGGGCAAGACCGCTGCACTGGCCGCAGATCTGCTTCGCGGCAAACTCAAAACCGACTATACGCCCAATGTTGACTGCGGTGACTATGTCATCATCATCAATGCAAAGGACGCAGTCCTCACCGGCAAGAAGCTGGAACAGAAGTACTATCGCACGCATTCCGGATATCCCGGCGGCCTGCATGAAACGCAGTACAAGACTCTGATGGCAAAGCGCCCGGAGCTGGCAATGCGTCTGGCAGTTCGCGGTATGCTCCAGAAGAACACCATCGCCGGATGGCAGCTCAAGCGCCTGAGAATCTTCGCAGGCCCCGAGCACAACCATGCAGCACAGAAGCCCGAAGTTTGGGATCGCTGATTAGGAGGTAATGATTAATGGCAACTTATAAAACCAAGAAGCCCTACATGTATGGTACCGGGCGCAGAAAGTCCTCCGTAGCACGCGTTCACCTCGTTCCCAACGGAACCGGTGCAATTACGATCAACGGCCGCGATATTGACGATTACTTCGGCCTGGAAACTTTGAAGCTCATCGTTCGTCAGCCCCTGGTCGCTACGTCCACCCTCGGCAAGGTCGATATTGAAGCCACTGTCAGCGGCGGCGGCGTTTCCGGTCAGGCCGGTGCCATCCGTCATGGCATTGCCAGAGCTCTCCTTCTCGTCGATGAGAACTTCCGCGCTCCCCTGAAGGCAGCAGGATTCCTCACTCGTGACCCGAGAATGAAAGAACGTAAGAAGTACGGTCTCAAAGCCGCACGTCGTGCACCCCAGTTCAGCAAGCGCTGATCTCCCCTACAAAACAATCAAAAACCCAGGAATCTCAATGGTTTCTGGGTTTTTCTTTTCTCATTTTTTCTGTTTCCTTTTGAAGAAATTTGATGCTGTTTATCCCGTTTTCAAGTGGTTAACCATGGGGGAAACCATGTTTTTGACCCCCAAATGGGTTAACTGATGGGGGAAATTTTGCCCTTTTTTAAGCTCGTTTTTGATTGTGTTTTTTCTCTCAAACCCATTATTTTTTCACGCGATACTCTTTTGTTCTCTTCTGAAGAAATATGATTCCGTTTATCCGTTTTTATTCCGTATATTGATTATATAGACTCAGTTGCCTATTGGTGACTGAGTCTTTTTTTCTTTTCAACACATGATATTTCAACGCTTCTGGAGATGAAGATGCAAAAAAATAAAAAAATTTTTCTTATAGCCTTATATTTTTGCCTTTTTCAAAGACTACCCCTTAGAGGGATTAATTTTCCTCACTTGAACCTTGACAAGTTAATACACATTCATCAGATACGTTACCTGGGTTTCGAGCCATAAGAAGGTACGCCAAGATCCACCT